>NZ_JBIWJT010000054.1:0-46319 GCF_044765325.1 Embleya sp. NPDC127516 | reverse complement strand
ACCGAGGCGGTGACGCTGTCCGGCCTGGGCGGCGTGGCGGGCGTACTGCTCGGGTTGATCGTCACGAGCGGGTACGCCCACGCACAGGGATGGCCACTCGTACTCCCCTGGCCCGCCATCCTCGGCGGCGTCGCCGCATCCATCGCCATCGGCGCACTCGCCGGCCTGTACCCGGCCGGCCGCGCGGCACGACTACCACCCACCGAAGCACTGAACTCGGGCTGAGGACCGGACACGGGCGGGATCGGCCGAGCCGGCCGGATCGGGTCCGGATGTCGTCCGGACGGAACCTCGGCAGAGTCCGGGCACCGGCTGGGCACTGATCGGCACTGATCGGCACCGATTCGGTATCGGCCCGGCACCGACCCGGCTCGGATCCGTACCGCGTTCGGCTCGACCCGGCCCGTTTCGATCCCATCGGGGTGTCGTCCGGCGCCGATTGCACTTCGGTACAGCCGTCCGCAGCCAGTCGCGATCGCCCTCGACCCGAAGCGCCCTCCGTTGAAGCCGCCCGTTCGTGGATTCCACCATCCGCGATCGGGCGGCTTCGCTACGTGCGACGTCCGAATCGGCTCCGGCGCTCGCGGGGGGATGCCCCCCAACGCCGATTCCTGCCGATCGTGGCTTCGGCTTGGGAGGCTTGTCGAGCCCTGGGGCGCGCGCGCTTCGAGCGAGGGGCGAGCGCCTGGCTGGACGACTGGGAGACCCGGCCCGGCGACGGCCTCGTTCTCAATCTCCGTGGGCCATACACCTAGGCGGCGTTCTCCTCCGGGCGGGGAAAGAAGGGGAGTTCGAGGTAGACGCGGTCGGCGGCGGCGAGGATGGCGGAGGCGTCGTCGACCGGTGGGTGGATGGCCTGGTTGATCCATGCCTTGATGGCCGCGCCGTCCGCGCCCGAGGCCATCACCTTGCGGTCCCAGCCCCGGGTGAAGATCGCGCCGGCGCCGCCCAGGTCCAGGCAGGTGACGTACGGGCCGGGGGTGAAGTCGCGCAGTGGCAGGTCCAGCAGGTCGGCCGCCGCGTTGTACCCGGCGACCTTGCCGAGCGGGGTGGCGTGTTGGCATGCCTGCATGACCGTGTGCTCGGCGTCGTACGCCGCCGCGGCCGTGTCCCCGGCGACGAACACGTCGGGAAGCGCGCGCAGCCGATGGTCCACCGGCACCCGGCCGAGGTCGTCGAGCTCGGCGGAGATCTGCCGGGTCAGTTCGCCGGCCTTCATCCCCACGCACCAGACCACCGCGTCCGCCTCGACCCGGGTGCCGTCGGCGAGGACGGCATGGCTTGCTCCGACCTCGGTGACCGTGGTCTCCAGGCGGCGTTCGATGCCCAGCTTGTCCAACGCCGCCTCGATCTCCTCGCGCGGGCCGGGACCGAGTTGGTCGGCGACCACCTCCGATCGGTCCACCAGCAACACCCGGCCTCGGGCGGCCAGTGCGGTCGCGGCCTCCAAGCCGACGAAGCCGGCGCCGACCACGACGGCGGAGTAGTCCGCGCGGTCGCGCAGATGGTCGGTGAGTCGCCGGGCGCCGTCCAGGGTGTCGATGTCGAAAAGCCGTTCGGCGCCGGGCAGGTCCTTCGGCGTGACGAGTTTGCTGCCGGCAGCCAGCACCAGGCGGTCGTAGGCGATCTCCTCGCCGTCGGCCACCAGCACGCGGCGATCGGTGTCGATCGCGTCGACCCGGGACCGCACATGGCGGACGCCGATCGGATCCAGGATCCTGGCGAGCTCCACCTTGGCCAGATCCGGCTCCGGCTCGTACAGGCGCGGCCGGAGCACCAAGTGCTCGTTGGGCGCGACGAGGGTGATGCGCAGGTCCGCGTCCCCGCGTGCCAGTGCCGCTCCCGCCGCGCTCCACACACCCGCGAAACCGCCCCCGATGATCACCACGTGTGCCATCCCGTCGTCCTCTCTCGTGCGTCGTCCCCTCATGGAGGGGCTTCGGCAGGGAGACAAGACAGCGGGTTCAGATGTGACCGACGCGGGCGAGCTTCTCGGGATTGACGAGCCTTCTGAACGTCGTGATCCGTCCGTTGGCGACTTCCACGGTGTCGAGCCAGACCGGTTCACCGCCGCTGTAGGTGACCAGGGCCGGGTGCCCGTTCACCTCGAGGATCCGGAACGCGTCCGGGCGCCTGATCCGGATCTGCCCGACCGCGAGCAGTGCGATCGTCTCGGCGCCGTGAACCGGCCTGCGCGCGGCGGTCGCCTTGCCTCCGCCGTCCGCGATGTAGACGGCGTCGGGATCCAACAATCCGACAAGTTCGGCAATATCCCCCGCGTCGGCCGCGGCCTTGAACGCTTTGAGGACGCGTTCGGTCTCGGCCTTGCTCGCCCGGGGCCGCTCCCGAACCTCGGCGACCCGCGCCCGCGCACGGGAGGCGAGCTTGCGGCCGGCGGCGGGTGTACCACCGAGCACCTCGGCGATCCTGGCGAACGGGAAGTCGAAGACGTCATGCAGGACCAGTGCGACGCGTTCGGCGGGAGAAAGCGTCTCCATCACCACCAGCATCGCGGTGCCCACCGACTCGTCCATGAGCACCCCGACGGAGGCGTCCGGGCCGGTCACCAGCGGCTCGGGCAGCCATGGACCCACGTAGCACTCGCGTCGGACCCGCGCGGATTTCAGCACGTTGAACGACATTCGGGCGGCCATCGTCACCAGCCAGGCCCGCAGATTCCGCACCTCGGACACATCCTCGGCGGCACTGCGCAACCAGACCTCCTGCGCCACATCCTCGGCATCCGCGACCGTACCCAGGATCCGGTAGGCCGCCCCGAAGACCGCAGGGCGATGCGACTCCCAGTCGGTCTCCGTCAACGTGCCGGTGAGTTCCAACCCGGTCTCCCTGTCCTTCGGATCGGTTCGGTGCTGGACCTGCGATCCTAGGCAAGCCACTCCCCCATCCCGGGCCGGGGTCGGCCACGCCGGCGCGAAGCCCGCCGCGGGTACGGAGGGATTCGGGCCGGCTGAGCAGTTGCGCGTGCAGCCCGGTGTTCTCCCGGAGCGCCGTGTCCAACCACGCGCGGCCCCGGCGAGGGCCGGGGCCGCGCGGCTTTCGGTGGTCCCTATCGTGCGGTGAGCGTCCACACGGTGTGTGTGCCGTCGGAGGCCACGGGCTCGACGGGCTCGACGGGCGCGTCGCCGCGTACGGAGGGCGGCTTGTGGAGTTCGGCGGCCGTGACCTTGGGGCCATCGGGGCTGCCCAGGCGTACCTCGCCGCGCTTGAGGGCGTCGGCTGCGCTGATCTTCGGCTTCGGCGTGCTGCTCGCGGAGGGGCTGTCGGTGGAGGCGGCCGAAGGGGCGGGGAGCCACTCGTTGTTGGAACCCACCCAGGCGCCGCGCCAGGCTGTGCCGTCCCATGCGTAGGCGGCCGTGAACGAGGCGTGCCAGCGGCCGAGACCGCAGTGGCCGGTGCTTTCGTACCCGACGCCGAACGTGCCGGCGGGGTTCCGTGCCGGTCCGGCCTTGAAGCAAGGCACCCAGACGCCGGCGGGCATGTCGTAGACCGTGAAGCTCGTGAAGTCACGAAGGTCACGCAAGCGGCCGGGCTCGACCGGCCGACGCACCACCCACCCGACGGCCTCGCGGGCGGCCGGCGTCCCGACCCGCCTGGTGAAGCCGGACAGGTCTCGACCTCAATTTGGGCGCGAAACGCGGGAGCACAGGTTCGGCCGCCTCCCCCGACAGTCCCTGACGGCTTTGTGCCGTAGGGCCGTTCGGCCCTTCACGCCACGCGTGGTCGGCGCGAGCGTGGGAACGAGCGGAGTTCAGACGACGCACGAGAGGAAGACCGATGACGATGGCGATTCCCGAAAGTCCGGACCTGACCACGGTCGACGCATGGTGGCGGGCGGCGAACTACCTCGCGGTGGGCCAGATCTACCTGAGTGGGAACCCGCTTCTGACCGAACCCCTGCGCCCCGAACACATCAAGCCGCGCCTGCTCGGGCACTGGGGCACCTCCCCCGGCCTGAACCTGATCTACGCCCACCTGAACCGGGTCATCCGCGAACGCGGCACGCACGCCCTGCACGTCACCGGCCCCGGCCACGGCGGCCCCTCCGCACTCGCCGCGTCGTGGCTGGACGGCACCTACAGCGAGCGCTACCCGAACGTCCCCCAAGACGCGGACGGCATGGTCGCGCTCTTCCGCCAGTTCTCCTATCCGGGCGGCGTCCCCAGCCACATCGCCCCCGGCGTACCGGGCTCCATCCACGAGGGCGGCGAACTCGGCTACAGCCTCTCGCACGCCTTCGGCGCCGCCTTCGACAACCCCGATCTGGTCGTGGCGTGTGTGATCGGCGACGGCGAGGCCGAGACCGGGCCGCTCGCCGCGTCCTGGCACGGCAACAAGTTCCTCAGCCCCCGTACCGACGGCGCGGTGTTGCCGATCCTGCACCTGAACGGCTGGAAGATCGCCAACCCGACGCTCCTCGCCCGGATGCCGCGCGAGGAACTGGACGCGCTGCTGACCGGCTACGGATGGCGCCCCATCCACGTCGAGGGCGACGAACCCGCCCGCGTACATGCCGCGTTCGCCGCCGCGCTGGAGGAGGCGCTCGACGACATCACCCGGCTCAAGGCGACCGCGCAGGGGCGCCCGAGGTGGCCGGTGCTCGTCCTGCGCACCCCCAAGGGCTGGACCGGACCGGTTGCCGTGGACGACCTGCCCGTCGAGGGCACGTGGCGCTCGCACCAGGTTCCACTGGCAGGAGTACGCGAGAACCCCGAGCACCTGGCCCTGCTCGAGACGTGGATGCGCTCCTACCGGCCCGACGAACTCTTCGACGAGGGCGGCCGGCCCACCCCGATCGTGCTCGCCAACGTGCCCGCCGGCGACACCCGCCTGGGCGCCGTACCCGAGGCCAACGGGGGCACCGTACTGCGGGACCTGCCGCTGCCCGACCCGAACGCCTTCGCCGTCAAGGTGGTCGAACCCGGCGCGTCCTCGTCGGAGCCGACCCGGGCCCTGGGCGAGTACCTGCGCGAAGTCTTCGCCCGCACGGCGACCCGACGCGACTTCCGGCTGTTCGGCCCGGACGAGACCGAGTCCAACCGACTCGGCGCCGTCTACGGTGCGACCGCCAAGGCCTGGCAGGAACCGATCACCGACCTCGACACCCACCTGGCGCCCGACGGCCGGGTCGTGGAGATCCTCTCCGAACACACCTGCCAGGGCATGCTCGAGGGCTATCTCCTGACCGGGCGGCACGGCGTCTTCTCCTGCTACGAAGCCTTCACCCACATCGTCTCGTCCATGTTCAACCAGCACGCCAAATGGCTGCACGCCTGTCGCGAGATCGGCTGGCGCCCACCCATCGCCTCGCTCAACTACCTCCTCACCTCCCACGTCTGGCGCCAGGACCAGAACGGCTTCTCCCACCAGGACCCCGGCTTCGTCGACAACGTGATCAACAAACGACCCGAGGTCGTCCGCGTCTACCTGCCGCCGGACACCAACACCCTGCTCTCGGTGAGCGACCACGTATTGCGCAGCCGCGGCCTGGTCAACGTGATCGTCGCCGGCAAGACGCCCAACCCCGACTGGCTCACCATGGACGAGGCCGTCCTGCACTGCACCCGCGGAGCCGGGGTCTGGGAATGGGCCTCCAACGACGACGGCGACCCGCAGGTGGTCCTGGCCTGCGCCGGAGATGTACCCACCCTGGAAACCCTCGCCGCCGTCGACCTGCTCCGCCGACACCTGCCCGAGCTGCGGGTGCGCGTGGTCAACGTGGTCGACCTGATGCGGCTGACCCCCGAGAGCGAACACCCGCACGGCATGCCCGACACGGAGTACGACGCGCTGTTCGGCACGGACGTTCCGGTCATCTTCGCCTACCACGGCTACCCGTGGCTGATCCATCGCCTCGCCTACCGCCGCCACAACCACGACCAACTGCACGTACGCGGATATAAGGAATACGGCACCACGACGACCCCGTTCGACATGGTCGTCCTCAACGACATGGACCGCTACCAACGCGTGATCGACGTGATCGACCGCGTCCCCGGACTGGGTTCGCGCGCCGCGACGGTGCGTCAGGCCATGGCCGACGCACGCACCCGGCACCACGCCTGGATCCTCGACCACGGCGAGGACATGCCCGAAGTCCGCGACTGGACCTGGCCGAACGACCCGCCTGCCGGCCGCTGACCCACGCCGGGGCCCGCACCGGAGTCCGCGCCACCCGCATCGGGACGCGTCGCCGAGTCCTTCGCGGGCCCCGGCACGTGGTCCCGCCCGACACCCGGCCGCCGGCTGCTCCGCCGGCCCCATCGGCGGGTACTGCCTGCGCCACGGCAGCACCCCCGGTGGTATTCGTCCCCACGCCGAACGCCTGATCCCGCGCACCGCCGAACGTGCGAACCCGGTGATCGGGTTCGGGCGTTCGGCGGAAACAGTCACGCCACGAAGCGGCGACCGGCTGTCGCCGCTCCCCGGGGGTTGACCGTCGGGCCCTCGCGGGGCCGAAAGCTCCCTGCCGCCGCGGAGGTTGCACGGCAAGGCACCCCGCGGTCACCCACGACCGGCCGTCGGCGTTCGGTGGTACAGCGTCACGGGTGTGTACGGCCACGTCGGCGTGAAGGGGGCCAGGGCCCGTCGAACGGCACCTCGGACGCGGCGGACGGCGGTGGCCGTCGGGGACGCCCCGACCGTGACGTCCGCGAGGACCATGCCCTCGCGCACCGTCAGGTCGACGTGCACGTCGGCGGGGGCGGTCACGCCGGCGAGCGCGAGGGACACGGCCCGGGTCACCACGCGGTGGGCGGTGGGGCCCACCGGGGAGAACGCCGTGCGACAGGCCGACTCGACGTCGGTTCGGCGACACACGACGTCCGCGCGCGCGAGCATCGCGTCGTGTGTGTCGACGGGTCCGCAGACCACCAGTGGAACTCCGGCCACGAGCGCGCACATCGCCCCCTGCTCGCGCTCGGTCCGCGGCCCCGCGTTCGCGCGCACGTCCACGACGACGTCGATGTCCGGGGCGAGCAGGGGACAACCGCGTCCGGCCGCCCACGCCACACAGGGCTCCTCCGGTTCCGCCCCCGGTTTCTCGTGACAGCGCAGCACGGTGTGTCCGGCCTCGGCCAGATCCGTCGCCACCTGCCGGCATCCGCCCGAGTGCGACTCGGTGATCACGATCTTCAGTCCCCGTCGGTGCACGATCCCTCCCCTGGGTCGCGTCCCAGACTGTCCGCTCCCCCGGGGATCGGGACAGGGCCGAACGCCTCTCCGGGGATGACTCGTTCGGACCTGCGGCCCGCCCCCTCGCGTGTGCGCGCGCGCCGGCCCACTCCGGGTGGCGCGCACCGTGGCGCCGCAGGCTTCAGCTCGCCGCCTCGCGGGTTTCGCGCGCGATCCACACATCCTCGCCGGCGGTGACGACCACGGTGCGTACCTGCGCGCCCGCCTCGCCGATCTCGGCATCGGCCCGTGTCCGGGCGTTGGCCTCGAGGTTCACACGCACCCCCAGGAAGCGCAGTTCGGCGGCGACGTCGGCGCGCAGCGTGTCGTCGTGCTCGCCCACACCGCCGGTGAAGACCAGGACGTCCAGGCCGCCCATCGCGGCGGCCATGGCGGCGATCCTGGTGCGCACCCGATAGGCGTAGATCCCGCGCGCGAGCCGGGCGCGTGGATCTCCCGCGTCGGCGTCCGTCCGGATCGCGCGCATGTCGCCGCCGTGCCCGGCCAGCGCGCTCAGGCCCGCCCCGTGCTCCAACACCCGCTCGAGCTCGTCCAGTTCGATGCCGTTACGAAGCAGCCACACGAGCATGCCCGGGTCCAGGTCGCCGGCGCGGGTGGCCATCACCAGGCCCTCGGTCGGCGTGAAGCCCATCGTGGTGTCGACGCAGATCCCGCCCCGGATCGCGGCCAGCGACGCCCCGGCGCCGAGATGGCAGCTGACCACACGCGCCGACGAGGGTTCCAGACCGGTCAGTTCGCATGCTCGGGCCCCGGCGTACGCGTGCGAGAGCCCGTGGAAGCCGTAGCGGCGCAGGCCCCATTCGGCGCGCCACGCCTCGGGGAGCGCGTAGGTGCTCGCCTCGGCGGGGAGCGTGTGGTGGAAGGCGGTGTCGAAGCAGGCGACCGCGGGCAGTTCCGGACACAGCTCACCGATCGCGTCGATGCCGGCGATCGCCCGGCCTTGGTGCAGAGGCGCGAGCGGGCGCAGCGCGGCGATCCGCGCGTACACCCGCGGATCCAGTCGTGCCGGGCCGGTGAACTCCGCGCCGCCGTGCACGATCCGGTGTCCGACGGCGTCGACGGTCCCGGCCGCGCGCACGAACTCGGCGATCTCCTCGGGTGGAATCGTTTCGGCGCAGCTCAGGTTCGAGGTGCACGCGATGGTGTCGTCCGGCTCGACGACCGACAGCTTCAGGCTGGACGAGCCGGCGTTGACGACCAGGACACGCCCGCAGGCGACGGCGCTCGTGGAAGAGGCTGCGTCAGCAGGCATCGCGCACCACCGTGTCGGCCAGGGCGCGCAGCCGCTCGCGATCGGCGGCGAGTGCCGCGTCCATCGGACGCCCGTACCAACGCGCGACGGGTCGCCACCACGGGCGCCGTGCGGCGTGCGTTTCGGCTTCGCGTACGCACCATTCGAGGTCGGCCAGGACCAGGGACATCAGCACCGGCGACGAGGTGGCCGCGCCCGGTGGGAGTCCGATGTCCATCGAGCGCAAGTACAGCGTGCACGCCTTCGTGCGGCGACCGACGAGGCGACGGCGCGCGGACGTGGGGGTCGTTCCGGGGTGTGCGAAGAGGAACACGGCAACCGCCTCCTGAGATCCGGGCATCGAGACGCTTCCCAGGACAGCGCACTTCACGCCGGCACGCCCGGGCCGAACGGCCCTGCGCCTCGGGTAGCGCGGCCCTACCCGGGATCGGCGGCGGCACGCTGAAGGTGTCCGCCCGCCCATACGGACCGGCGCGCCGAACCCGGACGTCCTCGGACCCGCTGTCGGCTCCGAGGACATCGACGCGTCCGCCGGGGCACTCGGGCCCGTCGTCTCAGGTCCTGTGTCGCTCGGCGTCCTGGTGCAACTCGGTCGCGTAGACGGCGGCCTGGACGCGGCGCTCCAAGCCGAGCTTGCTCAGTACCGCCGAGACGTAGTTCTTGATGGTCTTTTCCGCCAGGCCGAGGCTCTCGGCGATCTCGCGATTCGTCTGGCCCTGCGCGATGTGCTCCAGCACCTGCTTCTCGCGTTCGCTCAGCCCGGTGGGGCCGGGTTCGGCGGTGGGTCCCTTGCGTACCCGATCCAGGACGCGCGTGGTCACCGCCGGGTCCAGCAAGGATTGGCCGGCGGCCACCGCACGCACGGCCGCGATCAGGTCCTGTCCGCGGACCTGCTTGAGCACGTAGCCGGCCGCGCCCGCCATGATCGCCGCGAACAGCGCGTCCTCGTCGTCGTAGGAGGTCAGGATCAGCGCGTTGATCTCGGGAAAGCGGGAACGCACCTCGCGGCACACGTCGATGCCGCTGCCGTCGGGCAGGCGTCCGTCCAGGATCGCGACGTCCGGACGCAGCGCCGGGATGCGCCGCGTGGCCTCGGCGGCGGAGCCCGACTCGCCCACGATCTCGATGTCGGATTCGCCACCGAGCAGGTCGGCGAGGCCCCTGCGGACCACCTCGTGGTCGTCGAGCAGGAACACGCGAATGGGCGGTGTCGGCACGGCCCTCCTCCGAAGGTCAGTCGTGACTCCATGGTCGGACGTCGAAGACGCCCGTGCCCGTCACCGTAGCGCGGGCGGTGCAGCCCCGGCAGAACGGTCGACAGATCGCGGCCGGTCGGGACGCGGATCACCGTGCCGTCCGCGTCCACGACGAACAGGGCGTCGCGGCGGTGCTTCAGGAGTTCCTCCCCTGCCGCGATCACGTCGGTTTCGGGGACGACGAAGGTGGTCTCGGTCCCGGCGAGGGCGTGTCCGGCGGTGTGCTGTTCGAGACCCGGCGGATCCAGGGCCCACACCGCGGCGAGGTCGCGGATCGGACCGAGCACCCGATCCCCTCGACGACGCCGCTACCCGGAATCACGATGGTGTCCATGTGGCGAGGGGCAGACGGGCCCACCAGGGTTTGACACCATGGGCCCGAAAGCGTTTCCGCGGGTAACCGATGCTTGGAGGAGTGGTTGTGGCGTCGGACGAGCGACCGGCACTGCCGCGTATGCGCCTGGACGAGCTGCTGGACGAGCTCCAGGCGCACGTGGAGGTGGTCCGCGCGACCCGGGATCGGGTGAACGGGCTGCTGGAGGCCGTCCTGTCCGTCGGCAGCGACCTGGACCTGGAGACCGTGCTCCGCCGAATCGTGGAGTCGGCGGTGACCCTGGTCGACGCCCGGTACGGCGCCCTCGGGGTGATCGGCGACGAGGAACGACTCGCCCGGTTCCTGCCCGTGGGCATGGATCCGGAGACCATCCTGAAGATCGGCCCGTTCCCCACCGGGCGCGGCATCCTGGGGCTGATCATCCGCGACCCGCATCCGCTGCGCCTGCACGACCTGTCCGAACACCCCGATTCGTTCGGCTTCCCGGCCGGCCACCCGCCGATGAACACCTTCGTGGGCGTGCCGATCCGCATCCGCGACACCGTTTTCGGCAACCTCTACCTCACCGAGAAACGCGGCGGGGCGGACTTCGACGAGGAGGACGAGGCGGTCCTGCGCACGCTCGCGGCGGCGGCCGGCGTCGCGATCGACAACGCCCGCCTGTACGACGACGTCCGCCGCCGCGAACGCTGGCTCGGCGCAAGCTCGGAGCTGACCCGGAGCCTGCTCTCCGGCAACGCCCCCACCGACGTCCTGCGCACGTTCACCAGCACCATCCGGGACATGGCCGACGCCGACCTGGTGACCTTGGCCGTGCCGGTACACGGGACGGACGATCTGGTCGTCGAGGCCGCCTCGGGCCCCTTGGCGGACCGCGTCCGCGGCTTGGTCCTGTCCGGCGGGAGCACCCTGATGGGCAAGGTGTTCAGCTCCGGCGAGACGATCGTCAGCACCGACATCGGCCACGATCCGGGTGCGGTGGTGGCCACTGCCGCGGGTTCCGATCTCGGTTCGGCGTTCCTGCTGCCGCTGGGCACCCACGAGCGCATCCGAGGTGTGCTTCAGGTCGCCAACCGAGTGGAGCGGCCGCAGTTGTCGGACGCGGTGGTGCGCATGGTCACCGGCTTCGCCGACCACGCGGCACTGGCCCTGGAGATCGCGGAACGCCGCCGCGACGCCGAACTCCTGACGGTGTTGCAGGACCGCGACCGCATCGCCCGAGACCTGCACGACCTGGCCATCCAACGCCTGTTCGCCACCGGCATGACCCTCCAGAGCGCGACACGCTTCATCGACCACCCCGAAGCCCTCGAGCGCGTCGAATCCGCCGTCGACGCACTCGACGACACGATCAAGGTCATCCGGTCGACGATCTTCTCCCTCAAGGCCCGCGGCCGCGACACCGGCGTCGGACTGCGTTCCCGCTGCCTGCGCGAGGTCGACGCGGTCACCGAAATGCTCGGCTTCGCACCGACGTTGCGCGTCGACGGCCTGCTGGACACCCAGGTACCGGAACCGATCGCCGCCGAGGTGATCGCGGTGCTGCGCGAAGCACTCGCGAACGCGGCCCGCCACGCCCACGCGAGTCGGGTGGAGGTACACATCGAGACCGACGGCGACCACGTGCGGCTGCGGGTGCGCGACGACGGCGTTGGCCCACCGGCGCACCCGACCCGCGACAGCGGGTTGGCGAACATGCGCGAACGGGCCGAATCCCTCGGCGGCACCTGCTCGTTCGGGCCCGCCCCCAACGGCGGAGCCCTCCTGGAATGGCGCGTCCCGCTGGGCTGACGCCAACAATCGCCGCCATCTCGTCTCGGACGGGACACGGGATCTGCCCCCGACCGCACAGCCGATGCCGACGGGGCCGTGACCGGTCCGACCGGCCCGGTCCCCATGCCGAACGGGCCCTACGGCAGCCCTTCGGAATGCCCTGACATGGACAACAGGCGGGCTCTGCCGGGGTGTTGTCGTTACCCGCTTCGCTCGTGGTGATCGGCAGCCGGGGCACGAACGCATGGGCCGGCCTGGAATTCCGGCTGCGGGCGGCCGCCCCCGATTCATTGCGGTCGACCGCCCCTTTTCGGTGGGCGCCTGCGTGGCTCACCCGCAACGCCACACGGGCAACCGGCTGTTGGACCCGACAGGTCGGGCCGGTCGGCCCTGGGGCGGGCACCGGGCAGGCGGGACATTGAAGTCACGGCCCAGGAAGGCACGTTCGTGGCCGGGCGCCGGGCACCGGGTCCGGCACCACCAGGGAGGGAATCGACATGGCAACCTCACGCGACCACCGGCTGTCCCCGCGCTTGCACCTGCCGCACCGCTCACCCGCGGCATCCCGCCGTACGGACGACGAGACCACGCCCGACGTCTCGGCCGGCTCATCGGCGATCGCCGCCACCCGCAACGCCGAGGTCGCCGTGGCGGGACTGCGGGTCCTGTTGGGCTTCGTGTTCCTGTGGGCGTTCCTGGACAAGACGTTCGGCTTCGGCTACGCCACCGCGAGCGGCAAGGGTTGGCTCGACGGCGGCTCCCCCACCAAGGGTTTCCTCTCCCACGTGGACGTCGGCCCGATGGCCGGCACCCTGCGCGACTGGGCCGGCGAGCCCTGGGCCGACCGGCTGTTCATGCTCGGTCTGCTCGGCGTCGGCGTCGCGCTGGTTCTGGGCATCGGTCTGCGTCCGGCGGCCGTCTCCGGTACCGCCATGATGGCGTTGATGTGGATCGCCGAATGGCCGCCCGCCAAGCACCTCGACAGCGGCAAGCCCAGTTCCTCCACGAACCCTTTCACCGACTACCACGTCATCTACGCCATCTCCCTGATCGCCCTCGCCGCGGTCGCCGTCGGCAGCCGGCTCGGCCTGGGTGCCCTGTGGGCCCGCCTGCCGATCGTCCGCGACCACCGCTGGCTGCTCTGATCGCCACACGACCCGGTCGGGCGCCGTCCACGTGACGGGCCCGGCCGAATCTCGTGTGTCGGGCCACCCGGATCCGATCCCACCCCGACGGCAGGCGAAGCCGTGCGGACACCGCCTTCGCAGCCGAGGAACCCACCCCCGCGCAACGACCGGACACCACACCGACTCGGCCGATCCCGTACGCGGCGAGCCGCGCGAGCCGATCCGGCAATGGCTCGCCCCCTCGATCCCGGGCGCCGCACCCGCCTCGACCTCGGTGGACCTACGCGCGCACGGACGATTCCGAGTACGCCGAACGTGGTGTCCTTTCGTGTCGCGGCAGACCCTGCCCCCGCCCACCGCCTTGCCCTGGGACCCGCGCGTCCGCGGCCGGCCGGCCCCCGCCGCTCGACTCCTCGTGCCGTCCGCCCGCCGTGCGGGATGCCGAGCCGGCTGGTGGGCCCCATGCTGGAACTGCCGGACAAGATCGCATGGCTTGCGGGCACGGGCGTCGCCCGCGCCCGTGCACCGCTGCGCGTTCTCGGTCGTCGCCGTGTTCTCCCGGATGCGGCATCCTCGGAAGGGATCAACGAAATGGCGAAGCCCGACTCGGTGTTCATCTACATCGGGACCTACCCGGACCAGGCGGCGGCGCGGGCCGACTACGACGTCGTGAAGGACCTGCACGCGCTGGGTGCGGTCGGCGGCTACGACGCTTCGGTGGTCACCAAGGACGACGCGGGCAAGGTGCACGTCAACAAGGACGAGACGTCCACGCGACACGGCGCATGGGGCGGCGCGGCGGTCGGCGCGCTCGTCGGCATCCTGTTCCCGCCGGCGATCATCGGCACAGCCGCCGTGGGGGCCGCCGTGGGCGGGGTGGGCGGCCACCTGTGGCGCGGCATGTCCCGTGCGGACGTGAAGGAGTTCGGCGAGCTCATCGACGAGGGCGAGGCCGCCCTGGTCGTCGTCGGCGAGAGCACGCTCCAGCACGCGTTGGCCAAGGCGGAGCTGAAGGCGGAGAAGAAGGTGGCCAAGGAACTCGACGTGAGCTCGAAGGACATCGACAAGGCCGTCCGGGACGCCACCACCGAAGTTTCCTGACCCGACCTCGCACAAGGATTTCCCGGCCGGGACGCCGCCGACCACGACGCCTCGGCCGGGAGGCCCGGTGTCTTCTGATCGGCCACCTCCGCCCGCTCGCGGACCGAGGACAGGCCGCCCGCCTCGCCCGGGCCGGGGCCGGCAACATCGCCCCGGCGACGCGTCCGGGGCCTGCCCCCACCGGTGGACACGTGCTTCGCAAGGCCCCGCTCGGGCGCGCTGAGTATCCGGCTCCCCCGCAGTCAGGCTTGGGCATCCGCCGCGAGCCCAGGGTCAGCGCAGTCGCCGCAGGTATGGATCCTGTCCGTGTCGCGGTGCCAATCGGATCCGGGCGTCGACGACGGTGACGCCGTCGGGGCGGGCGACCAGGGGGTTCAAGTCGGCCTCCACGAGCTGCGGCACATCGTCCGCGAGCCTGGACAACCGGTGCAGGACGTCCTCGATCCCGGCGGTGTCGGCGGCCGGCCCACCTCGATGGCCGTACAGCAACGGGGCCCCTCGTGAGTCGGCCAGGAGCGAGTGCGCGTCCAGATCGGTCAGCGGGGTCAACCGCGCACCGTGGTCGGCGAGGACGTCGGTGGCGACCCCGCCCAGCCCGAACACCACCAACGGGCCCAGCACCTCGTCCTGGGTCACCCCGGCGATCAGCTCGACCCCCGAGGCGGCCATCGGCTGGACGACCACGCTCTCCATCAACGCGCCGATCCGGTTGGCCAGGTCGGTGAACGCCGCACGTACCGCGTCGTCGCCGACCAGGCGCAATCGCACGCCGCCCACATCGCTCTTGTGCACGATGTGCGGGCCGTACGCCTTGAGCACGACCGCTCCGTCGACGCCCAGCGGGGCGAGTTCACGCGCCACCGCCACCGCCTCCTCGACGTCGAACGCCTGCCGCCACGGGCTCACCTCGATGCCGTACGCGCCCAACATGCGCGCGCATTCGCCGGGCGGTAGCCATCCGCCGTCGGGCTCGCGCAGCAGGAACTCGCCGGCGAGCGAACGGGCCGCGGTGCGATCGACGTCGGCCAGGGCCGGCACCGTGCCGCGGGGGCGAGTCAGCCACATCGCGCGTTCGTAGGCGTGCGCGAGCGCGACCGCTGCCGTGCGCGCGTCGCCGTACACCGGCACCGCGCCGCCCACGGCGGGCAACAACTCCACCGCGGCGGCACGTTCGGGGGCGATCACCAAGACGGGCCGGTCCCGAACGGCGGGACCCTCGAGGATGTCGCCGAGCGGGTCGCCGAGGGCCGTCGGCGCCAGAGCCAGGACCACGGCGTCGACGTGACCGGCCGCCGACACCCGGTCCACGCACCGGCGCAGCGTCTCGCCGTCGACGGTGGCGGTGGTGTCCACCGGGTTGGCGCACGCGGCGCCGGCGGGCAGCAGGGCGCGGAGTTCGGCTTCGAGGTCGGGGCCGAAACGCGGCACCGCCAGGCCGGCGTCCACACAGGCATCGGCCGCGAGCACTCCCGCGCCGCCCGCGTTGCCGATCACCGCCACGGATGCTCCGTCGGGCAGCGGTTGGGCATGCAGCAGGGCCGCGATCGCGACCAGGTCGCCCAGGGTCTGTACGGCGGTCACCCCGGCCTGGCGGAACAGCGCCCCGCGCGCCACGGTCGGCGTCACCGCCGCCGCGGTGTGCGAGCCCGCGGCGCGACGCCCGGCCGCCGAGCGACCCGCGTCCACCGTGAGCACCGGCTTGACACGGCCGACGGCGCTCGCGATCCGGGAGAACTTGCGCGGGTTGCCGAAGGACTCCAGATGCAGGATTGCCATCGTGGTCCGGGTGTCGGCCTGCCACCACTGCAGCATGTCGTTGCCGCTGACGTCGTACTTGTCACCGAGCGACGCGAACGTGGACACCCCGATCCCCAGCCGGTTCAACTGCTCGGTCAACGCAATCCCCACCCCACCGGACTGCACCGCCACACCCGCGCTGCCGGCGGCGGGGACCACCCACCCGAACGTCGCGTTGAGCGCGGTGGCGGGGTCGGTCTGCGCGATCCCCAGGCAGTTCGGGCCGACCATCCGCATCCCGTGCCGGCGCACGGAGGCATGCACGCGTGCGGCCTGCTCCGGCGTACCCCCCGAGGTCACCACCACCAGGGCCCGTACACCGACGCGCCCGCAGTCCTCGACCAGATCGGGAACCCGGTCCGCCGGAACGGCCACCACCACCAGATCGGGCACCTCGGGAAGCAGGTCCGGCGTCGGGAACGCCGGCACCCCGTCCACCTCGGTCGCGGTGGGATGCAGCACGGCCAGAGACCCGGTGTAGTGCGTCCCCTTCACGTTGCGCAGCAGCGCCCGGCCGACCGAGTCGGCCCGATGCCCCGCGCCCGCGATCACCACCGACCGAGGTGCGAACAGCGGCACCAGACTGGCCACGTCCGCCAGGGCCTCACGCCGCGCCAGCGCGGTCAGATACCGCTCCGTCGAGGCGCTGTCGCCGTCCAACGGGATCACGCAACTCGTCACCCCGGCCACGAGTCGGTTGCGCACCGGCAATCCCATGTGCTCCAGCACCCGAAGCATCGGACGATTCCACGGCAACGTGTCCGCGACCAGCGTGCGAATTTTGTCCGCGCGGGCCATCGTGACCACATGCTCGATCAGCAGGGTGCCCACCCCCCTGCCGTGCCAGGCATCGGCCACCGCCAGGGCGAGCTCCGCCTCGCCGGAGCCGGCGTCGCCGTTGTATTCGACGACCCCGATGACCTCGCTCCCGTCGTGGGTCAGCGCGATCAGCGCACCGCACCCGGCCCGGCCGGGCGTACTCACCCGCTCGGCGGTCTCCCGTACCGACGTCTCCGAGGTGCCGAAGAACCGCAGGTACAGATTCTCCGCCGACATCGCACGATGCATCGCGAGCACGCCGTCCCGGTCCTCGGGTCCCGGAGGCCGCAGCAGGACCGTCTCGCCGTCGACGGCCAGTACCCAGACCTCGCGCGGTGTGCCGATCTCGTTCATGGACCCGATCCCTTCCGCCGGGGCGCGTCCGCGCCGCTCACGGCCAGCCTCACGCCGATCCCGCGCGCGAGGCAGGGCCGACCGGTTCCCGCGGCCCGGGTCGAACGGCCCTGTCCGCGTCCCACCGGCACGGGCGGTGTTCGTGTCCCGGGGCCGACAGCCGATCGGCCTCGGGAGTTCGACCGTGCGGCGCCATCCGGCGGTCTCGCGGATGTGCCGGGCATGGCTTGCGGCAAGCATTGTGGAAATACCCACCCGAGCGAGCAGGTCCGCCGAATAGGCGCTGTCCGCGAGGCCCGGCAGGCCGTGGGAGCGTTCCATTTCGGCGGCGACGACGTCCATGTCGAACCGTCCCAGACGGTAGTGGACCCGGCAGAGCGAGAGAAACATGTGGCGGTTCAACAGGCCGAAAAAAGTCGGCTTCGCCCACGAGCCGGTACACACGATCGATCACGGTGCGGTCCGACAACATGGCGCCCAGCAGGTCGGCCTCGACGTCCGCGTCGTCCCGAGTGCTGCCGGGCAACGAACGCCCGGAATAGTCGGGCGTGTTCCCCCACCGCGCGTCCTGCCTCGCGGCCTGTCGGGCGATCCCCCGAAGGCTCGGGTCGCGGGAATCTCCCCGCCGGTCGTCATGCGCACGACCGTACCGCCTCCACACCCCTCGGATCGGAGCATGTCGGCCCGGGTACGTGCGTGGTGACGGCAGTGTCGTCGCAAGCTATTCGACCGGTTCGTGCTCCGGGATCGAACCGGCCAAGGTCGCCAGGGCCTCCAGAGCCGCCGACAGGGCGTCCGGCGTCGGGGAGGCCAGTCCCAATCGGATCGCATCGTGGGCGGTGGCGGGCGCGACCGCGAAGGCGGCGCCGGGTGTGACCGCGATACCCCGCCGCGCGGCCGCCGCCACGAACGTGTCCGCCCGCCACGGTTCCGGTAGTTCCCACCAGCACATGTAGGCGCCGGGAGCGGTCCGCAGCCGGAAACCCGCGAGCTTGGAGCGAACGGCTTCCTGACGAACGCGCGCGTCCAGGCGCTTTGCCTCCACAACGGAGGCGAGTGTGCCGTCGCTCATCCACCCGGTGGCCGCCTCCAGGGCGTAGCGCTGGGCCGTCCACGCACCGGTTCGCAGCGACGCGCGCACCGCGCCGGCGATCCGGTGCGGGACGACCGCCATCCCGATGCTCAGGCCCGGCGCCACACGTTTGGACAGGCTGTCGATGACGACGGCGTGCTCCGGAGCCCCGAGGGCGATCGGCGGCAACGCGGTGTCGCCGAACCGCGACCAGACCGCGTCCTCGATCATGGGAAGGTGCAACCTGTTCGCCAGGGCCGCGAGTTCGTTCCGCCGCTCGGCCGGCATCGTGATCGAGAGCGGGTTGTGCAGGGTCGGTTGGAGATAGATCGCCTGGAGTCTCGCCGAACGGTGCGCGGCGGCAACGGCCGCGGGCCTGACACCGGCGAAGTCCATGGCCAGGGGGACGAGAACCACCCCCAGCCGTGCGGCGATCGCGCGGACCACCGGGTAGGTCAGTTCCTCGACCCCGAGCCGGCCTCCGGGCGGAACGAGCGCGGCGATGGTGGCGGCGATGGCCTGGCGCCCGCTGCCCGCGAAGAGGATGTCGGCGGGGTCGGGGGTCCACCCGGCACACGCCAGTGTCGCCGCGGCCGCCGTCCGGGCCTCCGGGGTGCCGGACACGCCAACGGGGAGAAGGGCGTTCCGCAGGACATCGGGCCGATGCATGCGCGCGAGGCCCTCGGCAAGCAGCGGAAACTGCTCGGGGACCGAGGGCACGCTCAGCTCGAGATCGGCGGGGGCGTTCGAGGGGTCGGACAGTGCGAGGGGGTGCTTGGCGGCGGCACGGACGAAGGTGCCGCGGCCGACCTCACCGAGGATCAGTCCCCGACGACCCAATTCGGCGTATACGCGCCCGGCGGTGGAGTTGGCGATGCCGTGGGCGCGGGCGAACTCCCGTTGGGTGGCCAGTCGATCGCCGGGCCGGAGCCGCCCCGCTTCGATGTCCGCCTGGACCGCGTCGGCCACGCGTCGGAAGTCTTCCATGCAAGTGCACCGCCTCGTCACGTTCCCTAATACCCAATTGCACCGAGTACAATTTGATGATTGCACTGAGTTGGGGATGTGCATAGCATCGCATTGTGATCGGGGCACGGCGGGATCCACACGGAACCGCCGCGGTTTCCCTCGACACGGTCCCATCCGTCGACCTCGTCGACATCGTCGACACCACGACCCGAGCCCGCACCAGGCGAGTGCCCGTCTCGGCCGACTCCGACAAGGCCGGAGACGATGCATCCCGACTTCTTCACCATCGGCCGAAGTCCGTTGCCCCAGCGTCTGGGTCTGTCCACCAGGGGCCTGACCGCCCCGGGGATTCCGAGAACGCCCGAGGCGGGCCGACGGGCTCGAACCGTCCTGCGTCAAGCCGTCGACCGCGGGGCGCGCCTCGTCGATGTCGAGGACACCGCCGAGGAATTGGTCGCTCACGCGCTCCACCCCTATCCGGCGCACCTCTTGGTCGCGGCCCGCGCCGGCGGCACGAACGCGGGTACCGGTCGTGCGTCCGCGCCGGATCACCCCGATCGGCTTCGTACACAGTGCGAAGCCGACCTCCGCGGACTGCGAACGGAGGCGATCGACCTTTATCGCCTGCCCGCGGCGGATCCCGCCGAGACGCCTTCCTGGACGGACCGACTCGGCGTGCTGGCGGATCTGCGCCGTGCGGGGAAGATACGCCACATCGGAGTCGAGGCGAGCAGCATCGCAGAGGTGCGGCGGGCCATGACGATCACCGAGATCTCTTCCGTCCATGCCCCGTACCACGTCGCCGATCGGACCACGGAGGATCTTCTCGCGTTCTGCGAATCCCACCGCCTGGTGTTCGTGCCCCGACGGCCCCTGGGTTCGGGAGCCCGGACGAGATCGGCCGTCACCGCCGTGGCCGAACGCCACGGAGCGAGCGCCGCCCAGATCGCACTGGCATGGCTTCTCGGCAATTCGCCGGTGCTGCTCCCCGTCGTCGCCCCGAGCACACCGCAAGAACTGGACGCCTACTGGGAGGCGGCCGAGATCGACCTCTCCGACATCGACCTTGACACCCTGAACACACTCCCCCGAAGGCACATCCCGGCGTGACGCGTCGCCCACGTCCGAGTTCGCACCCGCGGGGCGGCGAAGCACGGCTCAGCCGAAGACGGTGGTGTTCTCGCCGGCCCCGCGGGCCCGGCGAGAACACCACCGTCTTCGCTCGTTGCGTGTGTCGGGTCAAAACGACCGTCCGTCAAGAACGACCGTCCGCAGCCTCCTGCCACGCCGCCATCCCCGCCCGTGAAGCGTGCTTCGCCTGCCGCAACTTCGCGGCCGCCATTTCGCCGGGCGGGGTGTCCAAGTCCCGGATCAGTTTGCGCACGGCGCCCAGCAGGGCGGATGCGGTGATGGCCAGGCCGGTCAGCGCGATGATCGAGCCCGAGGCGGTGAGCACGGTGCCCACCGTGACCACACGGGTGTCGACGCCGTACCGGTGCGGTGATTCGTGGTGGTTGTTCACAACTCCACGGTCGGCCCGTTCCTGACATCCGGCACCGCAGGGCGGGCGAACGGGTGGCGAGGCCCTGCCCGCGACCGGAATGCCCGCTCGGCAACCGGGGGACATCGACGGGCCCTCCCGCCATCGTGCACGTGCGTCGCCGCCGCGAACTCCTCGGGACGGCAGTCGCCCCACACCTGCCGGGCGCCCACCCAAGTCGAAAGGATCGGGATCTCCGCGATGCGTTCGGGCGCGAGGACAGCAGATCCTCGCCCAGGACGGTGAAGTCCGCGAGCATACCCGGGACGAGTCAGCCCTTCAGGTGGCCCTCGCCTCGACGGCGGTGTGGGCTCGGGGTCCACGAGGCGGCCTTGCGTCGGGTGAACAGGTGTGCGTGCCGTTCTTGTCCGCTGTGGCGATCCGCATGCGTGCGTCCGGCCCGTGGCCAGGTCGCCGACCACCGCGCCGTCGCGAGTGGAAGCCCCGGACGGACGGATATTGTCGCCGGCATGAGTGCTTCGGCGATATCACGGGTGGAGATCGACGGCCGATCCACCACGGTGGAACGGCTGCACGCCGTCGCCGTGGCCGGCTACGGGCATTTCACCGCGATGCAGGTGCGCGGCGGCCGGGTGCGCGGCCTCGCCGACCACCTCCATCGGCTCGACGCGGCCAACCGGGAGTTGTTCGGCACCCCACTGGACGGGGACCTGATCCGGCGGTACATCCGGCACGCGCTGGCCCACGACGTTCCCGACGCGTCGGTGCGGGTCCATGTGTTCGCCGCGGACGAGGCCGGGTCGGTCGCGGTCCTGGTCACCCTGCGGCCACCCGGCGATATGCCGCCCGCGCCACAGGCGTTGCGGTCCGTCCCGTATCTGCGTTCCGTCGCGCACATCAAGCGCGTCGGGGACTTCGGGCAGGCGCACTACCGCCGACAGGTCGCCCGCGAGGGTTTCGACGAGGCGCTTCTGACCGGCCCGGACGGACTCGTCGCGGAGGGCGCGATCACCAACGTCGTGTTCTTCGACGGTACTTCGCTGCTCTGGCCGAACGCGCCCGTCCTGGAAGGCATCACCATGGGTTTGCTCGAAAGGGCGCTCTCCGCAGAGCCGTTGCCCTCCCGACGCGGCCCGGTCCACCTGTCCGACGTAGGCTCGTTCCGGGCCGCGTTCGTGACGAACTCGCGCGGGATCGCGCCGGTTCGGCTCATCGACGACGTGCCGATCCCGATCGACACCGCGTTGACGGGGACGCTCGGCAGACTGTACGAGTCGATCGCGTGGGACCCGATCTGACACCCATCGTGTGCGAAGGCCGTCGTCGGTGAGTGCGATATCAGCCGTGACCCGGAAGCCTCGGGCCGGGTCTCGCACCGCTCTCCCCCGGACCGGACCGGAAATTCCTTGGGCGAACTCGGGGAGCGAGGTCAGGGTCGGCGTGCGGGGGCGGCTCCGCGGTGTGCTTCCTTCTCACTCCGACAATCGACAGCGCACCCACTCTCCGCCCTCGCTTCGTCTTTCGTCGGGGGTAACCGGTACATGAGTGGTGGCGTGCGCAGCATCGTTCGAGTCGATACCAGTACCGCGGCCGACGATCTCGACGGCCTCCTGGTACGACGTCTGGCGCAGGTGTACGTCGACGCGGAGCGGGTCGGGCCGGATCAGGCGGGTGTGAACGCCCGCGGGATCGCCGCGCTGGAAGCGGATCTGGTGCAGCGCGGCCATGTTCTGAGCGCCCAGTTGCGGACCGCGCTGGCCGGCTTGCGCCCGGTGGATCTCGCGACGCACGGAATGTGGCTGCCGGCGCGGCTGGACGCCCGGCTGGGCAACGACCGCCGGCACCGTCCGCTGTTCGGCGGCTTTCCCGCACAGGTGCCGAACTACGCGCATGCGCGCTACTCCACCCGGATCCGGGCGTTCCTGCTCAACCAGCCGAACCAGCCCTGCGCGATCTGCGGCCGGGCCGGCGAGCGCTGACCGTGGCGCCGGCCGACGTGTCGCCCGAGCAGCCGTCGCGGCGGCGTACCGAGAGCGGCGAACCGTGGCCGCCGCGCGCCGTGCGGATAACCCCGTTGCCCCGCCCGCGGCTCGGGCCTAATGTCGTCCTCGTCGGCGGGCACTTCGCCGGCGCACCACAACGTGTAGCTCAGTCAGTAGAGCACCGGGCTTCGGACCCGGAGGGCGCGGGGGCGGGACCCGCCACGTTGGCAAGCACGGCAACGGCGTGTAGCTCAGTCAGAGAGAGCACCGGGCTTCGGTCCCGGAGGGCGCGGGGGCGGGACCCGCCACGTCGGCGACATCGGAACGTGGCGGCACGGGGCTCGGCGTGGAGAGCTCCGGGCCCGTAACCCGCACAAAGCGGCGGGGCGCGCGGTGCCCGCCGTGCCGACCACACCGACCACGACGTGTAGCTCAGTCAGTAGAGCACCGGGCTCTCAACCCGGAGGGCGCGGGGGCAGGGCCCGCCACGTCGGCATGAACGAGATTCACGTGCAGCCCGTCGCCAACCCCGGTTATGCGGATTGGCAGTTGGCCAAGGCGTTCCACACCGCCGCCTCCCACGAGAGCCAGGCGACCCGGCTTCGCGCCGAGGAGCGCGTGCGCCGCTGGACGCAGGTCGCCGGCGGCATGGCCGACGGCTCGTTGACCATCGGCACACGCACGCCCGTGCGCGGGCTCCCCGCGTGGGTCACCCCGGAGGTCGTGCGCGGCGGGTTCGCCACCGGCGACGCCGCGGCGGGCGGGCCGTGGACCGCACACGAGGCCGAAGCCGCCGCCCGCGCCGGGCTGCGTACCGGCGATCGGCTCGCGGTGTTCCGGTACTTCCTCACCGATGCGGGCCTGGCCGAGCTCCACACGATGCTCGACACCGGTCGGTATCACGTCGCGGTGCCCGAGGAGGCCGCGCTGCTCACCATCGCGTGGCTGCTGCGCGCCGGGGATCGGTTCGCGGCGCTCACGCTGCTCGACGAGATCGCGCCGTACGCGGACCGCCTCCGCTTCCTGCCGAGCCCCAGCGACACGCCGGTGCCCGACGGCTCCGCCGTGCACCGCGAATCCGTGGGCTCGTTGCGGGCCACGCTCGGCGCGCGGCGCCCCAAGCCCGCGGTCGAGGCGATGAACGAGGCGCTGACCGTGTGGAACCCGTTCGCCGACCAGTTGCTCGCGCACTGGCTGGAGACCGTCGAAGACGGCCGGCTCGACGCGATCCGACCGGCGGGTTGGACCGAACGCGGCCGTGAACTCCTCCACCGCTACCGGCGTTTGGCGGCGCAGCACACGCTGTGCACCAAGCACCGCAACCCCAGGGAGAACTCCGCGATCCTGCTGGCCGCCTTGGCCGAGGCGCTCGGTGACACACGGGCCGGTGATGTTCGCAGCGCCGGCACCCGCATCGCGGACGGCCGCGCCGCCCGCACCGCCGGACCCCGCTCCGCCGGACCCCGCACCGGCATCCGCGCGAACGTCGGTGCGCGTGGGGCGGCCCGCCCCGGCCTGCTCCGGCACGCCGTCGACGCGATGGTCGTCAAGCGCGGCGCGCCCGGTTCGCCGCCGCACGCCGAACTGCGGGCCCGTCAGGCCGAGGACGCGTCGACCGCGACGCTCCACGAGCTGGCGCGCGTCCTCATCACCCGGTTGGCGAACCTGCGCGACGACGCGGGTCTGCCCGACACGGCGTGGCTGCTCGTACCGGTGACCGACGCGGAAGCCGAGCGGACCGGCGTGCGCGCGGGCAGCCCGATTCCGGACAGCCTGCGTCACCCGGTCGAGCGCGCGCTCAGCGCGCCCGTCGCGACGCTCGTCGAGCGCGGCATCGTGCCGTCGGCCGAGGTGCTGGCCGAGCTGGTCCCGCAACTGGTCGCCGCGACGACCGCGTTGGCGTACCACGATCCGGCGCTGCGCGCGCTGATGACCGCGGGGTATGGGGCGTTCGCCGAGCGTCGGTCGCTGTTGCTCCTCAACCTGGAGCACCAGGTACGGCTGGAGGAGTTGCCGTGGGTACGGGCGGTGTCCGCGTATCGGCGGGTGTCGACCGACACCGCGGGTAACGCCTGGGAGGCACTGACCGAGCTGGGCACGCTGACGGTGCGCGCCTTCCCCGGCACGATCGTCCCGAACCCGCTGCTCCAGGAGCTCGGTTCGCTCGCGCGACAGGCCGGGGTCAAGGCGGTGTTCACCGAGGAACTCGCGGCGGACATCTTCATGGGCACGTTCTCCGCGAAGTTTCTGCGCGCCGCGCAGGACGCCGCGGTACTGCTCGAAGGGTCGCTGTACGCGCGGTACTACGGCATCGACTACGCCGCGATCCGGACGATCGACGACGTCAAGCGCGAGCGTGGGTTCGCGGCGAACACCTCGGACGCCTTCGCCGAGCTGTGCCGGGAGCGGGCCGGCATCGATCCGCGGGGCCGCTGGTGGGTCGCGGCGAACGGGAAGGTCATCGAGCAGGCGCAGATCCTCACCACGCACAACCTCGCCGCGCTCGTGTACCCCATCGGGGTGGAGCCGGCGGAGGGCTGGGCGGAGCCGGCGCGGGGCGCGTACCGCACGGTGTGCCGTCTGGTGCAGCAGATCGCCGGGAACCCGCGGCCGCTCGGCACCGTCAAGGACGCCGCGTACGCGTGGCGGCAGACGCTGTTCTTCCTGTCCCTGTGCGGGGTGGAGGACCAGTTCGCGGTGATCGCGTGGATGGCGGAGGAGACGGCGCGCCGGCCGGAGCACACCGTGCGCCGCCTCGCGCCGGTCCTGGCCGGGCTGCGGCATGTGTTCACGGGCGGCAGCCTGGACGATCCGGCGGTGCCGAACGTCCGGCGGTTCCTCGGCTGGGCCACGGACGGGCACTGGATCCGCGACGCGTGACGGGCGGGAGCGGCGACCGCAAGCGCGCATCCCGCGCGGCAGAGTAACGCGCCCCGGTGTTCACCTTTGTCCACTGCGGCGACACGACACCGGCCTCGTCCCGAGGGGACGAGGCCGGTGTCGGCGGACTGGGCGGCTACACGTCGTAGGGCAGTGTCCAGCGCTTGCCGGGCTCGGGTGCGGCCGACCTCGCAGACCGCATCCGCGAAGCCGTCCCACGAGCAGGGATCACATTTTGCGCAATATCAGTGCGCTTTGTCCGATATACGATCAGATCAAGGGGTAAAAGCAGATTATCCGATTCGACGCGGGGGCTCGCATCCTGAACGGCGACACGCGGAAGGCATCCGCCGCTGAGCTGCTCCACGGGTCCGTGACCGTCGGACCGTCGACCGCCGACGAGTGGAGGACACGATGTGGACGATCATCACCATCGTGGCCGTCGTGATCATCATCGCCTTGATCGCGCTGGCCGTGCGAGCCATGGTTCGGCGCCGTCGCCTACAGCAGCGTTTCGGTCCGGAATACGACCGCACGGTCGAGTCGAAGGAGAGCCGGCGGGAAGCCGAGCGTGATCTGCGCGAGCGCCAGGAACGGCATGATTCCCTGGAGATCAGGCCCTTGCCCGCAGCGGTGCGAGACCGGTACGCGCGGGACTGGGCGGGGGTGCAGGAGCACTTCGTCGACGACCCCGACCAGGCCGTCGGAGAAGCGGACCGCCTCGTGACGGTGTTGATGAGCGAGCGCGGCTACCCGACCGAAGGATACGAGCAACAAAAGCGAGACCTCTCCGTCGAGCACGCCCGAACCCTGGATCACTACCGCGTCGCGCACGACATCAATCAGCGCGTCGGCGGCAGGGACACCTCGACCGAGGAGTTGCGAAGCGCGATGGTCCACTACCGCGCCATGTTCGAGGACCTGCTCAAGAGCGACAACGGCGCGCCGGGCGACGACCGCCGGTGAACCACCGGGCAGTCGAGCCCGACGGCCATACCCACACCCACACCCACACCAGCGGAGGCGAAAGGACATGCGTGAAGAAGGCGTATTCGGGCGCGACGAAGCGACCCCGCTCGGCAAGGAGGGCGGCGCGCTGTCCTCCGAGGACGTCGCGCGGACCTCCGACGCACGCCAACCTCGGGCAACCGAAGGCTGGGACGACGTCGGTGCAGACCCGACCGGGCCCGGCGAAACCGGGGACCAGAGCGGTGAACGGTCGGACACCGCCACTGCCGAGCACGACGCGTCGCATCCTGGCACGGGCAGCGCGCCGCTCCTCGGTCCACAGGAAGCGGAGGGCCTCCGCTCCCGCTGGCAGGACATCCAACAGGGATTCGTCGACGACCCGCGGAATTCCGTGGACGCGGCCGACCGCCTCGTCGACGAGGTCATGCGGTTGCTCGCCGCGACGTTCGCCGGACACAAGAAGGGCTTGGAGGCCCAATGGCACCGCGGTGAGGAGCCGGACACGGAGGACCTGCGCATCGCTCTGCGGCAGTACCGGTCCTTTTTCGACCGCCTGCTCAACACCTGACCGGACCGGCCGATACGGCCGGCTTCCAGCCGGCGGCTCATGGTGGATCAGGCAGCCTGGTGGACCAAGCCGCGACGTGTGATGCGGTGCCTCGGCATGCCGAAATGGTTACCTGCCCGGTGGCGCTTGGTCCGCGTCGTTCCCGGGTGGGATCGACGGACGAAGGCGAGTGCCGGCTGCGCGGAGCGAGTGGCCCCGATCAGAGGGTGCCGGACACTGCGCTCGGTACCTCCGTGCGGGTACGCGCCGCGCGTCGCGCGCCCGCCGAGACGGACGGATCCGGACGTGTGCGGCGTTTCACTCGCGGTTGGCATCGGGCTTCATGATGGTTGGAAGGTCCTACCGACCGTCGATCCGTCTCGGGCTCCATTCCTGGACAGCAGACGGCCGACGGGGCACTGCCCCACATATCTCCCTTAACGCGATAAGATTCGTATTAGAAGACATCCGTCGGACGGAAGTTCCGGCTGCCACGCAGCGGCTGTCGGTGGTATCGGCTGCCTCTCCCGGTCGGCGCGGCACCGGCGGGTAATAGAGTGCGGAGTCGAGGTTCGTCGGGTCGGAGAGTGCGTTGAGTGAAGGTTCGGCGCCGCCGGGAACCCGGAGGCCTGGAGGGCGTACCGCCCGTACGCGTACCGCCGTTCTCGAAGCCGTCCTGAGCGAACTGGAGGACGTCGGCTACGGAGCTCTGACGGTTGAGGGTGTCGCGCGCCGCTCCGGTGTGCACGTGACGACGGTCTATCGTCGGTGGCGGTCGGTCGAGGGTCTGGTCGTGGACCTGATGAACACGATCGGAACACGTGAGATCCCGTTGCCGGACCACGGATCATTGGCCGCCGATCTGCGGGGGCTGGCCCGGGGCATCGTGAACCTCTACCTCAACGACGCACGCACGCGTGCCCTGTTCGACACGATGATGGTGGCGGCCACGAGGAACCCCGACGCGGCAGTCGCGATGTCCCGGTTCTTCGAGCTGCGCAACGAGGCCGCCGGAGTGATCGTGGAGCGAGCCGTCGAGCGGGGCGAACTCGCCCGCGAGACGGACAAGTCGGAGGTCATCGCCGCAGTCGGGGCGCCGCTCTACTATCGGATGATCGTGGCACGCAGGCCGCTCGATCTCGATCTGGCCGACCGGGCGGCGCGAGCCGCGTGCCTGGCGGCCGAGAACGGTGTCTTCAGGTCTTCGTCGCAACCGGCGGCGCAGCACCCCTGACGCGTCGCGGGTCGGCCGTGTGCCGTGTTCGGATGGCGAGAGCCGGGGGCCGGGCCGCGTCGTGGCGACGCGTCCACGACGTTCGCCGGGGACGAGGGACGGCGGACGTGATCGCGCGGCCGACCCGGGCGAGTCCCGCGCACCCGACCGCCTTCGCGCGTCCGCCGAAACCCGGGTCGGGGTCGGCACCCGCCCACTGCCCGGGCACCGAGACCGGGAGCGCCCCGGCCCCGATACCCGTGGTCGGGAGCGGTCTCCGGGCCATCACGCGGCAGTGGACAACGCTTCGTGGCCGGCCCGCCCGGCCCGTGCTATGCCTCTGATCCCTCCGGGATCGCGGCATCCGCCTGTGCGAACCCATCGGTGGCGCCGACGGCCGCGCTCGGGTCGTGAGCCGTGCGCTGCTCTGGAACAGACGCCGCTCCGGCCGTGAGGTGTTCGAGGAAGAACGACGTCATGAGCCTCTGCGACTCCGCGAATTCCTCGTTGTAGACCACGAAATGGCCACCGGGCAGGATGGCGAGCCGCTTCGGGTGCAGCGCGCGTTCGTATGCCGCGAAGGCGAGGTCGCTGTGCGTGAGGATGTCCTGCTGTGCGACGACCATGAGCAGCGGCGTGGGCGAGATGCGCCCGATGTAGTCGCCCGGTTCGTACCCCGACAGCAGTTCGATCGAGCGCACGGTGATCTCGTTGCGCCACGTGGCGAGTCGTTCGGGCTCGATGGACTGATACCACGCGTACGTTTCGCGGTCCGCCATCGCGGCCATCGCCGTCGGGTCCTCGGTGATCAGCGGGATGACACCGGGCTCCGCGCCTTGGAAGCGTGCCAGGCGGTCGTAGTCGAACATGCGCCGAATCCCGCGCATGGCCTCGGAGTTGATGAATCGGGACAGGCTCGTTCCACCGCTGATGACCGGGACCTGCGCGTATACGCACTTCACCCGGCGGTCGACGGCACCGACGACCAGAACATGGCCGCCGGCGAAGCTGGAACCGAACACGCCGATCCGGTCGGAGTCGATGTCGGACCGGGACTGCAGGAATGTAATGGCGTTTCGGTAACCCTGTATCTGCGCGACCGGGTCCGCCTCCTGGCGCGGCAGCCCATCGCTGGCCCCGAAACACGGGTGGTCGTACAGGACCACCGCGATGCCGGCGTTCGCCAGATTCTCGGCGATGGTGTCGGTGTACTGCTCCTTCACCGCGCCCAGTCCGTGCGTCACCACGACTGCGGGGTGCGGAGCCACTCCGGATTCGGGAATGTAGAGCCAGCCTCGCAGGGTCGTCCCGTCGGAGTCGAACTCGATGTCGTGGCGCATCCTGAATTCCTTTCGACAGGCGTGGACCTGATCGGATGTGAGGTTTGTCGCGATCGTGTCGTGCGTCAATGGCAGTACGTGCCCCAGGGCCGGGACGTCCTCCTGTTCCGAGCATCGAACCCGTCTCGGCGCATGCCGCATGTCGTGAACGTGGGCGAGTCCTCCGGAGAGTCCGAGGGCCGCGGAGGATCGTCGGGACAGGCTGCGTCGTCGACGCCCGTGAACTCCGCGTCCGCAATGTCGTCCATCGGTATGCCAGGTGTGAACATGATCGACCCCGGGCGTAGGAGGGGCCGAACCCCGCTCGGGACGTGCGCGTTCGACTGGAGTCGGGGTACGGCGTGGTGCGCGCATCCGGCACTGCGGATACATTAACGCTAGTTCTTTCGTATTAGTAGTCCGCGCGGCTCCGCCTGCTCCTCGACCGCCACCCGGAGAAACAAGGCGTCGCGTCGTACCGGTTCACCGGATTTCGTTCGTCGAAGTCCGTCGTCGACCGCGTTCCGCGCACTGTCGTGCCCGTTCCACGCAGCCTGCGGTGACCGTACGTCGCAACCCGGTACGGCCAAAGGAGCCCGGCGCTTCCCTACTGCGTCGGCGCTTCGGGCCCGACTACACCCGCCGTACCCGCCCGGGCCGAAGCGCGAGCCTCTCGCTCGCACTTCCCAACGCGACCTCGACGTCGCCTCACCTGGTTCCGAACCAGGTTTCGGCGAGGGCGTCCAGGGTTCCTTCGGCGGGTGTGGGAAGTTCGCGCATGTACCAGGGGAGATTGCTGTACCTGTGCAGGAGTGTGTAGGCGAGAAGCACACGAGGATCGAAGTCGCGTCCGTAGGACGTCGTGAGTCCGGTGAGCAGCGCCGGGTCTCCGCCGGTGACGAACAGGCCGACCCCGACGAAGTCGTAGGCGCGGTCGCCGATCGCGGCGGGTTCGAAGTCGAAGAGTCCGGTCAGGCGCCATCCGTCGGGATCGACGAGCAGGTGAGCCCGCATGACCTCGGTGTGCAGGAGGCTGCGGTGCGGCGAGCGGGGCAGGGATACGGACGCCAGGAACGCGGGAATCTGTTCCAGCCAAGCCTGGGAGAGACCATGGGCGCGCTGCCGGTCGGTGGCGGTGTCGGTCTGTCGATCGATGAACGCGCCCCAGTCGCCGGGGCCGAGCACGTCGCCCAGAGGCTCGGTGTCGAGCGAGTGAAGAACGGCGAGTGCCGCACCGATCTCGGTGACCAGTCGTTCGCGGTCGTCCTGGGGCACGCTGTGCCAGGCCCGCGCGAGGTTCTCACCGGGCAGTCGGGACATGAGGACGTATTGCCAGCCGTTTTCGTACGGGCCGAAGTCGCGTACCCGGGGCGTCGGGATCGGCAGTTGCCCCTGGATATGGGACAGAACGCGGCCTTCGACGACGCCGTCCCGGGCGGCGGACGAGGGAAACAGCTTGAGGACGTGTTCCGCGCCCACCGCGTAGACGGGCTGCGTTCCGTCGGGAAACCGGGTCAGCGGCGCACCCGCGAAACCGAGACGGGCGCAAATGTCCTCGACACCGGGTCGCATCACCGTTTCGTCCGCGACGACGGCGTCCCATTCCGCATCGGTCTTCACAGGGGGCAACATTGTCGGAACTCTAGGAAACCTTCCCATGCGGTGCAATGAGATTGTTGGATGGCGGCAAGTGGACCGCGCCCCTTGGGTCGAACGTCGTGGCAGGTCCGCGCTATCCCCCGGGCCCGGTCCCCATCCGGTGGCGCGGGTGGGGAGAGGTGGGCCGGGACCGCGCGGGAGTCGACGGCGAAGATCGGTCTGCGCCGCTGCCGGCGCCGGGCCGTCGCCCCACCCTCCGGCCTCCGGTTGACAGGTGGCGGGCGTGGCGGGCTCCACGTCCCGCAGCGGGCGGTCCCGGCGCAGCCCGTCCGCAGACGCGGGCCGCGATCGGGCCGACCGCGTCGGCGTCGCACAGGGCAATCCTCACCCGCTCACGGCGGCGGCGATGATCTTCGGCGAGGTCTACCGGCTCGGCGGCGAGCGGAAGTTCCGAGCCGTTGGGCCGGGTAGGTGTCAGGGCCGCGGGGCAACGCCCTAGACTCCGGGTCAACGTTTCGTAAAGCCAGGTACGGCGCGGGGGAGCCCCGTACAGAAAACGATTGGGGTAGCCAGTGCTTCTGAAGACGTTCGGCTGGTCGTTCGCGGTCACCGCGCTCGGCTTGGTCGCAGCGATGCTCTACGGGGGGTGGACCGGCTTCGGGGTCGTGGCGATCCTGTCCATCCTCGAGATCTCGCTGTCCTTCGACAACGCCGTGGTCAACGCCGGGGTCCTGAAGAAGATGAATGCCTTCTGGCAGAAGATCTTCCTCACCATCGGCGTCCTGGTCGCGGTCTTCGGCATGCGCCTGGTCTTCCCGGTCGTGATCGTCGCCGTCACCGCCAAGATCGGTCCGATCGAAGCGGTACGGCTCGCGCTCGACGACAAGGACAAGTACCAGCAGCTGGTGACCGACGCCCACCCGTCGATCGCCGCCTTCGGTGGCATGTTCCTGTTGATGATCTTCCTCGACTTCATCTTCGAGGACCGGGAGATCAAGTGGCTCGGCTGGCTGGAGCGTCCGCTCGCCAAGCTCGGCAAGGTCGACATGCTCTCCGTCTGCATCGCGCTCATCGTGCTGCTCGCCTCCGCGATGACCTTCGCCACCAACGCCCACCAGCACGGCGGCATCCATGTGGACAAGGCGGAGACCGTCCTGATCGCCGGTATCGCGGGCTTGGTCACCTACCTGATCGTCGGCGGCCTCTCCGGCTACTTCGAGAACAAGCTCGAGGAAGACGAGGAGCGCGAGCACGAGGCCGAGGAAGAGGCCAAGAGGACCGGCAAGAAGGTCCCGGCGGTCGTGATGGCCGGCAAGGCCGCGTTCTTCATGTTCCTCTACCTGGAGGTCCTGGACGCGTCCTTCTCCTTCGACGGCGTCATCGGCGCCTTCGCGGTCACCAACGACATCGTCCTGATGGCGCTCGGACTGGGCATCGGCGCGATGTACGTCCGCTCGCTCACGGTCTACCTGGTCCGTCAGGGCACCCTCGACGACTACGTCTACCTGGAGCACGGCGCGCACTACGCGATCGGCGCCCTCGCCGCGATCCTGCTCGTCACCATCCAGTACGAGATCCACGAGGTCATCACGGGCCTCGTCGGCGTCGTCCTGATCGGCTGGTCCTTCTTCTCCTCGGTCCGGCGCAACCGCAAGCTGGCGGCGGCCGAGGGTAAGGAAACGGGGTCCGACGAGAAGGCCGAGGTCCCCTCCGGCGTCTGAACCGCTCCGCCGGCGGGGGCCGCAAGGCCACCGCCGGCGGACGGTTTCCGCGGCGTCCGGGCCGAAATCCTCGCGGGCCCGGCCGCGGGGATCCTCACCGCGATGCGCACACCAACACGATCGCCCCGGCCGTCGTAGGTCCCACCGACGCGGTTACCGCGGCACACGACGCCCCACCGCCATGCGCGCACGCACCCTCTCTCCCGCTCCCGAGGCGGGCGCCGTGATGACCACGGCGACGCCCGGCGGCGGCGGATGTCGTACACGACAGACCCCACAGATCCCGAATGACGGGACGAACGGGGGCAGTTCCCGGCCCTCCGCCGCCCACTCCCGAACCAGGTCCGCGAAGATCGGAGTCCGGACCTCCCAAGGAACGTCACCGTCGACCCCGGAGAGCCCCGCCCGTGGCACACCCGGGCCGGACGACATCTCGCGCAACGACCGCGCGCCCTCACATGTTCGATCCACGCCTCCCATCGATAGCCTCCCGGATACACCCGCCGCCGGGCATTCCAGTGCCGTCACCCGTTCGGACGCCGGCCACGAACACCCATCGGGCTCGTGGGCGGTCTCGACGATCGCACATCGGGCGGCGCCTGCCGGCGCCGCCCGATTTCGGTTCAGTGGGTCTTGTGGAGTGGCGGGCAACGACGCCGCGAGACGATCGCGCCGCTCGTGCGAACGGGCACGCTTCAGGGTGGGGGTTCGCGGCGTTGCACGGCGGTGGATCGTCGGGGTGGTCGGGTGAGGGTGATCTGGCGCACGAGCTGATGCAGGCAGGCCGTGGTCGCCACCGCGGGAAGGATGGCGACGACGACGCCCTGGACGGTCATGGAGGCGTGGCTGACGGACAGCGCCATGGACAGGCCCGCGAAAGCGGTGACCACGATCCACGAGTGCAGTGCCCGGCGGCGGTGGAGGCTGGACCGCAGGATCGACAGCGAGGCCACCACCCACGGTCCCTGGACCAGCACGGGCCACCATCGGGCCGGGCCGTTGGTGGCGCCGGCGGTGTGCCGTAGCGGTGCGAGGGTGATCACCGCGCCGAGCACACTGATCACGGCGACCAGCAGGACGCTGACCACCACCATGGAGCTGCTGAGTCGATCCAATCGCCGCGCACCGGTGGCCGGCAGGGCGGCCTCCGGGGGCCGCCGGCGATGACTGCCGCGCACCCGGATCGGAGCCGAGAGTTCGACGGTGGCGGGAGCCTCCTCGGCCTGGTTCCCCAGGAGCCGGGCGAGGTCGGCCTCGAATCCCGGATCCCCCACCACCGCGAACGACGAGGCGAGCCCGTCGAACGACGCGGCCTCTCCCGGTGGCGGCCACTCCGCCACGCCGGGGAACGATGCGGCGCCGGGAGGGAATTGCATGCCGGGCGGGGGGTACGGGTCGTATCCATAACCTTCGTACATGGGCCTGATTCGTTCAAGGGTTGGGCGTTGCCGGGTGCCGAATACACATTTTCAACGCTCGGTGGATTGTCCCGGGATTCACGATCGCGGATCGTCCAGGACGTCGTCGAGTCGGCGCGAGTACTCCGCCGCGAGCAACACCATCGTCAGAGCGAACTGCTCCATGTCGGCGGAGCAATGACGAAGCAGGACGCGATAGCCGGGGCGCTCGATGTACGCGTAGGGAGACCGTTTGAGGAAGGTCGCCGCGCGAGGGGTGAGTACCCAATCCCCCATGGGGAAGGTGCGTTGGGCGAGCGTGGGCGGAACCGCCACGGAGGCGGAAGCTCGGGAAGTCACGCCGGGGTAACGACGTGCTCTGCGCTTCGGCTCTGGTCCGAAACGGTGAACGACGGCCCGGATCGCGTCACTTTCGATCTCGTTTCATACATTTCCGAACGCGGGCGCCGGGGAGCTCTCGTGACCGGGGCCGGGAATTCCGTGCGGCCACAGGGAAGCATGACCGTTGACTCGACCAACTCTTTACTTTCGCAATGGGCAACTCACGAGTTGGTAAAATTCCCGGACACCGCCGCACAGCGGTCCCATCTTCCGTCGAGCACATATTCGGGTGGATTGCTTGTAACCCCGGCCCACACGGCGCCGGCCCACGAACGCCACGAACCCCGGGTTCCTCCACGCCGTCGGCACGATCCGGCGCCCCGGCCGGGCGCACCATCCGACACCGCACGGACACCGTCCTCGCCGACTGGAACGCGGCGGCCACCCGGCCCGTCCTGCGCACCCCGGGAGAGGTCCGCCGGGGCGAGGAGGCCGCTGCACTCAAGCGGGCGGTCCGCACGTCCCGGATCCTGTCCCATCGCAACGCCCCACCCGGGCCCGGCCCGCACACCCGGGCAGGACACAGGACACCGGCCGGCGCAGCCCGCACACCGCCCGTACAGCAAACCCGTTGCCCGCTGTCGAGCCCCCGTGAGAGCATCGAGAGTTAAACGGTCCGTCTCCTTTCGTTTGCGCTTCGCAACGCAAATGAAAGAGTGCGGGCCGTTGTCATGTCCACGGTTTTGAACAATTCATCAAGATCTGCGAATGACAGGTACCGTTCGATGTACACAACAGAGCCGACCGAAGCCTGCATCGAGGATGCGAGCAACATCCTGGTTGCACCTTCGATGGTGCAAGACAATGACTTGATCAGGGACTTCTTCGGGTCCACAATCACGCCGGAGGACCTCGCTTCCGGTTCGGCCGACCTCGCGCAGAAGACCGTCTACCTGTGTGGCGATATATCTCGCATCAGCGGCAGCCAACTGCATGCGGCAGCCCGGGTATTCGTTATCCGGGAGCTATCACACGGTCACCACGAGGACATCGACAAATCTTGGACCCTCGTCGACCTCGGCCGAGTTCCCGTCCGCGTACACGGCGTCGGCGTGTACTACCGCCGCTTTTTCGGACTCGGTGCCGATCACTTCGGGCGGATCCGTGCAGAGCACGCGTTCCAGTCCCTGACGGAGTCCACCAAGCCGGGAACAGCCCATCGCAGCGGAATCTATCTGACGCCTGTCACACAAGACGGCGACGAACTACATTTCCGCCTGCTCCGGTGCTCCACGAATCTCTCGGGGCCCACCGAGGGCTTTCGCCCGACCGACACGAGCATCGTCGAGGCTCTGAACCGCGAGGCCGCCGCCGTCTTCCGGAACCAGGCACCGCTGAATCACGTCCTCGCTCAGATCTACCACAACACCCTGGCCACGGCCGAGCGTAAGCAGTCCAAGGCCAAGATCTCGGCCCACGCCGACAAGACCAAGGACATGCCCGCCAACGGCATCATGGCGTTCTGCACCTTCTATGACGGGCTCGACAAACTGCGGCCCCTGGCCGAGGACGCCTTCGATTACGGAGTGAAAGGTGGCAGTGGGCTGACCAAACTCCACTTTCGCCTCAAGGAGCAGACCGAGGAACGCGACGGGGTCGCGCTCCCCCCGCAGTTCACCCTGACCCTCTATCCCGGCTCCGTGTTCTTCATGCCGCTGTCCACGAACCGCCTGTATACGCACGAAATCCGGCCCTCAACGCTGGACGCCGAGTTGCTCCCGACCCGCCTGGGCTACGTGGTTCGCTGTTCGAGCGCCGAAGCCGTTCACAAGGACGGCCACACGTTCCTCAAAATGGCCCGCGATGTGGTGAAACTGGGGCCACCCACACCGGCCGGCATGAACGAGCTGCGCAGGCTGTACGCCGAGGAAAACAAGACCTCGTCCTTCATTGACTACGGCGACGAATTTCTCTTCAGCATGAACACGGGAGACTACGTTGCCCCCAGAGTCTAGGATCTCGGATGAGATTCTCTCGTGCGCTTTGCCAACCGAGGAGAATCTCTTTGCGGAGCTGTCCGCGTCGGCTCGTTTGGAAGAGGTGGGTAAAGGCCGGCAAGGCGCCGCGCTTACCCGGATCGACGAGGTGGGTGGCGTACCTCTCGTACGGACTACCACTCGATACAGCAGCCCGGCGCAGCGTTTCCGGGCGGTGCACGAACGGTTGGCACAACGAATTCAAGAACGTGCGGCGCTTCCGGTCGGCTTCAACAACGCTCTCATCGAGAGCTACACGAACGCTTACACAACCATGGGCAGTCATTCCGACCAGGCCCTCGACCTGGCCGACGAGTCGTTCATCGCCGTCTTCTCCTGCTACCGACATCCCGAAGCGAGCCCGCCGAGGAAGCTGATCTTCGAATCAAAGGGGTCCGGTGGCGAGAAGTTCGAGATCCCCCTCGCCCACAACAGTATCGTCGCGTTCTCTGTCGACTCGAATCGGCGACTCAGGCACAAAATCGTATTGGACACGCCCACCGCCCGGACGGCGGAGAACCAATGGTTGGGTGTAACCTTTCGGACGTCGAAGACCTTCGTGCGGTTTCGCGACGGACAGGTATACCTCCCGCAGGGTGCGCGCCTCGTTTCGGCCGACGATGAGCAGAGGCGCGAGTTTTACCGACTGCGGCGCCGCGAGAACAATGAAACGGACTTCCTCTACCCCCCGCTGACCTACACCGTCAGCGAGAGCGATCTGATGCCGCCCGTCTGACCTCGAGGGGCATTTGCACCGTACCGCGCGAAAGGCATCACGCACGCCGAAGCAACCATGGTCTTCGGGCTGTCCGCCGCTGATGGGAACTCAGGTGGCCTCGGCACGCCGCCCGGATAGAGTTGCGCAATGCCCGAGCTGAAGCAGCTGAATGCAGGCCACGCCCCGGCGGTCCTGGCCTTCGAGCTGGCGAACCGTGCCTACTTCGCCGCCTCGGTCTCCGACCGCGGCGACGAGTTCTACCACCACTTCGCCGACCGGCACAGTGCCTTGCTGGCTGAACAAGAGGCCGGCGTCTGCGCCTTCTACGTGCTCGTCGCCGAGGAGGGCTCGGTTCTGGGCCGGTTCAACCTGTACGACCTCGAGGACGGCGCCGCCGACCTCGGTTACCGGGTCGCGCAGCACGTCGCCGGCCGCGGCGTGGCGACGGCGGCCGTCCGAGAGTTGTGTCGGCTGGCGACGGTGCGGCACGGATTGCGAACACTGCGGGCAGCCACCGCTCTTGCCAATGCCGCGTCCCAAAAGGTGCTGACCAAGGCCGGGTTCGTTTCGGTCGGACCCGCCGACCCGGCCGGCCTCGGCGGCAAGCCGGGCACCTGGTACCAACGCGACCTGACACTCCGGCCGTAGACCGGGGACGCCCTTGCGTTCCGTGGTTGCGCGATGCCCACGCCCCGGGCGTCGCGTCCGCCATGGCCTACTCCCCATGACCCTGTCGGCGCGGCACCGCCTCGGCGAAGCCGCCACGCCGATCGTTCAACCCTGAACGGATGGCGTCTTCACGCCATGAGGTCGATCGCCTTCCCGATGTGATCAATATTGGTTGCGGGCCCGACCATTCAGCCATCACGTCTCAGGGAGTCCGCTATGCACCGACGCCGTTTCCTGCCGCCCGCGCTCGCCTTCGTCACCTCGGCGCTGCTCCTCGCCACCGCGGCCGCCGCCCCGGCCGGCGCCGCGGACGCCGTACCCGCGGACGACGGCCCGCGCACCGCCTGCCTCGTGATCACCAAGCAGGGTGGCGGCCATCCGACGATCTTCGACAGGTGGGCCGATGTCCGCAACGACTGCGGACGCCACATCGACCGGGTCACGGTCCAGCTCGACTACCACTTCGACCCCGCATGCCAGGCGCTCGCGGCCGGTGGGTCCACCCGCTACCACTGGATCTCGACGCTCCAGGAGAACGTCGAGGCGAACTACGCGTACGAGTGCCCCGGGCCCTGAGCCGCGTCGGCTCCGGCCCTCGCTCACAGTTCATGTGTTCATGCGTTCAAGGAGCAACTCATGCGCAAGCGCAGCAACCGACTCACCATGCTCGGCACGGCCGCCCTGCTGGCCTTCGGCGCCGTCGTCGCGCCGGGTCAGGCCGCCTCGGCCTCGCCTGCGGCTCCCGCCGAGCCCGCTGCCGGGGACTACATGAAGTGCGGCTTCTCGCACCACAAGAGCCTCCCGCAGTACGGCGACTGGTACTACAACTGCACCTGGGCGGATGCCCGCATCACGATCAAGTGGAAAGACGGGCACGTCGATTGGAAGTGCGCCGAAGCCGGCCTGGCCTACCGGCTGGGTGATCTGAACACGGTCGAGGACGCCTGGATCGCCGCCCAGTGCTGACGGTTCGACGGAAAACGTCGACCTTGGCGAACCCGGATCGATTCGCCGGCGACGGCGGGCCTCCGTTACCGGGCATCACGAGCGCGTGGCGCGGGTAAAACGAGCGGCCCAGTCCCGGTCGACGAACTCGGCTTCGACGCCGCGTTCGACTACCACGACGGCCCCATCCTCGGTCCGGCGGCTTCCCACCTTCGTCTCATCCGATGCGGCCGAGCGGACGGTCGCCATCACCTGAGAATCGCGGGTAGTTCCACACCTACCCGGATCCCACCGGCGGAGCGCGGGGTCAGGGTGGGTGTTCCGTCGTGTGCCTGGGTGATGGTTTTGACGATTGCCAGGCCGAGGCCGACGCCCGCGTGCTCGGCACCGATGCTGGGCTTTCCCCCAGGGTCAAGGTCAACCCGTGGCTCGGGCTCCGGCTCCGGCTCGGGCTCGGGCTCCGGCTCGGGCTCGGGCTCGGGACAAACGAACACGTGGATGTTCGAACACGCCATCGGCCGGGGCGCGTCGCCGTCCCCGAAATCGCCGATCATCGAACCGGTTGATCGTCGAAGTCCGCGAAGCCGTCGCTATCCGTGCTATGTTGATCTCAGTTGCAGTTGTGGTACCCATGAACTTTGTGTGCACCTGACGGGCGTGTTCCGTGGGTGCATTTTTTGTTTGGCCGGTCATCTCCGGGTGGGCTCCTTGCGGCGACGCGGAATCGCACTGTGTGGATTCCGGTACTGCTTCCCAGACGAAGGAGAACGACATGGCGACCACCGGCACCGTGAAGTGGTTCAATGCGGAAAAGGGCTTCGGCTTCATCGAGCAGGACGGCGGCGGCCCCGACGTCTTCGCCCACTTCTCGAACATCGCCACCCAGGGTTTCCGCGAGCTCCAGGAAGGCCAGAAGGTCTCCTTCGACGTCACCCAGGGCCAGAAGGGCCCGCAGGCGGAGAACATCGTTCCCGTCTGACGCTTTTCGGCGGCCGTACCAGGGCCCGCCGCACCGTGAGGTCGCGGGCCCTGCCACGGCGTTCGCATTTTCACCGCGGGCCGCCCGTCCCTCTTCCCGAGGTCGTGGCGATGGCACGCGACGCAGTACCCCCGCCCGGTAGGCGGCAGTCGACGGCTTACGACCGCACACCGCCCACCGCCCCCGGACTTTCCGGTCCGCTCCAGCCGGCCGCATTTTCCCCACAGCGCCGCGCCTCCGAAGTGTGTTCGCGCGAATTCCTTCGCCCCACTTCGTTTCTGCTTTTCATTTCGGCTCGTTCTCGTGATACCTTGCGCGGCTTTCGGCTGCCGGGTCTCCGCGGTACGTGCCGTGTCGAGGAAGGTTCCCCGTGAACCCGAACGCCCGCTCCACCAATTCTTCGTACAGCTCCTCTTCCCGCGGACGCAGCGGCGGCACCGGCGGCTACGCCCGCTCGGCCTCCGGTGGCAGCGGCTACGGCCGTTCCGGCGCCTCGGGTCGCTCCGGCGGCTACGGCCGTACGGGCGGTTCCGGTGGCCATGGCGGCTACGGCCGTCGCTCCTCCGGCGTCCGGGGAGAGTTCGCGCTTCCGGTGACCATCACCCCGGCGCTGCCCGCGGTGGCCTCCTTCGCCGAGTTGGACATGCCGTCCGAGCTGCTGGCGACGCTGACCGGTCTGGGCATGACCGAGCCGTTCCCGATCCAGGCGGCGACGCTGCCGAACTCGCTGGTCGGCCGCAACGTGCTGGGCCGTGGCCGGACCGGGTCGGGCAAGACGTTGGCCTTCGGCCTGGCGTTGCTCGCCCGTACCGCCGGCCGGCGCGCCGAGCCCAGGCACCCGCTCGCGCTGGTGCTGGTACCCACCCGTGAGCTGGCCCAGCAGGTCACCGACGCCCTGACGCCGTACGCCCGTTCGCTGCGACTGCGGATGGCCACGGTGACCGGCGGCATGCCGATCGGCCGCCAGATCACCGCGCTGCGGGCCGGCGCCGAGGTGGTCGTGGCCACGCCCGGCCGGCTCAAGGACCTCCTCGACCGCGGCGCCTGCGTGCTGGCCGACGTCGGTGTCACCGTCCTGGACGAGGCCGACCAGATGGCCGACATGGGCTTCATGCCCCAGGTCACCGAACTCCTGGACCAGGTACGCCCCGACGGCCAGCGCATGTTGTTCTCCGCCACCTTGGACCGCAACGTCGACCTGCTGGTGCGCAAGTACCTGCACGACCCGGTCGTGCACTCGGTCGACCCCTCGGCCGGCGCGGTCACCACGATGGAGCACCACGTGCTGCACGTGCAGGGATCGGACAAGAACGCCGCCACCACGCACATCGCCGCCCGCGAGGGCCGGGTGATCATGTTCCTCGACACCAAGCACGCGGTCGACCGGCTCACCGCGCACCTGCTCAACAGCGGCGTCCGCGCCGCCGCGCTGCACGGCGGCAAGTCCCAGCCCGAGCGCACCCGCACCCTGACCCAGTTCAAGTCCGGCCACGTCACCGTCCTGGTCGCCACCAACGTCGCCGCGCGCGGCATCCACGTGGACAACCTCGACCTGGTCGTCAACGTCGACCCGCCCAGCGACCACAAGGACTACCTGCACCGCGGCGGTCGCACCGCCCGCGCCGGCGAGTCCGGCAGCGTGGTCACCCTGGTCCTGCCCGGCGAGCGCCGCCAGATGGTCCGCCTGATGTCCGACGCCGGGATCACGCCGCAGATCACCCAGGTCCGCTCCGGCGAGGCCGAACTGACCCGGATCACCGGTGCCCAGGCGCCCTCCGGAATCCCGGTCGTCATCACCGCGCCCGCGGTGGAGCGCCCCCGCCGTACCGGCAGCGGTTCCTCTTCACGCGGACGCCGCAGCGGCTCCGCCCAGGCCCGCCGCTCCGGCCCGGTCGGCCGCCCCGCAGCCCGCGCGGTCACCGCCGCCTGACCCGCGCCCCGCGACATCCGGCCCTGAAGAGCCGGTCACACCCGCCCATCGGGCGGACGTGGCCGGATACTTCAGGGCCTTCGCCGTCTTCGGGACCCTTCGCCGCACCGGACTCGTCGACGGCGCAAGCCGCGACCATCGCGTAGGTCGCGGCAACCGCGGCGAACGGCACGACAAGACGCGGCGTATCGGACTCGATCCTGATCCGCATGGGACCCGACCTCGCCGCCGTCACCGTCGCCGGAGCCACCCCGCTCGCCCCCGCGACCTTGGAGCGACTCACCCACCGCGCCGCCGAACTCCTGCGCTCCGCCGTCCGCGATTGACCCCGACGCGCCGGCTGCGGGCACCGCGAGGCAAGAACGGAATCCGTCATGGGATCGAGCAGGGTTGCCGACAGGTCGAGGACGAGTTGGGTTGGGTTGGCTTGGGTTGGGTTGGGTTGGGCCGACTTCCAATTCCGTTGCGACACCGCTGTCCGCCGCCACCAGACTCTGGTCAACCGTCACCGGCGTCGCAAAGCCGTCGGATGACCCTGCCTGAGGGCGGTGTTCAGCCTCCTTCGAGTTCCCGGCGCACGGTGGCTGCGATGCGGGTGAGTGCGGTCTCGAGGTGGCGGCGTTGCGCGGCGGTGAGCGGATCGAACACGAGTCGTTTCACCTGGGCGACGTGTTCCGGTGCGCTTTCGACGAGTTTCTGCCGGCCGGCGTCGGTCAGGGTGGCGAGGGTGTAGCGGCCGTCGCCGGGGTCGGGTCGGCGGGCGACCCAGTCGCGGGCCTCGAAGCGGTCCATCGCCTTCGACAGGCGGGGCAGGGTGCTGTCGCAGAGGCGGGCCAGGTCACCGAGCCGCATCGTGGCCTCGTCGGCCGCGGACAGCCGGGCCAGGACCCCGTACTCGAAATTGGAGATGCCCGCGTCCCGCTGCAACTGGCGGTCCAGGGCCGCCGGGAGGGCGATGACGACCGTCAGCAGCGCCTGCCACAGGTCCTGCTGATCGTCGTCGAGCCAGGGCGACCGAGTGTCCATGAGCCTCATCATACTTGCCCGGGAAACTCGCATCACTTGCCTCGGCAACTCCGCATGAGTCACTTTTTCACTTGCCCGGGCAAGTCAAAGTACTTGCCGAAGCAAGTGAAGAAGCTGATCGCGCCGGCGGGCGGCCGTGCACGCGCGGCGTCCCGCCGGGCCGGCCCGGCCGGCCCGGTGTCCCCAAACGTCGCGGTCGGCGGACAGGAACCGGGGGTGCGCGAAGCCCATGACCGTTCCGGTGGGCGGGTTCGAGCGTCGATCGGCCCGTAGCTCGTCCGCGAACGCGAACCCGCCTCGCCTTTGTGTCAGTCCCACACGTCGACATGGGTGACCCCGTCGCGATGTCCTAACCCGAAGGAGAGGCTTGTGACGGAGACCGGTCGGCAGTTGCGGCGGGCCTGGATCGCGCGGCTGGGCCCGCAGGGTGAGGTCGACGTCGACCAGGCGGCATGCCCGGCATGGCCCGTGCGTGTCTGGTGATCTCTCTGCGCGTCGTCGAAATCTCGCTGACCACGCCGGACGCCCTGGAAGCGATCCACACGATCGCCCGCGAGCACCCCGACGCCCTGATCGGCGCCGGCACGGTGCTGGACGCCGCGTCGGCGCGCGCCGCCGTCTCGGCCGGAGCCCGCTTCCTGGTTTCGCCGTCACTGCACCGCGACGTGGTCAAGACCGCGCACCGCGACGTGGTCGAGACCGCGCACCGCCACGGCGCGAGCGCCATTCCCGGAGTGGCCACCCCCACCGAGGCGATCGCGGCCGTCACCGCAGGCGCGCACGCCGTCAAGCTGTTCCCCGCGAGCCAATGGACCCCCGGGTCCTTCCGCGACATGCGCGCGGCCCTGCCGCAGATCCCGTTCGTGCCCATCGGGGGTATCACCCCCGCGCACGCCCCGAGCTGGATCGCGGCGGGAGCGATCGCGGTGGGCATCGGCGCCTCCATCACCGCGGGCACCCCGGAGGAGGCGGTGACCCGAGTGGGCGAACTGCTCGCAGCCTCGGCGTAGTTCCCCGTCAGGACCCCGCGACACCGCGGCCTGGAGTTTGGGTCATGAAATGTTCCAGCCCAGCAGGACCGGCTCTTCGCGCTCGTAGCCGAGTGCGCACAGGCGAGCCGTCTCCAGGCGGAACAGCCGGCCGTCCTCGGGCGGGAGCCCCAGCCAGCGGGCGGTCAGCGCCCGCAGCAGGTGCCCGTGCGCGACCAGCACCGCGTCGTGACCGCCCGCGAGCACGGGCCGCACCCGCGCCAGCACCCGGTCCACCCGCCGGCCCACGTCGGCGATGGACTCGCCGGGGTGGTCGGCGTCGCCCGGGATCACCCCGTCGCGCCACACGAGCCAGCCCGGCACGCTCTCGCGGATCTCGCGGGTGGTGATGCCCTCGTAACCGCCGTAGTCCCACTCGACCAGGTCGGGTTCGATCTCACCCCCGGTGATCCCGGCCAACTCGGCCGTGTGTCGAGCCCTCCGCAGCGGGCTCACGAGGGCGAGCGCGAACTCGCGTCCCGCGAGCAGCGACCCGACGGCCTTGGCCTGCGCCTCGCCCTCTGCGGTCAGAGGAATGTCGGTCAGGCCCGTGTGTCGGCCGGACCGAGTCCACTCGGTTTCGCCGTGTCGTACGAGCATCAGTTCACGCATGTGGTGCGATCCCAACTTCATCCGGGTTGGCGGCGACGTGTCGACCGCTTGGAAACTGCGCGCAGTTGTGTTCATTCGCCGGCACGCGCGAGGCCCCCGCGAGGGTGAGCGAGGCGAACCGGAAGTTCGGGACGACGAGGTCGACGAGGTCGACGTGGCCGACGTGGTCGACGTGGTCGACGACGTAAGTGACGTCGAGGGCGGCGTTGAGCGTGTCGGTGCGGATCACAGAAGCCTCGGTTCCTCGGTACGGGCCGGGCCGGGCGCATCCTCCACTGCGCGCCATGCATACACACCGGCGCCCAGGCAGCCCGCCTCGTCGCCGAGCTCCGCACGGACCAGGCTCGGGTGGCGCTGGAACGTCAGCCCTTCGGCCAGGCGGGCGCGGACCGGGCCGAAGAGGAGTTCACCGGCCTCGGCGAGACCACCGCCGAGCACGATCAACTCGGGGGCGAGCAGTGTCGTGGCGATCGCGAGCGCGGCGCCGAGCGCCTCGGTCGCACGGTCCCACACGGCCTGCGCATCGGCATCGCCGCAGGCCACCAGCGCGGCGACCTCCTCGGCGCCGCTCACCGGTCGGCCCGACCGAGCGGTGTAGGCGGCGGCGATCGCGGATGCGGAGGCCACCGTTTCCAGGCAGCCCCGGCCGCCACAGCCGCACACCGCACCATCCGGGTCGATCCGGAGATGGCCGAGTTCACCCGCATAGCCCTTCGCCCGGACCGGACGCCCGTCGCTGACGACGGCGGATGCGATGCCGGTCCCGATCGCCACGAACAGCACGTAGCGGGCGCCGCGTGCGGCTCCCACCAGGCATTCGGCGGCGCCGCCCGCCCGCACGTCGTGACCGAGCACGACCGGAAGACCGGTCCGCTCCCGGAGGAGGTCGGCAAGCGGAAGGTCGCGCCATCCGAGGTTTGCCGAATACACGGCACGGGCCAGATCCTCGTCGACGACCCCGGGAACAACGACCCCGACCCGGCAGACCGTCAGTTCGCCGGCTTCGGCGCGCTCCGCGAGTTCCATCAGGACGGCCGCGATCTCGGCCACCACCGCGTCCGGGCCAGCATGGCGCGGCGTCGCCCGACGGACCGCGGCCAACGGCCGCAGGCGTCGGTCCAACAGCGCACCTTTCATGCCCGTGCCGCCGACGTCCAGGGCAATCACGCATTCACCGGCCGACGCGGCGTCCCGCGTGAGGATGCGTATGCCGGCGAGCCGGTTTCCCTCGGATTCCAGGTGGGTCCGCAGCGGTGCAAGCGTGGCCGTGGTGCGGGACGGGTTGGTGGTGGGCATGCGACTCCTATGCGCAGATGCAACTCGGGATGCACTGTGACTGCTCGAAGTTGCTTGATGTCTAGCACATTCGCTCAAAATCAAGCAATCCATCGCCCGTTTGGGCACCATTCGGCTGCTCGAACGAGCCCTGCGGGTGACCGGATCGCCGAACCGAGGCCCGTCGCAACACCCCGGAAACCTCCACAGTGAAGTCTGTGACACGCACCCGGCCGTCTTGCCTGACGTGCTCCGACTGCCTCGTCGGATTGGTCTAGACCCTGCGTCCGGCCTTCGGAATCGGTGCGGACCTTTCTCCGGCGAGGTGTTGACTGCCGACACGGCGAGTCCGCAAAATGCTCGCTGTTGCTCAAGAATTTTCACCAAGCCCATGTTGCGAACAGTTTTGCGCATGTGTGCGCATCGAGAGCGCGATCAACCTCTCACCAACGGTCCTGTTTTCCCGAAGACATGAAGGCGGTACTGCGATGAAGCGGCACCAGATGGCATTGGCGGCGACAGGACTGTCGGCCGCACTGCTTCTGTCGGCGTGTGGTGGCTCGGA
>NZ_JBIWJT010000053.1:0-51050 GCF_044765325.1 Embleya sp. NPDC127516 | reverse complement strand
GTGGAGGAGTCGCAGCGCGCGGTGTGGTCGTTCGCGCCGTTCGAGCGGGTGGGCCCGTTGAGGTTCGGCATGACCCACGATCGGGCGATGGCCGCGCTGGACGGAGTCCTGAGGGCGGTCGGAACGAGCGGGGACGGCCGGGGACGGGTGACACAGGCCGATCTGTGGCCCGTGCGCGGTCCCGGAGGCTCGAGGACCTCCGATGCGGCGGTGAAGAGGATCTCCGATGCGGCTGTGAACCTGTACTACGACGAGTCGATCGGGCCGGCCGCGATCGCGATCGACGCCCGGCGGGGCCCGCAGGTGCACCTCGACGACATCCCCCTGGTCGGACGCACGCCGTCCCGCCTGGAGGACGCCTTCTGCGACCACCTCACCGCACACGGCCACCGGGTGCGGTACTCCCAGGCCGTCGACCCGTGCGCACCCGAACTCGGCTCGAGCGGGGGGTGCGGGGGTTGGCGATGCTCGCGCACGTCCCGGATGTGACCACGGCTGATTGACGGCGATGTCGAAACGCCGTCGACGGCCCGGCGGCCGGACCCGCCCGGTGTCGGTGATGTTCACCGGTGGTGGTGCGTCCCGGTCGGTCGTTGTCCGTCGTTGTCGGCCGGGGGTGTCGCGGGCTCCGGCAGCACGCCCCGCAGGTGTGCGACGCGGGGACCGCCGGGTGCGGACACGGGGCGGGGTTCGGGTCGGGGATCGCTCCGGGGCGGCCGCGGAAATTCGTCGGGAAGGGGGTGGCGGACGAACCTCCTCGCGGATTCGAGTTCGCGTCGTGACTCCTCGCACAGGCGGACGAGTCTCTCCTCGGCCCAGGTGGCCGGCCAGAGCTGGACGAGATAGGAGTCCCCGCTTCCGCGGCCGGCGCGTTCGTCGCTGCGGCTGTGCGCGTACACCCGCACCCGGTAGTCCCCGGGGCCGAACGCGGCGAGGTCGCCGAACAGGAACGGATGCCGGGACTCGAGCACACGCAGTCCTCCCGAGGGAACTGCGACGGAGACCTCCGCGACGTCCTCCCAACCGGGCTCCAGAGGCGGCTCCCGGTCGAGGATCTCGGTGGCCAGCGGCACCTCACCGGTTTGTGTCCCGGTGGTGATGCGCACCTCCTGCCCACGTGCCGAGACCAACCCCGTCGTCAAGGACTGCGGCCAGTCCCCCCGAGGGAACTCCAACCCGGGCACGAGATAGAAGCTCCCGTACTCCGTGAAAACGGTGCCCCGTGTCCTGTCGGCTATACCGCCACGCCTCCCCAGAAGCCTGCCCCGACGTCGAACCAGCCCCGCGAGGATACGTTCGCTGCCGTGACATCGCGGCACAGCAAATGGTGCTCGCTCCCGATGACGGCAGCGAACCGCTCACCGGCATGCTGCTGCGGACCGTGAAGACCGCGCGCGGTTCCGAGGGTGACGCGAACTCGTTCCCGACCGGCCCGCTCACAAGCGGGCAGCTTCCGGCAATCCGCGAGTGCAGGGCGGCTTCGGGGTCACCCTTGCGATCATGGCAGTCGTAGCCCATGACGGTCGCGAGTTCGACCGCGCGGCCGTCTCGGCGCGGTGCGGACCGCGCAGGCGGGTCCGGCTTCCTTCAGCCGGCGCCCCGCCCCGGGGCCGATGCCCACGAACGCGGTCTCGGCTTCCGAACGTGGCCGCGGCCTGGGCCGTCGGGGTGGTCGAGGTAGTGCGCGTCGCGCGAATCGCACCCGCAGGCCCCGGCATGCCAGAGGTCAGGCCGCAGTGCGACGCGCCTCGCCGAGGCGGCGCAGCGCGTCGTCGAGTTCGGGTTGGCGTGGTCGAGCCAGGTGGTGGTGTGGTCGGTGCCGGCGGTGGTGTGCACCGGCCGGCGTGGCTCCCTCGCTGTGGTTTGTTTCCGGAGTCGCGGCCGCGGATCGATCACAGATCGGCGGCGTCGATCCAGCAGATCGTCGCCACCAGGTTTCGGGCCGTGTCGGTGGCTTCGGCCGCGAGCAGGGCCCACTCCCGGCATTCGGCGACGATCTGCGGCCAGGGCCTGCCGCGGTCGATGCTCCAGTCGATGTCGGGCCCGTGACCTCCGTACACTCCGCCGTCCGCCCCGATCTGCCAGACCTTGAAGGAGAGCACCGCCTGCCCGTGGTCGGCGAGATCCTCGATGGCGTCGGCGAGGCGGGCCGTCGGCCATGCGGAACCCAACCCCGGAACCGGATGCCGCAGCGCGGCGGCGCGGGCCGGAAGCACGACGTCGCGGGCACCGAGTTCGGTGAGCGCCCGACGCAGCGCTCCGCCTTCACAGTCGTCGGGATCCTCGCCCCGCCGCCGGAAGGCTTCATAGGCCTGCGACAGACACGGCACGGCACGGTGGATGCCGAGATCGGCCAGGGCTTCGGCGGCCCACTGCCGGACCACGCTGTTGTCGCTGCCCGGCATGCGCGTGAGGGCGTCCCCGGGACGCGGATCGCCCAGCGCGGTGAAGACCTCGATGGCGCACAGCTGCCCGAACGAGCCCAACCCCGGTGCTGCCGCGATCAACGGGTCCAGCACTCGCGGCCCCAGGGCGATCAGTGCATGCTGCGCGTCCTCGGCCACCTCACCCGAATCCGCGTCCAGCTCACCGACCAGCCGAGCGATCACATCCTCCATGGGCGTCGAGTCCGGCCCGCGGGTCCCTCGCTGTGAAAATCTCGGGGCATGCCTGAACCGCGGAAATCTGCCGACCGTCCGGTCCGGCTGCTGGGCTTCTGGGGGACGCCCGAGAACCGGTCCCTGCCGAACCCCGCCGATCTCGTCGACGCCGCGTGGGAGGAGTCGCAACGGCAGTGGGTCGCGGACTACCTGAACCACGGGCAGGTCGCCGGCTCCTGGATGGGCGCATCGAGGTGCAGGCTGTGTGCGTGCTCCAACGGTTCCCGTGATCTCACCGACGGCCACTACCTCTGGCCGGAAGGACTGGCCCACTACGTCCTCGACCACGGTGTGAGGTTGCCGACCGAGTTCCTCGGTCACATCGAGCGCAGACTCGAAGCCCTGGAAGAACTCGAGCGGGACTCCTCCTGGTGGCGGCACAACGCTGCCGCGACATAGGGCGTCGGCGGTTGGGTCACGGCCGGCACGGTGTCGGCGTACACGGGACGCTCAGCCGCGTACAGCCGAACGCGCTCACCTGTCCGCGGTGGCGGTGACGACGACTTTTGTCATTGCGCGGCTGCGGTTGCCCGCCGGTGGGTGGTATGGATCAGTACGGAGACCAGAGCCGCGAGGTCGACGGCGCCGGCCGGGTCGTCCGCATAGCGGGTGGTCTGCAACGGCCCCACTTCGTCCAGGCGGACTCCCTCCACCTCCAGGACGTAGGCGAGGACCAACAGCGCCAGGCGGGCGTTGCCGTCCGGGTAGGGGTGGAAGAAGGCGATGTCGAGATACGCCCTGGCCGCGCGGGCGGACAGGGGGACCGATGGAGCGCCGCTCTGGTGCAGGCAGGCGGCGAAGTCGCGCCAGGTGTGCGGCGTCAGCCCGTACCGTTCCCGGCCGCCCTTGGCGAAGGCGTCGCCCTGACGCAGGCGCACGTCGAGTGTGCCGAGGACCAGCTTCTGCCAGTCGTCGAGCAGGGCCGGAGTGAGTGGTTCTCCCCGCCCGGCCGCGGCGCGGGAAAGGGTCATCGCGGCGATCAGCCGATCGGCACGGTCGGGATCGCGGTGGCGCACCGGGCCGTCGAACCAGGCGGCGAGTCCGTCGACGACCGGGAGCAGGGGAACCGGGGCCGCCGTCGCGGCCGAGGACCAGTCGACCTGCTCCCTGACCCGGCGCCACGTGGCCGGCGCGTCATCGCTCACGGTAGAACCCGCGACCGGTGAGGTCGATCGCCAGGTCCTCGCCCACCGCGTCGACCAGCGTCGGGGCGGGCTCGACCCAGCTCTTGAACCGGCCGCCGATCGCCGCCTCGACCGCCTCCTCCGCCTCCTCCGGCCCCAGGCCGGTGGAGGACAGGAACCAGGTCAACGTCGTGTAGCAGAGCCCGTGCCAGCCCGACTCGGCCTGTGTGCGGTCCACGACCGTGGTGACCAGGCGGGTCACCGCGCGCTCCAGATGCCAGCTGCGGTCCCCGGCATCCGAGTCGGGAGGCGGGGCGAGCCCCTCGAACCGCTCGGCCATGTCCTCCAGCCAGTCACGCCACTCCAACAACGAAGCCACGACCCGCGCGGCGACCTCCTCCGCCTCTCCGGCCGAATGCGCACGGTAGTACCAGGCGGCAACAGGTCCACCGTGGTAGATCGTCCAGTCCCAGCGGCAGGCCCAGCGGCCGTAGCGCGACACCAGCAACGCGGTCACCTCGCGTGTGAAGTCGAACTCCTCCGTCCCGTCGACATCGGCCGGAGGTGTCATCGAGGCGATTAGTGCTGTGAGTCGGGCCCTCTCGTCGTCGTCCCATTCGAAGGCGTTCCGGCGAGGGTCGGCGGCGGACCACGGCAGCGCCCAGGCTCGAAGTTCTTGGTGGATGGACGTGGTGTACCCCCGAAGTCGGACGTGGCGGAACAACCGACCGATGATCCCGACGAAATCGAGCCGTGTCACCCGAATTTGTGGACCCCTCCCGGTGCCTCCCGCCGCCTGGCCGCCTTCGCCACGGCGAGGACGTTCACCCGTACATGGCTGAGCGCATTCACGGCTCTGGCAAGATTTTCGTAGCCGGAGATCATCCCGAGACGGTGGTCTGCCGATCCGGATGTGGGTGCGGTTCGTTTCGAGGACCGACACTGATCATCCAGTGAGCGCGAACTTCCGTGCGGGAGCGCCGGTTACGGGCGGATGGCGATGGTGCTGAGCGTGCCGTTACCCCAGATGGTGGTGCTCATCATCATCTGACCGTCCAGGGACGCCACCGTGAACTCCGGAACGAAACGATCAGTGAAGAGGGTCGCGAAGCCGCTCCGCAGCAAGTCCACCTCACTTCTCACCAGGTCCCACTCGTCGAGCAGTTGGACACGGAACCACACCTCGTACGGCTCATGGTCCGAATCGTCCCCGAGGCGGGCTCGGCCGAGCGCGAGCAGAAACTCGCGCTTCTCGTCGAGGAGCCCGAACTCCGCGGCCATTCGATGCCAGCCCGTGTTGACCTTGTCGGCGAAGTCCGAAGCGTCCAGGTCGGCGACCTCTTCCGGGTCGGAGTCGAAGCGTCCGTGCTCAGGCCCGGCGCTCGCAGGCGACGCGTACTTCGGTAGCGGCAGTCGGACCTCCTGTCGGACTCGTTCGACGAGTCGGAGCCCGGCGGAGGCGAGCAAGTCACCTATCTCGGCGTCAGTCAGAATCACGGCAGCACAGTAACCGCAGTTCACGCCACCCGCGCCGGATTTTCTGGCGATCCAAGAGCGCCTACCACCCCTTGATCGCAAGCTTCACTCGAAACGAGCCGCACCCTCCGGATATCGGCGGCGTAGGTGGGCGATGAGGACGACGCGGTGGCGGAGGAGGGGGACGCCGGCGCGTCCGGCCATGATGCGTTTCTGGAGTTTCACGTCGGTGATGCGACCTTCGTTGACGCCGGAGTTATAGCGGGTGGTGATCCCCTGGACGACGGCGTTCCGGTCCTCGCGCAGGGCTGCTGCGACCCCGACGAGAGGCGCCAGTCCGCTGTTGGTGAGCCCGTCGAGCCAGTCGGGTAGCGGTGCGGCGTCGTGGGAGTCGAGCATGGCGGACAACTGCCGTACCAGGCCGTGGGTGCGGTGGAGTTCCGGACAGTGTTCGAGGAGCCGGTGCAGGCGCTCGGCGGTATGCGGAGTGTGCTTGTGGGGAGCGGTGACGATCCAGCGTGCGACCTCGCGTGGGGACGGCGGCCGTTCGCGAGGCTCGTCCAGGGGCAGGCCACGCCGCAGCGGCGCGACAGCCATCTTCACGCGCTGGTAGTGGCCCGAGTAGCCCTTGGTCGAGAGCTCCTGGTGAAGGACGGTGGCGCTGTGCTCGCCTTCGTCCCAGCGTTGTTGCAGGTAGTCGAGGTAGGGGTCCAACGTGGACGGTCGGCGGGGCGGTCGGCGCACGACCTCCTGCCAGGTGCGGGCGCGAGCGTACTTGCGGACCGTGCGGCGGTCCAGGCCGAGTTCGCGGGCCACGCTGCTGTGGGAGCGACCGGTGTGGGTGGCCGCGTGCACGGCCTCGAACAGCCGCCGTGCGTGGCGATCGGCGCGCGTGTCCGCCGTTGCCGCCCCGTCGCGCTCGGGGGTGGTGTCCTGAGGTTCGGGCAGCGCGGCGGGCAGGCAGTCGCGGTGGGCGGAGGCGACGTCCTTCACGCGCCGGGACAGGCCCTGCCAGAGGTGAAAACGGTCGCTGACCTGGAGGGCGTCGGGGGCGCCCGTGGCGATGCCCTGCCGATAGGCGAGCGACCCGTCGCGGCAGGCGACCTCGACGCCGGGGTGTTCACGCAGCCATCGGCCGAGCTGCTCGGCGTCCCGGCCTTCCCAGAGCGTGAGCGGAAGGCGGGTCGTGGCGTCCACCAGGAGGGTGCCGTAGGTGTCGCCGTACAGCGCGAAGTCGTCCACCCCCAGTACTCGGGGAGTGACGAGCGGGGGCAGCGGTATGCGCATCAACTGGGCGAGCACGGTGCTCCGCGAGAGTGCGACATCGACGACCCGCAGCATCCGGGCCCCACCGCGGCCCGCCAGGAGGACGCCGACCTCCTCGACCACACGCTGCAACAGCGGAGTGCGCCGTTGATAGCGCACGGTCAACCCCGGCACCTGCTCGGCGAAGGTCACCTTCGGGCAGGCCGGATTCTCGCAGTACAAACGGCGCACACTCAGGTCGATCCGCACGGGCCGACCCCCGACCCCAGCGTCCGCGAGGTGCCGCACGTAGCGGCTGTGACTCCACTCGCTCGGCACACCGCACCCCGTACAGGCCACCGCAGCAGGGGAGTTCGTACGGGCCCGGATCCCGATCACGGGACCCGTGGGATCAGTCGAGGTCACCAGCACGTCGGCCAAGTTCGGTATCAATTGCGACAGTTCGATAGAACACAGTCAGAGGTTTCCCGCCGACGACCGCGCCGACCATCATCTCGGGATGATCTCCGGCTACGAAAATCTTGCCAGAGCCGCATTCACATGTACGCCGACACACGGTGCTCCTTCGCGAGGAGTTCACGGCGTCGGCGGGCGCGGTGGGAGTCGCCGTCGAGGGTGGGACCTCGGCGTGGTGGACCGGGCGGTCGATTATCGCGGCGGCCACGACGTCGCCGGAGAAGGCATCCGCGCAACACACGGCCGGGGCCCATCGCCCGGAGCACTCACGCTCGTCCCGGCATCGCCCCGCGCCCCTCGCGACAGCGCACCGGGAACGGCGGCCGCAGATCCGTACGCATGCTCCAACTCATGCCGGCGGACGCGGCTCATGCCCTTGAGGATCGTCCCCGCCCGCGCGCTCCGTTCCCGCGACGCCCCCGCACACCCGGCCCGGACACAGGTGGGTGGCTCACGGGCGCGGCGGCGGCCTCAAGGAACGTGACGACGACGTCCGCTACGGGAGGGCTCGGCACGAGGAACTCGACCGTCGACCGGCACACACGGCGGGCGAGCAGCGCGCCGACCACCGAGGTCGCCGCCCTAACCCTTGGCCCCGGATGCAAAATTTCAACGGTGATGAGCGATCCGTCGGCGTCCGTGACGCGACGGCGACGAAGGCCGACCCGACCGCTCAGGCCCCGGGGCTGCGGGCGGCGACGCGAGAGGCCTCGGGAGCGAGCAGATGTTCCACACAACGCGGCAACCCGGCCTCGGAGTCGATCATGTGCATCCACGGAACGGGCGCCATGACGCGGGCAAGTTCGTCGGTCACGGTCGCCTCGAGGGCCGCGCGTAGTTCGTCGGGTATCGGGTCGTCCACCAGGCACAGCCATCCCAAAGCCGCGCTCACCCGCACCTCCGCCGGCCGTCCCGAGTCCGCCCAGCACGTCCGCATCCATGCGACGGCCTCCTCGTCAGGGTGTTCCCGGGCCAGTTGGGCAATCGCCAGGACCAGACACGCCCGCACCGGCGCGACCTCCTCCACGCGCAGGCGACCGTGCAACGCCGCGAGAACGCCACCGATTTCGCCGGAGGCCGCGGCGAGGACGTAGGCCGCCACGCAGCGCACCTCGGGGTCGGGGTCGTCGAGCAACGCCGTCACGATCCCCGCGTCCGCGGTGATCGCATCCCGTGCCGCGGCGATCGACCAGTTCTGCAGGTAGCCGCAGGCGGGGAACGCCCACTCGTCGTCCGCGTAGCCGACCACGAGCAGATCCTCGCGCCCGAAGCCGTGGTTGTGGATGCGGCGGGCCACTCCGCCGACCAACCACAACACCTCGGACCGGTGATGCGTCGAGGGATCGGCGGCGATGCGCAGCAGGAACGGCACCGCCAGCGCCCCCGGCGCGGACGGCTGCCCCGCATGACACACGCAACCCCACAAGCCGCGGATGACCGAAAGCACGGTCGGGGCATCCGCCAACCGAAGCCGCCCCAACTCCTCGGCGATTTCCTCGCCGGGCCCAAACACGTGCGGAAATCGCGACCACGGCACCCGATCGAACTCGAACCCGTCCCACACCTCGACCGGCATCCGCGCCATCACCACGCGCACGTCCCGCTCGGTCCCCCGCCACTCCTGTGACCAGGTTTCCGGCAACGGCCCACCGATCGAGGCCTCCTGCGAAGACTCACCGGCCCAGGCCTCCCGCAACGAATCGGTCCAGGCCTCGTGCAACGCCTCGACGTCGACATCCTCGTTCATCCGCACCCGTCCCCAAGGCTCGTCCCGATCACCACCGCAGCCCCCACGCCCAACGTTCCGGCACCGATCGCCAGCCCGACCACGCCGGACACCGCAACGCAGCCCTGCGGTCGCCCGCGCCCCCGCACGAACGCCCACATATCGACACCCACTCGCCCCGGGGAGGACGCACAAGCACGGACGAAGGACCGCAAGCAGCCAGCCTCCACCCGGGAACAAGGTTTCCGGCGGCGTCGGGACGCTATCGGTCGCCACCGACACGAACGTGCCGCGTCCGGGCGCCACCGGGCAGGGTCCGTAGCCGTCCGACGTGCAGCCGCTCGGCGAACAGTTCCTCCCGTCGACCAAGTTCATCTTCGGTGTCGTCCGGACCATGCGGCCGTCGCACCGTGACCGGGAGACTCCGTTCGTTCCGTTCGGCGACCACGTCACCGGTCCGTGCCCGCGCCGCCATGACACGACGACTCCCGTATCCCCCGGGCCTTGCCGGGGGTCCACCCCATGCCCTGCAGGTCGCGGCGGGGCAAACCCGGTCCTGAACAGGTGCCCGGCGCGCGGGTGGGACAGCCGGCCCCGGCGGGTGATGGGGTCCCGGTCGGCAAGGCCCGGCACCCGCTGTCCCAGTGGCCCATGATCGTTTCCACCGCGTCACAGGCACCGTTCGCCGGTGGGGAAGTCGCCACCCTTTCGGGGGACTTCGCTCCCCCGATTCCGTGCCTAGCATCGTCCCAATCGGCCCGTGCAATTGCATATGGCGTTGCACGGCGGCGCGGCGCCTCCCTTCGAGGCGTGCGGATCGGCGGATGAGGAAGCGGTGATGGACGTGCGCGAGGGTGTCAACGGTGCGCCGGCGGCTTCGTTGGGCGTGACGGAACCTGGTCGCTCTTCTCCGGGATGACCGCCTTGATGCGGCATTTCCGCAGGTGGGCGCGGTTGGCGCGGGACGAGTAGGCCTTGTCCCCGGCGACCGCGTCGGGTCGGGTGCGGGGACGCCCGACGGGCCCGCGGACCCGTATCCTCCCGAGGACGGGGACGAACTGCGGGCTGTCGGCGGCCTGTCCCGCGGTCAGGACGAACGCCAACGGGCGGCAGTTCCGGTCGCAGGCGAGGTGGATCTTGGAGGTCTGCCCGCCCCTCGATCGCCCGAGCAGAGCAACCCTCAGTCGGACCTTGTGTCGGCGCCGGACACGTCGTCGTTCCTCCCGCTTCGGGTCGATTCCGGCTCCGTTCCCGTCTTGTTCCTCCGGGCTGCCCCCTTTTTCCGGGCCTTCTCCTCCTCGGCGGCGGCCTTCTCCAGGGCGGTGAGCGTGGCGGGGTCGAGATGCATCCCGGCGGCGTCGTGATGCGCCCGGACGGTGGTCGAGTCCACGCTCACCAGCGACAGGTCCACCTCGCCCCGTTTCGCGGCCTCCGCGATCAGACCCTCCAACAGGGCCTCGAAGACACCGGCGTCACGCCACTGCCGAAAACGGTTGTGCACGGTCGGCCACGCACCGAACCGCTCCGGCATCTCACGCCACTGCGCACCCGTCCGGAACTTCCAGATCACGCCCTCGAACTGCTGCCGCAGCCGCTCGGGATACGGACCGTACGCACCGATCGGCAGGTACGGCCCGATGAACTCCCACTCCACGTCCGTCAGTTGCTCTCTCGTCACAACAAGACGATCTACCAGACTAGGACCGCGCCTTGACGACGAATCCCACAGATTGATCACGACCCGATACACGCTCTAGGGGCCCCGCCGGCAGGACCGCCGGTACTCCGTGGAGTGAACCGCCCTCCCGCGGGGGTGATTTCGGGGTGGCCGCGGCGAAACGGGCGCGCGTGCGGAGCGGGAGCGCTCGTCAGGGGGCGCGCAGTCGCCGCGAGCCGCAGCGGGTCGGGCGGAGACCGCAGAGGGCCGCGGTGGTCGCGTCGGATGTGGGTCGCCCGGGTGCGCGGGATGGGCGGTTCGTCAGGTGGGGTGGGTGCGTTCGAGGTCGCGGATCATCGCGGTCGGCAGGGCCTTCTCGGCCAGGACCAGAGGTGCAGGGCAACGGTGGGGGCGTCGACGCCCATCGGGTCTGACGGTGGTCGTGGAAAGCTGGGTCTTCGGCGATTTTCGTGAAGCGGATCATGGTGTGGTAATCGTGCTGGGCGCTCGGGGGTCAAGTCGCTGAACTGTTGAGAGTCCTGTTTCCGCATCTGGCGCGGGTGGCGGTCGAGGCGGTCGCCGCTGTCGGGAGGTCGGTGCGGATCAAGGCGCGTTGTACCGGTCTGGAGGCTGAGTGCCCGGGGTGCGGGTCGCCGTCCCGGCGGGTCCACAGCCGGTACGCGCGAATGCTCGCGGACACCGCGGTCTCAGGCCGCCCAGTCGGGATCGAACTGCATGTTCGTCGGTTCTTCTGCGACGAAGTCGCATGCGGGACGGGGACGTTCGCCGAGCAGGTGGACGGTCTCACCGTCCGGTACGGTCGGCGAACCCCGACCGCGCAGCGGCTGCTGGAGCGCGTCGCGCCGGCGCTCGGCGGCCGGGCCGGCGGGCGGCTGACGACGCACATTGCCGTCCCGACAAGCGGGTCGACGCTGCTGCGGACGATCCACCGGCTCGACGTCCCCGCGCCGCCGAAGGTGGAGGTGCTGGGTGTGGACGAGTTCTCGCTGCGGCGCGGGCGCGTCTTCGGGACGATCCTGGTCGACATGGAGTCCCACCGGCCCGTCGACGTGTTGCCGGACCACACCGCGGATACCTTCGCCGCCTGGTTACGCGAGCACCCCGAGGTCCGCATGGTCTGCCGCGACCGTGGCGGCGCGTTCGCCGAGGCCGCCGAACGTGCGCTGCCCGGTGTTCCACAGGTCGCGGACCGCCGGCATTTGCTCGACAATCTCGCCACCGCGGTGGAGAAGGCCGTCCGGAAACACCGTGCCTGCCTGAACCCGCCGCTGCCGGAACACGGCGTCCCCGAGAGCGCCCCCGACCCCGAGGAGAGCCCCGCCCGGCAGCAGATACGCGCCCGCTGGACCGAGATCCGCACCCTCCATGAGCGGGGCCTGACCGTCACCGCGATCAGCGAGCAGACCGGGCTGGACCGCAAGACCGTCCGCCGCTACGCGCACGCCGCCACCGCCGACGAGCCGATCACCGTCCGACCGCGCCGCGGCAGCGCTCTCGCACCCCACATGCCCTACCTCGCCGCGCGGTGGGCCGAAGGCTGCAACAACGCCCGGACGCTCCGCGACGAGATCGCCGCCCGCGGGTACACCGGAGGCCGCAAAACCGTCCGCCGCTTCCTCAACAGCCCTGCCGAGCAAGAGCTTTCGCCCATAAAGCCACCTCCTCCGCCGCCCGTCCGGGAGGTGGTCCGGTGGATTGTCGGCCGACCCGAGCGGCAGAGCGAAGCCGCCCGCCGGCAACTGAAGGAACTGTGCGAGCACTGCCCCCACTTCGCGGAGATCAACCGACTCGCTCGCAGCTTCGCGACGCTTCTGCGGAAACGACACGGCCACCGGCTTCCCGAATGGCTCGCCCAGACGGACGTCTCCGAGATCAAGGAACTGCGCACGTTCGCCCAGGGCCTGCGCAAAGACCTCGACGCCGTCACGGCCGGCTTGACGCTCCCCTGGAGCTCGGGAGCGGTGGAAGGGCACGTGAACCGGACGAAGATGCTCAAACGCCAGACCTACGGCCGCGCCAGCTTCGGGCTTCTACGCCGCCGAATACTCCTCGCGGATTGACACGCTTCACGAAAATCGCCGAAGACCCAGATAAAACTGGCCGTTGACACGGCTGGACGCAAGGTCCTTCCGGGCATCCGCAAGTTTCGCCGTTCGACCCAGACCCGTTCCTGCCCGATCGAACGTGGGCGCGTGAAGCGCGAGCCTCGACCGGCGGCGCACGACTCGGGCGGGAACGGGAGTCCTGCGGGACGGCACGAACCGCCTGGGGAGGTCGGCGGGCGGCGGAACGGCCCCCGATGGCGCGCTCCGCTTGCCATGGCACCGGCAGGCCATACGGAACGACGGCCGCCGCAGGCGCTGGGGGGTGTGGATGAACGGTCGCCCAAGACGCGAACCGCCTCGTGGACGGCGTTGTGTCGTTTCGGCGAACGCGGGTCGTCAGCGGAACGCGAACGTTACGTCGCGCCCGGGTCGGCTTCTTTGAGAGACAAACCGGCGAATTCGGGGTCTGACCTGTGGCTTTGCGAAACGGGATGTCGTGACGGCTACGACATATCTCTGATGGATGTGTCGTACTGGGCTTACATATCTCCGCACGACTTAACCCCCATGGTTAACTCCGCGATTTTTGTGCCGACTTGCGGCACGGACGGCCGCGCATCACTCGCCGGCGGTGGACGGTGACGGGCCGCCGACGCCGGCCGCGTGCGCACATCAGTCGGAGATGTGTCCGCCCCAGGTCCACACATCGCGGCACGACTTAACGGCGGGGGACGATCGGAGTGTCGTTGCCCTCTGTACGCGCGGGACGGTTATCTTTCGCGGCCTTGCTTTCGTTGCGCATTTCGCGCCGCTCCGGGGGCCAGACCCGGAGCGGCGCCGTGGGATTTTCCCCCCGCCCGCTCATTCTTTCCGACGCCGGTGCGGCCCCTCAGCGAATGGAATCCCTTTTCCAGGACGCCTGCATACCGCCCCGCCTCTGGGGGCTTGGGCATACCGTTCTTGTACGTCGAGGCCCGGAGGTCGGCCAACGTGCGCCGCAAATTGTCGGCGGAGTCGACTGGATCACGATTGCGCAGCATCTGCCCCCGCCGGTAGATGCCCTGGCTCAGCTCGCCGGCGTTCTTCCCGTTGACAATGACGTCGGTGAAGGCCTCCGCGTACAATTCGCGCTCGTTCGTGGCCGCATAAGCACTGATCTCACTGGTGATCAGCTCGGGGGTAAGAATACCCGATCTGCGCGGCGGAGATGGCTTCTTCCAGTGTGACCGTTCCTTTTCTTTGTCGACACGATAAAGGGGATACATGAAGGAGTGCATCTGATCCTGGCCAATTCGAAAGCCGTCCATGTGCCCCATCTCGTGAATGACCACTTCCGCCGCCCATGTCATCGGGACATCTCCTCGAGACAGACGCGTAAATGGATTCTTCGCCTCCAGGACCTTGCGATTCTTCTTTCCGAATGCCGCGATATTGAGCACCATGTGGCCGTCGTGATTGGCTTCCGCGCTGGCTCCTCGGTTGACCAGACGCTTTGCCACGCTCACTGCCGTGAGCGCACTCTCCGGATGGATGCGCGCGACGTGGAGGAGCGCCACGGCGGCCTCCTTCGCGGCGTACAAGTGGGCCCCCGTCAGGTCGACTCCCACGGGCCGACCGAGTGCTCCCTCCAAGCCGCCGCTGAGGCAGGCTTGTATCTCCTCCGTCGACCTGGCGTTCTTGATTTGTTGGTACAGCGGGTCTTCGGGGGTCATGCCCGGTGCTTCGAACCCGACATCCCCGACGGGGGCCTGCGCTCCACCCAGGAGCGGTGCGGTCGTCGGCATGGGAGGAACGTCGACCTGGGGTGCGCTGCCGGCATCCCGCAGCCACGGGTTGACGATCTCCTCGTTCGCCTGGCGAACACCCGCGCCTTGTTGGCGCATCCAGGAACCGATGCGTGCGAACGGACCACCCGTGACCAAGCTCGCCTCCCACCCGACCCCATGGCGGCAGCGCCCGGTTGGCGGAAAATATCACGCTCGGTGCGTCCGCCACGTCTCGAGGAACGCGCGGCTGTGTCCTGTCGCCGCTCCTGCTGTCGCGCAGCTTCCGCCTGCGCGTCCGACACCCCTCATGACACTGCCCACCGACGACTGCTCCACAGAAGGCGGACGGGCGGTCCCGCGCGACGGAGCACCACATGCCGCAGGTGCAGGGCGCGATTCCCTCGGACGGGTGGGGATCGGGGCCGCAGTTGAGGGGCAGGTCTGCGGGTGCGACGGCGTCGGCCTCCGGGGCCGTTCGCCGCAGTCCCACGAGCGACCGGGCCACCGCCCGCGTCGAAGACCCATGTCCGCCCCGCGTGCCTTCAGCGCCGTCGAATCCGGGATCCGGGCACGAGTTTCGCCCAGGCGGGGCGGAGGCGGCGGAGATGACGGCCTGCGGGATCGCGCGCACGCTCGCGGCGGCGACCAGGAGCGTCAGGGCTGGTGCGGCGGCGCGGACGGTGGTTTCACAGGGGCGGTCGTTGAGGGCGAGCAGGGGGTGAGACGTCGGCGGTGGCCAGGAGTCCGAACGCGGTCGCGGCGGTGGCCCCGAGTTGGGCTGCGGTCATCACAAGCAGGGTGCGGGGGTCGGTGTGCCAGGCCAGGCGTGCGGTCAGGGCCAGATCGGCGGGGACGCGAGCGGCGATGCGGCGCAGGGAGGTGTCGGCGAAGGCGTTGTCGTGGGAGCGGTCGGGGGGTTCGGGGTCGGGGACGAGGATGTCCCCGGGGCGGGTTTGGCTTTCGGTCACGGCCTGAGAATGAAATTCCCCCGAACGAGTAACCTCGTTCGGGGGTGGCGAATCCTGGCGCGGCCGGAGTCGCAGGCTACGGCCGTCGCGCAACTCGTGCTCGGATCGGTGCGGTTCGCCGGTTCAGAGGGTGTGGACTCGGTGCAGTTCGCGATCGAGTTCGGCTTGTTCGCCGATGATCGCTCCGCGGGTGGTGGTCCAGGCGTGGAGTTCGAGGGGGTCGAAGCGCGCGCCCAGGACGAGGTGGGTGTGGTGCCCGTGTGCGACTGCGGCAAGCGGGGTGGCCAGCGCGGTCTCCAGGCAGGCGACGCGGCCGGGGTGCAGGCGTGCGGCGACGCGGTGGCGCAGCGTCTCGTCGCGACTCGCCGGGCGGCGGGCGGTCGCGCGTCGCAGGACGCGGGTGACGGTGAGGCAGTGCCGCAGCGGCAGGGCCTTGAGCAGGCGCTGCGGGCGAACACCCGAACCGATTCCCTCAGCGTGCTCGATTCGGGCGTGGTGTCGCGCGACACGGGGTTCAGACTCGAAACGACGGGCCGAATGACTGTGCCGGTGTCGGGGACCATCGGTTGCCGCTTCGGTCCAACCCATGCCCGGCTCTCACACGGCGCACGGCCCGGCCGAATCACCCGTGCGGCGGGACGGCTCCCGGCGCCGGCCTCGGATGGGGGCGTGGCAGGCTCGGCGCACCGGACCACACCCCCTGGGTAGGAGGCCGCGCCGCACGGTCAGCCGATCCTGGCGCCGTACGCGTGGTCGACCGTCATCGTCAGGAGCACCCTTCGTTCGGCCACCATGACCGACCGGTACTCGTCCCAGTCCGGGTGCTCGCCGGCGGCGATGCGGTAGTAGTCCACCAACGCGGCAACCTCGGGACCATCGGGGTCGGTTCCCGGCCCGGTGAGGGTGGCCGTGCCCTCGACGGTGGCCCACGACAGGCCGTCCGGGCCGGTCACCTCCAGGGTGGCGCGTGGGTCCCGCCGCAGATTCGCGACCTTGGCGGTTCCCTGGGACGTCGACACGTGGACGACTCCGGCCCTCCGATCGAAGAACGGCTGGACGGGCGACAGTTGGGGACGACCGTCCGTTCTGATCGTCGCCAGGACGCCGAGGCGGCTCACCGCGAGCAGCGAGTGCGGATCGAACGGTGCGGCGGTCACGGCCGGGCCGCCGACGGCTTGCGGAACTGCTCGATCACGGCCGCGTACCCTGCGCCGCCGTGGCCTCCGGCGACCGCGCGATCGGCCGGCGTCTTGACGAACCTGGGCAGTTCGGCGTCGACGCCGAGAGACTCGCTCTCGTGGATGAGGTGGTCCATCGCCGCCAGGTGGGTGTCGATGGTGGCATCGCCGCCAGGGTAGTTGCCACTGTCGATCTGGTCCGCCATCTCGGCCAGCCATCCGCTCACGGTCTCGATGCCCTGCCGCAGGAACGGCATCGACGTCGCGGCACCCACCTGTGCCGTGCCCAGCAGTGCGGCGCCGTGCAGGAATCCATTCAGGACGCTCCACATGATGGTGAGCGTCGCCATGTCGTACAGCGCGGACAAGCCGTGATCGTCGCCCAGGTGCGTGGTGGCCGCCCCCAGGCTCCTCAGGGTGGACTCGTGTGTGTCGAAGGCCGCGTGCGGCCCGCTGTAGAGGAGGACCGCGTCGATGGTGCCGATGGCTTGGGGGTTGGCCAGGATCACGCCGTCGAGGTAGGTGACCCCCCGCGCGCTCGCCCACGCGGCGGTCTCACGGGCCTGCGCCGAGGTGCCCGAGGTCAGGTTCACCAGGACCCGGCCCGCGAGCACGTCCTCCAGCGGATCCAGGAGTTCGCGCGCGGCGGCGTAGTCGGTGACGCACACGATCACCAGCGGGCTCGCCGCGACGGCGTCGCGGGGCGAGTCCGCGAGGATCGCACCACGGGCAACGAGCGGTTCGGCCTTGGCCGCCGATCGATTCCACACGGTGGTGGAGTGTCCCTCGGCGTGGAACGCCGCGGCCGGCGCCTGGCCCATCAACCCCAGGCCGAGGACGGTTACCGGGGTGGGGCCGGTGTCAGATGTGGGCATGAGGTGCTCCCGTTCGATACACGCTGCCGTTGTCGACCGACCGAAGGACTCGGTCATGGGAGAATCCTCAACCTTCACACCGATATGAAGGTCAAGCAGGAACACGCGTGTTGATCGGAGAACTGAGCCGCCGCACCGGAGTCGGCGCGCATCTGCTGCGTTACTACGAGGCCCAAGGCCTGCTCGAACCGTGCCGTGGCGCCAGCGGCTACCGCGAATACACCGACGCGGCGGTCGGGACCGTGGCCCGGATCAGGGTCTGCTCGAAATGCAGAATTCGTGAACGTCGAGACCCGCCCCGCCGACCTCGTGGCGGTCCGCCGTCACGTGGCACGCGTGCCACGCGCCGGTGAGGTGGGGCCCGCAGGGACTCGGCGAACTGAGCTGACCCGAGTTTTGTGGAGTCCGTTTGCGGTTGTTCACGCGGACTGCGTGACTTGCTCCTGGCTCGCCCAGTATTGCTGCTCGTACTCGACCGGTGGCACGTAGTCCAACGCCGAGTGCAGGCGCTCGTCGTTGTACCAGCCGACCCAGTGCACCACGGCGTGCTCGACCTGGGCGAAGGCCCGCCAGGGTCCCTGCATTTCGATGAGTTCGGCTTTGAAGGTGCCGTTCAGCGCCTCGGCCATCGCGTTGTCGTACGAATCCGCCACCGAGCCCACGGACGCGGCGGCACCGACGTCGGCCAGTCGCTCCGTGTAGCGAATAGACACGTACTGCGACCCGCGGTCGCTGTGATGGATCAGGCCCGAGTCCTTCTTGATCCGCCGTCGCCACAACGCCATTTCCAAGGCGTCGAGCGGGAGTTCGGTGCGCAGGTGCTCGGCGATCCGCCAACCGACGATCATCCGCGAGTACGCGTCCAGGACGAACGCGACATACGCCCAGCCGGACCACGTCCGCACATACGTCAGGTCGGCGACCCAGAGCCGGTCCGGGCCGTCCGCGGCGAAGACGCGGTCGACCGGGTCCGGCGGCCGCGGCGCGGCCGGCTCCGTGACGGTGGTGCGGCGACGGCGGCCGCGGATGACGCCCTCGATCCCCAGCTCGCGCATCAGACGCTCGACCGTGCAGCGGGCGACCGGGTGGCCCTTGCGGGCCAGGGCACGGGTGATCCTGCGGGCGCCGTAGGTGCCACCGGATTCCACGTGCTCGGCTTCGATCAGCCGCACGAGTTGCTCGTCGCGCAGCCGCCGCGCCGACTTCGGGCGCTTCTTGCGCGCGAAGTACGTCGACGGTGACAGGTCCGGCACCCGGCATACGGGATCGACCCCGAGGCCTTTGTCGCGCAGGTGGTCGATCACCTGCTCGGCCTCGTCCGGGGACGGTCGGTGAAAGTCGGCCCGGGGCGCGGTTCCGGTCTTTCGACCGGACCGTTTCCCCGGACCGCTTCCCGAACCCGGCGGGCAGTGAAGTAGGCCGCCGGCGAGGTGCCCGTGGTGCGGGTCCTTTTCCGACGGCCCCTTCCCGAACCGGACGTGCGACGTTAATCGCATCCGGCTCTCCAGTGCCTTTTCTTCTCATGAGTTCTGCCGCGAGGGACGTCCGCTGTAGTGGATTCCTTCGTGGCAGACACGGCAGACGACCAGGGTCTTCCGATGACGCGCGGCCATCATCTGAGCCCAGACGGGCTTGGCGGCCCGTCCCCGAATGTTCAGGTCTTTCAGATGCCGAATGTGGTGCACTTCGACACCGTCATGAGACCCGCACATCTCGCAGGTATCGGCGAGCAGGCGCTTCACGATCTCGTTGCGCGAGCTGTTCCACACCTGTTTCGGATGGTCGTCGAGATTCCCGATCCTGGTCTTTCGCTTCAGTGGGATTCCGCCCCACAGCGCCACCAACGGCGCTTTTCCTTCTCCGCGTTCGACGGTGACCCGGAGCCCGCGACGCGGGCCCTGGTCGGTCTTCAGCACGGTCCGGTAGCGTCGGTATCCTGGACAACGACACCAAGCACGACCATCGCGGTCAGCGCAGCATCAACGCGCAGATCGGTTTGAAAGTGCCTGCTGACGTCATCCGCGCCAAGTGCCGTCCCTACATGCACCACGGCCGACCGATCCGACGGACCGAACGTACGGTCAACAGCGACTTCTCCATCGTCGCCCAGTACCAGGCGGAGTTCCGCGGGATCGCCGGTTACTACCAGCTCGCGTTCAACCTCCACCGCCTCGGACGGTTAAAGTACGTGATGGAGCGCTCGCTGACCAAGAGGCTGGCGCGGAAGTATCGCGTCCGCGTCTCGAAGGTCACGATCTCGTAGCCGAGGAATCGGGCGGCCTGTGTCCGCCCATGAGTGATCACGGTCTTTTCCTCGGACAGTTCCAACCTGAGCTCGTCGTGCAGGAACCGGCCGATCTCGGCCTTGATCTCCTCGGCCTCCCGCTTCGGCCCGGTGAAACCCAACAGCCAATCGTCCGCATAGCGACAGTAGTTCAGCCGCCTGTAGCCCGGATCACTCGGATCACGAGAGGGCATGGTCTTCATCTGCTTGCGAAGCGTCCGACCCGCCTCCAACTCTCCTTGCTCCTCCAGCCTGAAGGCGCGTTGCCACAGCCGCATATACGGCCGATTGGACTTCCGACGGGCTCCCCGGTTGTAGGCGGGCAGCAGGTTCGTCTCGATGTACTTGTCCAGCCGGTCCAGGTAGATGTTGGACAGGATCGGCGAGATCACGCCGCCTTGCGGCGAACCGCTCAACGTTGCGTGATAACGCCACTGTTCCAGATATCCAGACCGGAGCAGTCCATCGATCAACCGCAAAAAGCGGTTGTCATGAATCCTCTCGGCCAGGATCGACCGCAGGACACTGTGATCCAAGCTGTCGAAGCAGGCTTTGATATCACCCTCGACAAACCACGTCGTGCCCCGCCAGCCCGGATAGATCTTCTGCAAGGCGGTGTGACAGCCCCGACCGGGCCGAAACCCGTGGGAATGATCGGAGAACTGCGGCTCGTAGTACGCCTCAAGCAGCAGGCGCATCACTTCTTGCAACAGTTTTTCCGACCACGTCGGCAGACCCAACCCGCGCCGCTTCTTCGCACTTCCCTTCTTCTCGATGTGGACGCGACGCGTTGGCGACCACCGGTAGCGCTCGCTTCGGAGCGCGTCGATGATCGCCTCGATCTTGGCCAGGCGCATGCCGTCCACGGTCTCGGCCGTGATGCCGGGCGTCATCGCACCGTCGTTGCGGTAGATCCGCCCATAGGCGAGCAGGTACAGATCCCGGTTGAACAAGCACCGGTAGAGACGTTCCAGTGGCAATCCCTTTCTGCCGCGTTCACGGATGATCCTCAGTAAGGATTCGGCGCTATGCATTTCGCATACCTCACCGACATGGACGATCAGTTGACACCTGGGGCCCTTCGCCCGTGCGGACGGCTTTCCCGTCCTCCTCGGTCGGGCGTTACTCCGACGACTGCTACGACCCCTCCGTAGCCATAGGGCTCGCGCCCCTTAGGCCATCCCGTATTCCCCTTGCGCTGGACGTATCGAGCGTGACTTAGGCGGCCCGTCCGTCCCCTTGAGCGAACTCGCTGTCCGCCGCCCGCCGGCCGGAAGGGTTGAGACGAGGAAAGTCGGACTCGTCCGATGCCGACGGCTGCGACCCAAGACGTCGTGACCCGCCACGTCGGCCGACCCTTGCGGCGCCGGTAGGCGCGTTTGCCTTCGGTGGACATCGTCCCGCCCGGCTCCCACGGCTCGTGAAGGTGCTCGTCGAGCACGGACAAAGCGATGTTCGCCAGCAGCGGGGAGAGGATTCCGCCTTGCGGAGTGCCGGTCAACGTCGCCTTGTTCTCGCCGAGTTCCGTGAGAATCCCGGCCTTGAGGAAGGCTTTGACCAATATCAGGACGCGCTTGTCCTTCACCCGGTGTCGCACTCGGTCCATCAGGGCGGTGTGGTCGATCGAGTCGAAGCATGCCTCGATGTCCGCGTCCGGCACCCAGCGATATCCCCGGGTGCCGAAACAGTGGATCTCGGCGATCGCGTCCTGGGCCCGCCGTCGGGGCCGGAAACCGTAGGAGACCGGCATGAAATCGGCCTCGAAGATCGGTTCCAGCACCAGCTTCAGCGCCGCCTGAACGACTCGGTCCGCAATCGTCGGAATTCCGAGTCTGCGGACTTTCCCCGAGCCTCCCGGCTTGGGGATACTGCGTTCCCGCACCGGCAACGGACGGAACGAGCCGTCCTTGAGCGCGGTCCGCAGGGCGTTCAGGAATCCGGGGACGCCGATGAACGTCTCGACATCGGCGGCCGTCAGGCCGTCGACGCCGGGCGTTCGGGCTCCCCGGTTGCCCGCGACCCGGTCGAACGCCGTCAACAGCGTCGCCGGGTCGTGCACGAGGTTGAGCAGGTCGTCGAACCGGCGGCCGGGATCGGCCACCGCCCGACGGTGAAGCTTGGTCTGCATCTCCAGTACCCGGGCCCGAGGACCCGGAGCCCCGCTGTTCAGCAAGGCGTCCTCCGGCGTTGCAGCGTCCTCCCTTTCTCGATACCGCTGCCGCCCTTTCCCATGTGACCGGCTTTCCCGGCCTCGGAGTACTACGGCGGCTCCGCCCCGTCCCGAACCGATCGGCGGTCGATGCGCCCGGCTCCGGCCGGCTGCCGGAAGCAGACGGCGAGGCGAGATCCGGAACGGTTCCCGTGTTCACTGTGGTTCGCTCGACGAAGTAGGAGCCCGACTGTGTCCCTGCGGCATCGCCACGAGTACGCCGCAGGCTTTCCTCGTGACCTCCCGGGCAGCTTTTGTATACCGCCCGAGGGAGTTCTCCGGAGTCTCGAAGAAATACCCCGGATGCGCACCGCTTCCGGCCCTGATCCGCCAGGTTCGAGCCGGTGTCGCTTTGGGAGACGTAAAACGCCGGTTCCTCGCGTACTCCTCTCCGTCACGCTCGCCGGACCCGCCCCATCTGGCAGTGCTGGATACGTCTCGGCTTTGTCAGGGCCGCTCCCGCCCCCCGGCATCACCCGGATCAGGCTGCCCTCAGCTTCAACCCCACTGCTGCGACAGGGGATTGGTGCAGGTCTTCCACCTCCACTCGAACCAACAGCGCCTCACGGCGCAAACCGAAGATGAGCCAGAACCCGATCGGGCGCCGGAAGTGCACAGGGTCCGGGTGTCGCCGGCGGCCGGCATCATGGCTCGAACCATGTCCCCTCCAGAAGGCGGCTGCCTTGTCGATCGTGCCTGGCGTACCCACTGATGCCCTCGGCCAGGATGTCCTCGCCCGGATCGCCCGCTTGAATGGCCGGATCCCCGAGGAATTTCGGCCACGTGACCGGGTTGTACGCACGCCTGCGGGCGAGCACCCCGTGCCGCCCGCGGTGCAGGTGGTGCTCGCAGTGGTGTGGCCGTCGTGGCAACGCCTCGCCACCGACGACGAGTTCGGGTGGGAGGTTCACCTGCCCGCAGAGTGCGAAGTCGAAGCCGGACTGGTCGCCGAGGAGATTCCCCGGGCCTGGTATGCGATCGGCCACGACGACGGGCAGTGGTATCTCCTCGTCGATCTCGCCGAGGCCGAGGCGGACGGTGATTTCCGTGTTCACCGGGTGGACCACGAGGGTGGAGACCGGGTTGGGGCGGGCCGCCGGCTCTCCACGCTGCTTGGCGAACTACGGCCGCTGAGCGCGCATTTGGTCTTCCCCGACGCGGATGCCGATCCCGGGGTCCCGGGGGATGAGCCCGTAGTGGACGCGCACACGCTTGTCCACGCCGACCCGAACGATCTGCTGCCTCTTCTGGATCACGTCACCTCGGTCGAGACCCGACTGGCCGCCGACGTCTACCGCACGTCCGCCGACCGCCACCGCGCCGCCGGCCTCGTGACCCGCCGCCAACTCCTGACCATGGACGCCGCGCGCTGGGGCGCGAACGACCTCGCCCGCGCCATCGCGGCCGTCCCGATCCCCGACGCGCCCGCGGAGACCTGGACCGTCGAATGGGCGTGCGGCGCCCGGCTCGACTCGCGTGTGCGCGCACGGTTCGACGTCGGCGGCAGCCAGGTGACCGCCGTGGTCCAGGACAGGCCGGTCCTGGTCACGCTGAGCGGGGCGACGTTGCACGTGCACGACCTGGCCACGGGCGCGGCCGTGGTCGAGGCCGAATTGAAGTCGACGCAGGAATTCCAAGCCCTCGCTGTCACCGAGTCGGACGGCCGCTGGATCGTCGTCACCGGCGCCGAATGCACCGGTTGGTGTGACCGCAACGGATGCGGCGGCAGGTGTGGCGGGCTCGTCCAGCGTTGGAACCTGACCGATGGCACCGCGATCGGCGATCCGCTCACCGGGCACCTGGGCAGCACGAAGGCGGTGGCGGTGGCCCGTGTGGCCGGTGAGCAGGTGATCGTCAGCGGGGGCGGCGACCGCGTACTGCGCATGTGGGACCTGCGTACGGGTGCCCCGCTCGGCACCCCCACGGCGGAGCGGCCGGAGATCGACGAGCCCGGCGCGATCACCGCGATCGCCGTCGGCGAGGCGGCCGGCCGACCCATCGCGGTCACCGGAGCCCAGGACGGCACCGGCCTGGTGTGGGACCTCGAAAGCGGCGGAACCCTCGGCCCGGCCCTGACCACCGACGACCCCGACCGCGTGGACGCCTGGATCTCCAGCGCCGCCATCGCGTCCATAGACGGCCGACCGACCGTGGTGACCAGCGGCGACGACGAGGTACGCCTGTGGGACCCGCAGACCGGGGAGCAACTCGGCGACGCCCTCGGCGACGGCTGCGTCAAGTCCGCCCTCGCCGAGATCGACGGCCGGAGCGTCATCGTGACCGCCCACTCCGGGGGTGTCGTCAGTGTGTGGGACGCGAGTGACCGGCATGCCGTCGGCAGGCCCGTCTCGGTCTCGGCGGACTCGCGCGGATTCGTCGACAGGGTGACCACAGCGGTCGTATCCGGGCGTGTGGTCGCGCTGGTCGGCACGCACCGGCACACGTTCGTGGTGGACCTGGGCGCCGATTCCACCCCCGTCGCGGGGCCTCGCCGGGGGCACGACCGGGAGATCCTCGACGTCGCGGCAGGTGAGACGGATTCGGGGGCGTATCTGGTCACCGGCGGTGGTGACGGCAGTGCGCGCGTGTGGGACCTTGCCGACGGCACCGAGCTGTGCCCGCCGCTCATCGGGCACTTGATCCGTGTCGACAGCGTCGCCACGACGATTCTCGACGATCGGCCCGCAGTCGTGACGTCCGACGGAGCCAGGCTGCGGGTCTGGGATCCGTCCACCGGCGAACTCACGCGCACCGTACGCGTGAACCGCCGTGGGTCCGGCCACCGGGTGCTGAACGTGTCCACCACCGAACACAACGGCCGCCCGGTGGCCCTCACCGCCGGAAACGACGGCCGCGTGCTCGGATGGAACCTGGACGACGGCACCCCGGCCGGCCTGCCCCCGTTGACCGGACACGCCGAGTACATCAGGGCCGCCCTGCCCATGACGGTCGGCGGGCGACGCGTGGTCGCGGTAGACGACGGTGCCACCGTGCGGATCCAGGATCCGGAGTCCGGCGAGACGACACGTACCCTCCGGTACGAGCACAAGGTCGAGCATCTGACCGTCATCGCCTCACCCGTGCGCCCGCTCGTGATCACCGCCCTCCACAACACACTCCACGTCCGGGATCCCGAAACCGGAGAGCACGTGGGGTCCGTCGACACGGGCGACAGGGTACGCGCGATATCCGCCACCGAGATCGACGGACACCCGCTGGTGGTCACAACCGGCGACCGGCGAACCATCCGACTGTGGAACGCCACAACATGCCGACAGGTGGGCACAACCCTCACCGTCCCGGAGGAAATCGGCGCCCTCGCTCTGCTCCCCGACGGCCGCCTCGCCATCGCCTTCGGACCCGGGATCGCCCTACTCTCCATGCGTTGACCGGCGCGCCGCCATACGACGCCGGCCATGCCGCGCTCACCGCGATCGGCGCCTGCACCGGGCCATACCATCGACCGGGCCGTGGCGGTGACCGTCCGGGACAGGTTCTGCCAGAGCATGCCCATCTGCGTGGGGTCGGCGACCAGGGTCGGCAGCGGGTCGTGGGTGATCGTCGCCCCGGCCTCCTCGACACCGACGCTCGGCGCGGACAGGGTCTCCTCCAGCACATCGTCCAGGGGACGCTCCGCAGGGCGTTGTGGAACCTTCCCACGCGGGAGAACTCGAGCAGGTAGTTGATCAGGCCCTGCATGCGGTTCGCACCGTCGACCGCGAAGTCGATGTACTGGTCCGCCCGCTCGTCGAGTTGCCCTCCGTAGCGCCGTTTGAGCAACTGGGTGAAGCTGGAGACCTTGTGCAGCGGCTCCTGCAGGTCGTGGGAGGCCACGTAGGCGAACGTGTTCCAACTCGGCGTTGGATCGCTGGAGGTCGGCCGCCCGCGAGTCCAGGTGCAGGCGTGCCTCCTCGGTGTAGGCGAGTTCGCGCACCAGGCGCCGGCGCATGAAGTCGATCTCGCCGCTGAGGCGCCGCATGTCGGCGGGGCCGTCGCGGTGATGGGGTGGTCGAAGTCACCGCCGGCGATGGTGCGGCATCGGTCTCGAGGCGTTCCAGCGGCGTGCGGATACCGCGGCGCAACCCTCGAAGACCAGGGCCGCCAGGACCGCGATGAGCACCGCGATCGCGCCGAAGACCCAGTTCCGCAGGGCCGTCGTGGCCATCAGGTCGTCCCTGGCCCGGGCGCGGTCCGCACGCCGCCGTTCCCGCCGGCTGCTCGAGGCGGCGCGCACCTGGTCGAAAGCACCTTGCCCTCTGCTGCCCGTTCGGTGGCCAGGGACGACGGCGCGCCGGGCGGCGCGGCGGCGGGCGATCCTTTCCTGCCACCTCCCCACCGCGTCCCGCACCGCCACGAGATCACGCAGGCCAGCGGGGTCGCCGCGCAACAGCTCCGTCAGCTGCGCGGTGTCCGCTTCCTGCTCGAGTAGTCCCTGCCGAAAGGGGGTCACGAACTCCGGGATGCCGGTGAGCCCGTATCCGCGGATTCCGGTTTCCTCGTTGAGCAGGGCCGATTCCAGGCGCAGGGCGGTGGACAGGGCCGGGGGCCGCACGTCCACGAGGTCTTCGCTTATCGACCCGGCCCGCCCCAGGTGAACCGCTCCGAGTTTGATCGAGACTCTGGCTCTTGAGAGAATCGGACGAATCATGCCGAAGCACCATCCAAGGGACCTCAAGGAGCGGGCCGTACGCCTGGTGCTGGAGTCCCGTGACCGGTACAAGTCCGAGCACGCGGCGATCCGATCGATCGCCGCCAAGCTCGACGTGGGACCCGAGTCGCTGCGCCATTGGGTACGCCGGGCGGAGGTCGACGCCGGTCACCGGCCCGGGACCACAACAGAGGAATCCGCGCAACTCAAGGCGTTGAAAAAGGAGAACGCCGAACTCAAGCGCGCGAACGAAATCCTCAAGGCCGCGGCGTCTTTCTTCACGGCCGAGCTCGACCGGCCACACACGCGCTCGTAGCCTCCATCGACGAGCACCGGGACCGCTTCGGCGGAGTCGAGCCGATCTGCACCGTGCTCACCGCACACGACTGCGGCATCCACCCGAGCACCTACCACGCGCACAAGAAGCACACCCCCTCGGCACGATCCCTTCGCGACGCGGAACTGACCGCCCTGATCGCGAACGTCCACGAAACCAACCACGGCGTCCACGGAGTCCGCAAGGTCTGGGCCGAGTTGAAGCGCCGCGGCCACACCGACGTCGCCCGATGCACCGTCGCCCGGCCGATGAAGGACGCCGGGCTCTCCGGCGCCGTCCGCGGCCGGAAGGTCCGCACCACCGAACCGGACCCGACCGCCACACGGGCGCCGGACCCGTTGCGACGCGACTTCGTCGCGACGGCGCCGAACCGCCTGTGGGTGGCCGACTTCACCCACGTCCCCGCATGGGCCGGCACCGTCCACGTCGCGTTCGTCGTGGACACCTTCTCCCGCCGCGTCGTCGGCTGGTCGGCCGCCACCGACAAGCGGACCGACCTCGTACTCTCCGCGTTCGAAATGGGCCTGTGACAGCGCGACCGCACGCAACACCCCGTCCTGCACCGGGAGTTGATCCATCACAGCGACACCGGCTCGCAAGGCGGATTCAACCGGTCGTCGCAACACCTTGATCACGGAGGTGTTGGATGGGACGGCCGAGGAAGCTGATGCGGCAGGTGCCGGCCGGGGCGCGACGGCAGTGGGCCGCGGATCGGGCGATGCGGGCGCCGATGCGTATGTCTTGGCCTCTTCAGTGCGCGAGGACAGGAGCGTTTCCGTCGTTCTGGGTTCGGTCGTTCAGTGATGGCCCCGGACCCTGCACATCCTCGACGGCATCACCCGGCTCCACGCTCTCCCCACACCCACCTGAGCACCGAACCGACCACCCCGACGAGACGAGGCACCCCCGGTTCCGCGAATGCGGTTGCGTGCGCTGCCTCGCCCCTGATGCCGGGACTTCCCAGGCCACCGGCTACCGCCACCTCCACGAGGGCTTCGACGTCCTCGGGCTCACAAACCCAACAGGGCGGCCCGGGCCTGGTGATCGAACCACTCCCCGAAACGGTCTCCGTGATTCGCACCGTCCGGGCTCAGAGTGACGACCAGCGGGTCTACGGTCGAATTCTGCTCGTGGAGATCGACGAAGTATGATTCCGCCGCCGAATTGTCATGACCGAAGTAGAAACACGCGTCGAAGACACCCTCGTTCAGATCCTCCAGAGTGAAGTCCTCTTCCTCCTCGTCCGGTTCGGCCCCTTCGTAGCGTTCACGCAACAGGTCGCCCAGATTCTCGGTGCCCGGCGAGTCGAATCGAAGGCTCGTGTCACCGGCGTGCAGTGAGCGGTGCGCTGCCGCCAGAGCGCGGATCGACACGGGAATGGTCTCGTCGTCGGAACGCCGGTCGGCCGGGGGGCCGGACCACATTACGTTGATCGCGCCGGCGCCGGGCCCCGGCTCATCGATGTCGCTCAGCCTTTGGGCTTGCGTCCCACGGGGTATACGACGAGAACGCGAGAAGTAGGCCACGTGATCCCCACCTCGTAACCGAACCACCACGAGGCCGAATATCTCCCGGCGGATGGCGGCCACCCACTCGGGGAAATACTCCGCCGCCTGCCCCCAGATGTTGTCGAGCGCTTGCCCCAGAGTCGCCGCCCCGGAATCCGGCCATCCGCCCGGCTGCAACGGAACGTCGGCGTGGCCCCCTCGGAACAATCGTCCGCGAACCTCGACGCCTTCGTTTGATTCTCCCCCACGGTGGACGGCTTCGAGAGTGGCATCCGCGAGGCTCGCCGGACTCCAACTTCCCTCGGTCCTCAAGGCCCTTCGCAGGAAGAACTCGATGTTCCCGGCCACCCGGGAGTCGATTCGATCGCTCATGCCGTCAAGGGTACGCACGCGCATTCCCGGGGCCGACAACGACCGCCGGCACCGGTCCCGCACCTCAACCGTGAAGCCGGACCGAAGGAGGCCGAGGTTCGAGGCCGCAACCTCCCGGGGCATCACCCCTCCCCTACCCCTGCCGGGGCGCACGGCGGCCGCCGCCCGACGCGGAGAGCCGTTGCTCGTCCACATCGTGTTCCGGCACATCGGCATCGACACGAACGAGGCAACGGACACCGGTACCTGGTGACCATCCCTTGAAGCGTTGCGCGCGCACGCCCCGGAACTCGTCGAAGCACTCGCCGTCCCCCGGGTAGCGGCACGCGGCGCAGCCCGGGCAGCCGTCGACGACGCATCCGACGGCTACGCGGACAACACGGCCGAGGGCGGCGCGGCGGCGGGCGATGTGGGCACCGAGGAGGGCGTGGGCGGGGCCCTGGAGGGTCCGGGTGGGTTGCCGGGCATCGATGGGTCGGGTGAGGGCGTGGCGGTCGAGACGCGGCCGTTCCCGCGGTTCTCGAGCCCGCGTGATCCGGCGGCGGCGGACTTCGTGCGGCTGCGGGTCATCGACCCGGACGAACGCGACTGGAACCGCGGCTACCTCGCCGCACGCCGCTTCCCGCACGTACACAACCACCGCAGGATTCCGCTGAATGCGCGCGACGGGCACGACCACGGATACCCGGTCGGGCAATGGGCCGCCGTCCAACGAAAGCGGTACGCCGCCGGACGCCTCGACAAGCGGCGCACCCGCGCGCTCGTCATGCTCGGGATGGTGTGGTCACACCCCGACGCCGCCTTCGACGACGGACTCACCGTCGCGCGCCGGCGGCGGGAAGCGGCGGCGTGCGGGACGTGCCCGGGACCGAAGACACCGGCGGCGGAGGCGACTTCGCGTTCATGGGCGCAAGCACACCCGCCCTCGACCCGGCCGACACAGGAATGTGCATCCCCACCACAGCCAGGCCACGCATGTGCTAGCGCTCTTGGGCACGCCACGACAGCAGTTCGGTCACCCCGTGACAGCGATGAATCGCTTTCTCGGTGCCATGGTCGCACCGCAGGTTGCGCCGCCTGACTGGAACGACGGTGGTAGGAACACCCTCGTGCGGCTTGTGGATGATCACCGGCGCGCGATCCCACCGGGACGGGCGGCAACGGCATCCGGAACCCGGGTGGGCGTCCGAACTCCTGGGCAAGGCCTCCGGCCGTGCCGAACACGGCCCTTCGACCCTTGACGACTTCCGCATCCGGCCTCCCGGTGCGACGGCGGATTGCGCTCCAGCTGAGGTAGCGGCGTCAGTTCGTTTTGACGTCACTTGGGCAGCGCCGAGAAACGGCTCCCGCACTCAGCAAAAAAGCCACCCTCGCGGCTCCGTAGTCACCCTCAGCCGAAAACCTCAGTAGCCCGGCCAGGGCTGGCCATATCTCGGTTGACGGAGAGCAACGTCCGCCGCCATCCGTCCAATTTGGCCTCGTGGGCCCAGCCCGACCCGGTGGGGACCCGGTCGACACGGGTGGCGAGGGCGACGTCGACGGGGAGCGTAAGGGCGGGCATCCCCGCCCGTACCCCGGACCCGGACCCGGCCTCGTCATCCGGAGCCGCGGGCGCACGCCGTCGCGGTCACCGTGGGGTGGCGTCGGACCGCGCCCCCGAAGGGTCACGGCTGGACCGGGAGACGCCTCCCGTGTTCGGTTTCACGGTGAATGGCCGGCCGGCGCTGCTCGGGACTCAGTGGTGGGGCGCGGCCATCGGATTCTCCTCGCGTCGTGTACCGGAACCGCCCCATCGAGGCGATTTCTCTCTTTCAGGATCCCGACGGGTGCACGGTCGAACTCGAGGCGGCCGCGCGACCGAACGGCGCCCGCCTGGCGTGAAGTTGTCGCGACGGGGCGGAGACGGTGCGGGGCAGTCGCGTGGGCGACCGCGGGTGGACCGATCGTGGCAGTGGTCGGTCCACCCGCGGTGGGGTGTCAGCTGCGGCGGATGATCACCAGGAGTAGTACGGCGGGGACGTCGCCCGCGTTGCAGATGGCGTGGGCGACATCGCCCGGTAGAACGGCCATGTCCCCCTGTGTCAAGGCCACTTCGTGGGTGCCCGCTCGTACGGTGACACCGCCGCTCAAGATGGTGAAGACTTCGCGGGTTCCCGGTTCGTGGGGAGGGAAGGGCCCCGCGGTATTGCCCGCCTGGACGGTGTAGCGGACCATCTCGACGCCGTCCATTGCGGGAAAGAGCGACTCACGGACCGCGCCCGTGTTCTCGTCGACCATCGCGACGCTGCTCGTCCCGCGAAGGATCTGGACCGGTGGGATGACGTGTTGCCCCAGCAGCTCGGACAGGGGCGTCGCCAACGCGTCCGCGATGGCGACCGCGGTGCCCAGGCCCGGCCTTCGCTCACCGCGTTCGATCTTGGACAGCGACGCCCTCGACACCCCGCTCTTCTCGGCGAGGGCCTCCAGGGTCAGCCCCGCCTGCCTGCGGCGATGACGCACGGACGCGCCGAAACTGGCGTCTACCACTTGATCCTCACCATTGGGCTTGTCGCCCCTTCGTCACGATCACTCCGATGTTGCCACCGCGTCGATCTCCACCGCCAGGTCGCCCAGGAGGCGGCTGACCTCGAGCGTCGCCCTGGCCGGGCGATGGTCACCGAACACCGCAGCGTACACAGTGTTCACCTCGGCGTAGTCCGAGAGGTCGGCGAGGTAGATGGTGGTCTTGAGCACCTGCCCCAGCGAGGAGCCCGAATCGATCAGTACCCGTTCGAGGTTGCGCAGGACGATCGCCGTCTGCTCACCGGCCGGCAGGTGCGAGAGCGGCTTCGATGTGTCGGCGTCGAGCGCCAGTTGCCCGGCGCAAAAGACCAGGTTTCCCGCCGTCTGGACGTGACTGTACGGGCCCAGGGGCTGGGGGAGGTGTTCCGAGTTGGTCATTGTTTGTTTCCTCCGGATCTCTTTTTGTAGAATATTCTTCTATCGTGGACCTGGCAAGAGAGCATGGCCGCGACGTCGCGACGGAAGCTCAGACGGTGCGTGCCGCCCGGTCGAGTTCCGTGCCCTGCGGGGTGGCGGTCTCGATCGGTCCCTCGCCCGACTCCGTCGGAGCGGGTGCCGCCGCCACGACGCCGCCGACTTTCGATTTGAGCACGGTGACGACCGGCACGATCAGGCAGTAGGCCAGGGAGAGTGAGGACGGCAGACCCCACACACGCATCACGGCGTTGAGGGCGCTGAAGACGACGCAACTGCCGGCGGCGGCGGCAATGCCGAGCACTGCGGATTTGACCGAGGGGGTCAGGAACACTCCCCCGATCGCCATGCAGACCAGGGCGCCGTTGAGGCCCACGACCCCGACGTAGACGAGGAAGCCGTCGAAGCCCATCAGAGTCGCGGTGGCGACCGCGGCGGCGGAGCCCAACAGCGCCAGGGCTGCGAGCAGTCGCGAGAACAGGGCTATGGCGACGAGAAACACCAACGCCGCGGGGACGCTCTCCAGGAAGAACAACTGGCTGATGCCGTGCAGCACCGCGCGTACATGATCCGTCAAGGAATCGGTGCCCGCGATCGCCGCAGGAGTGTCTCGCAGGGTGGGATCGACCGAGAGGGGACGGGTGGGATCCGGAGGGGTCACGTAGGGGCGCAGGTGAGTGACGTCGGCCTGCTGGAGCGCGATGACCAGCATCATCAGCACGCCGTTCATCGGCAGGGCCAGCGGGGGCACCCCCCAGGTGCGCGTCATGAAGCACATGAGCGCCCCCATGGTCAGCGCCGTCACCGCGGCGGCGGCCGCTGCCAGGGCCAGCACGGTCGGACTCCACGAAGGCGCGAGCAGGACCCCCGCCCCCGCTCCGGTCAACGCGCCGTTGAACCCGTAAAGGCCCAGGCGCGCGTCGGCGCGGTCGAAGCCCAGCAGGGCGGCTGTTGCGGTCGACGCCACCACTCCCACCGAGACGAGCGCGCCGAACCAGGGCGACACCCACCACACGGTGACGAGCATGATGGTGCCGGTCAGCGGATTGCCGAGGAAGCCGGCCATGCCGACGCCGCGCAGACAGTTGGTCAGGAAATCGAGTGCGGGATGCTCGGCACATCGAGCCGACAGATTCGGCACGACGCCGGTGAGGGTCTGTCTGGTCAGCGGTGGCCTGATGGTACGGCGGGCGTTGCCCATGGTGTCTCTCCTTGACGGGCCGGTCGTGAATACACCCGACCGACGCGGGCGTCGGGTTGAGCTGCGTCGGTCGCCGGGGCGGCCTCGCCGGAGTAGGGGCGGCAGGCTTGCCCCTTCGAAGCGTGAACCGGTCGCGACGGCGTGCGGCGGGGGACCTGCCGGTTGATCGAGCGGCGGGGGGAATGTGGTCGCGCGGGGCCGGTTCGCGACTCCTCGGCGCGGAGTGCGGTTCGTGGCCTCGATCGTCGGTTCCGGGAAGGAGTGACCGGACGTGAGGTGGACTGGGCGACCGCCGTATGGCATCGGACTGGCTGCGTGTGTTCACGGAGTCCGACGGATGACGCAGGAACGTACAGGCCCCGGACCCGCCCGGCAAGACCCGATTCCGTTCCCTTGTTCTTTCCCGGCGTGAGGTGCCACAGCCAGGGACGCCGGGACCGTCGGGCTGTCACGCGGGCCGAGGATCGAGCGCAGACGGGAGGTGTTCGGCCCACTTCCGGTGTCTCATTCGACGGACCCGACATGCCTTGACCCCGCGTTCCCCAGGGAGTAGAACTTTCTTCATTAGAAGATTAGGCAAGAATTCTGGTCGGGCATAGCCCCCAAAGCACCGCGCACGACAGAAGTCGCGGTCCGTCGACCGAACGCCCCAACGCGGCTCCTCAGGGGCTCGCCGCGCCACCGACAGGTGTCGCTCCTCCTCAGATCCCGGAGAAAGCACCAATGCCACGAACCCCTTCCCCCACTCCTGCGCTGCGGATCTTTCGGGCCCGGCGCATCGTCACCTTCGATCGGGACGCGGAGGCCTTCGCCACGCTCGGGGAACGCGTCATCGACACCGGGACCCTCGCCGACCTGCGCTATCGCTTCCCGCTCGCCGAAATCGTCGACTTGGGCGATCGGCTGGTCGTACCCGGTTTCAACGACGCCCACTGTCATCCTTCGGTCACCGCGGAAACACGGCTGCGACTGGACGTGTCACCCGCGGCCGTGAAGGACGTCGAGGATCTGCGCCGGGTACTGAGCGCCCGTGCGGCCGCCACGCCCGAGGGCGAATGGATCTTCGCCGCCGGGTTCAACCCGGCCCGAAGCGCCGGGAGTCGCATCGACAGGAATTTCCTGGACGCAATCTCCACACGCCATCCGATCGTCGTCGTCCTGTTCAACTGGCACATCGCGGTCGTCAACTCCAAGGCATTGGAATCGACGGGCCTCACGGACGCGTCCGAGGCCCCGGTGGGCGGGGAGTTGGGATTCGACACCGCAGGCAGGCTGGATGGGTGGTTGTACGAACAGGCGTTCCTGGAGCCGTACTGGTCCGGCACCGGGCGTCCCCCGTGGGTCCCCGAGCCGGACCAGGACTCGTTGATGGACGCATTGGTCGAGGAGAACAACCTCCTCCACTCTGTGGGGATCACGTCGTACTGCGACGCGATCGTCACGCCCCGGGTATGGCGCACCTACCAGGCGACGCGCGACGCAGGTCGCTTGACGGCCCGCGTCGGAATGCTGCTGTGGAGCACCTACTTCGACACGGCCGAGGAACTGGGCCTGGGCGCCGGATTCGGCGACGACCGGCTTCGCTTCCTCGGGATCAAGGCCATGTACGACGGGGCATTGAGCGGCGGAACATGCCTGTGCAGCACACCGTACGCCAGCGCCACGGACGGCAGGAACGGCATCCAACTGGTCGACGAGCGGGCCTTCGCCGATCTGGTCGGGGCGGTGCACGCGAAGGGCATGCGCATCGCGGTTCACGCGAACGGAGACCGCGCGATCTCCGAGGTGCTCGACGCCATCGAAGCAGCGCAGGCGGCTTCCCCCGGGGCCGGTCTCAACCACAGGATCGAACACTGCAGCATGGTCGACGATCAGCTGCTGGAACGCATTCGCGCCGCGGGCGTGACCCCCGTGCCGTTCAGTGGTTCCATTCGCCAGCACGGCCCGCAGCTCGTCGGCTTCTATGGTGCGGACCGAGCGGCCACGATCCTGCCGCACCGGTCCTTCCTCGACGCCGGCATCGTCGTCGGGGGCTCCTCCGACTACCCGACGACCCCTATCGCCCCCCTGACCGCCATCGCCTCCATGACCACCCGGGCGACCGCCGAGGGCCAGGTCATCGGCGCCGACCAGCGGATCAGCGTCCTGGAGGCGCTCGAGCTCTACAGTGTGGGATCGGCCCATGCCTGCGGCGAGGGCGACCACAAGGGCCGGCTCGCGCCCGGCTACCTGGCGGACTTCACCGTCTTGGACACCGACATCATCACGGCGGGCCCCGAAGGCGTCAGCGAAGCGAACGTCCTGTCCACGTGGGTCGGCGCCCAACGCGTGTGGTCCTCGTGAACATCCGCCGGCCCGCTCCCCCGGACGCGGCGCCGACACCACACGCCACGGCGCCGCACATATCGCCCGCGAGCGCCCACCGGGGCGCTCGACGAACCGCAGCCAACCGAAGGACCTGGTCCTGATGACCGAAACCCACGGCACCCGGGACGCAGCCCCGGGCAACCGCCCCAGCCTTCCCCACGACGAGGTCCTCCTGGCGAGCGTCGAACACGTAGGCGAACTGTTGAAGACCAGAGCGCTTTCACCGGTCGAACTCACCAAGGCCGCTCTCAATCGCGTCAACCGCCTCAACCCCCGCCTTCGTGCGTTCGTCCACGTCGCGGCAGCCGAGGCCCTCGAGGCGGCGACGCAGTCCGAGAAGCGGCACCGACGCGGCGAGGCTCTCGGGCCCTGGGACGGAATTCCGGTCTCGGTCAAGGACATCTGTGCCGTGGCGGGTCTTCCCCTTGAAGCCGGATCGGCCGTGCTGCGGGGCCATGTCGCCGCATACGACGCCGAGATCGTCCGCGTTCTGCGCGGGACGGGAGCGGTCATCCTGGGAAAGACGTCCCTCGACGAGTTCGCGCTGTCCACCTCGGGCCCCGCCCGCAACCCGCTGAACACGGCGCTGTCCCCTGGGGGTTCCAGCGGCGGGGCGGCGGTGGCGGTAGCAACCGGAATGTCGTTCGCGGACATCGCCACCGACACCGGCGGCAGCGTGCGCATCCCCGCCCACTGCTGCGGAGTCGTCGGCCTGAAACCCACACATTCCCTGCTGCCACTCGACGGCATCGTGCCCCTCGCGCATTCGCTCGACCACGTCGGCATCCTCACCCGCACCCTCGGCGACTCCGCGTCGTTCCTGGCGGCCCTCCAACCCGGGGACGGACCCGCCGTGCCGGCCGACGTGCCGGCCTTCTCCTCCCTGCGCGTCGGCGTGGTCCCGCAACTGCCCATCCGGAGCGACGCGGTTCGCCGCGACTACGAGCACCTGACACAAGTCCTACGCGCCGAGGGAGCCGATGTCCGCGAGGTGTCGCTGCCCAACCTCGACGCCGTGTCCGCCGTACACATGACCGTCCTCAGCGCCGAGATGTCCCGGTACCACCGGCAACGCTTCGGCCCCAAGGAGTCCCGGTACGGCGACGGCATGACCGCGGTGTGCGAGATCGGCGCCGACGTCTCGACCGAGGCTTACACCGCGGCACGGGAGGCCCGCGGGGAGTTGTGCCGTGCGATCGACCGGCTCCTCGAGGACGTGGACGTGCTCGCGCTCCCGACACTGCTCATCGACGTGCCCGAGGCAGACCGTGCGACGGTCACCATCGCCGGGATAGAACAACTCGTCACCCCCGCGATGGTGCGGCTCACCTCCCTGTTCAACCACACCGGGCACCCGGCGGTCACCGTGCCACTGGCCGCGAACCCGGGGGAGCAGCCCTCCTCGGTCCAACTCGTGGCCCCCTACCACCAGGAGCGACGGCTCCTCGCCGCAGCGCAACGCATCCGCGCCGGGATGGCGTCGCGTTGAACGCCCGATCGTCCCGAGGCCGCGCCCGCCATCGGCCGGCCCTCGGGGTCGGGCGAGTCGAGGGATCCACCGCGCTCGCCACGCACGAACGAATCCGGAGGCCACTGTGCCGATGCCATCACGCGAGGTGAGGCCGGACGTGCGAGGCCGCGACGCCACCGCGTTCGTGACCTGCGCCGCGACGCTTCTCGCCTTGATGAACTACACCGCTCCGATGGCCGTGCTGCCGGACATGGCGGCGTCTTTCGACAGCAGTGCCGCCGGCAAGACCTGGATCCTCAACGGCATAGCTGTGGGGCTCGCCGCCACTTTGCTCACTTCGGGCAGCCTGGCGGACAACTTCGGCCGCCGTAGGGTCTTCAGCGCGGGGCTCGTCGCGTTGGCCGCGGCGTCACTGGTGTGCGCCGCAGCTCCTTCGACGGGACTCTTCGTCCTGGGCAGGTTCGCCCAAGGCACCGCGACCGCCGCCGTCATCGCAGCCGGACTCGGCGCACTCGCCAACGCCCACCCGGATGCCCGGGCCCGCACGCGGGCGACCGGTATCTGGGGGGCGATGCTCGGTGCGGGTATCGCCCTCGGGCCGCTGGCGTCCGCCCTGGCCGAGGCACTCGGCGACTGGCGACTGTTCTACGTCGGCCTGGCCGCGAGCTCGGCGGTCCTGGCGGTCGCGGCCGTCGTCCGCATGTCGGAGTCACGAGCGCAACGGCCACGCAGGGTCGACCTCTGGGGCATGATCACGTTGACCGCCGGGGTGGCGCTCCTGATCACGACGCTGACGTTCGGTCGCGAGGGCTGGACACGCCCCGAGACAGGATGGCTCGGCGCGGCCACCGCGGTGATGCTGACCCTGTTCGTCGTGGTGGAGAACCGCCGACGCGAGCCGATGCTGGACATGGCGCTGTTCGCCGATCGCGCCTTCGTCGCGGCCACCACCGGGGCGTTCGCGAACGGATTGGGAACGATCGCCCTGATGAGCTACCTGCCGACCCTGCTCCAGACCACGATGGGTCTCAGCCCCCTGCACACGGCGGAGATCTACACGGCGTGGGCCGGCACCTCCTTCGTCGTCGCGCTCGCCGCTCGACGTTTGGCCGGACGCGTGTCACCGGGCAGTCGCATCACCATCGCGTTGGTGATGGCCGCGGTGGGTGCCCTGGCCATGCTGGGGGCCTGTGGGGCCGATTCCTGGCCCCGTCTGTTGCCCGGTCTGTTCATCGCAGGCATCAGCAGCGGCGTGATGAACGCGACGCTCGCCGGCCAGGCCGTCGCGACGGTGCCGCCGGATCGCACCAGCATGGGCTCCGGCGCCAACAACACGGCGCGGTACATCGGTTCCGCCCTCGGTGTGGCCATCGTCGTCACGGTGTCAACCGGGAGCGCGGACGCGGCCGAGGGGGCCGACGCCGCACTGTGGGTCTCCGCGGCCATGTCCGCGGTCTGCGCCTGCCTCGTTCTGGCGACGCGCCTTCGACACCCCGGTCGCGCCGAGGCAGCACCTTCCGGCCCCGGCCGCGCGCCCGAGCGGCCCGTCGCCCGCTCGACGTCGGCGTCGGGCCGTCGCGAGTGAAAACGGGTACCGGGGTGGCCCGCTGAAACGGGGCGCCGTGCTTGTCAACCCGGGGCGGGCGCGGGTCACCGGAAGATCCCACGCAGACCCTCCGGATAGCGTTCCGGTGTCAGGTCGCCCAAAACGTGGTGCCGTACGACGTAGCCCTGGATCATCGACAGGTGAGTGCGCCCTGCGGCGGTCGGATCGGCGCCGGAAGGAGGATGGCCGTTCACGGCGAACTACCGTGCCAGTTGCGTGAGTTCACTCAACATGTCGGTTTGTAGTCGCGCGAGGACATCGCGCAGTCCCGAGTCGCGCAACGATTCGCTCCAGGCGTGGATCATGATGCGCCCGGTGTCCTCAGGATCTCGGAGTGGCTCGAGGTCCTGGACGAGTCGCGCGAGCGCGTCCGCGGGGGTCGGTTCGGGCCCCGCCCGGAGGAGGTCGCCGACCGAAGTCCGTGGTGCCCGCGGCAACCGGTTTGGCACTCTGGTGGAGTGGGCCGATCGCGTTGCTGGGATGGGTGTGGATGCGGGACGGTCGCGGGCGGTGGCGGGCGTGGCCGTTGGCGGCCCTGCCCCTGTTCATCGGTCAGGTCGTCGGTATACGACGAGAAGCACTACGCCCAACCAAGCGACGGCCAATCAGGCAGTCATCGAACCCCCGCAAGCCGCCCTGACCAGCTAATCAATACCTCTTGCACAACGGGGGAAGCTCAGTTCCCGCACCAGCGCGACCCTTGGCGATTGCGGGTCGCAGCCGGTGGCGACTTTCGGCGTGGCAAGCGTGGGCCCGGGCCGGCCGATGAGCATCGGTGTGTCTGTGCCCGCCCCGGGCGCACGCTTCGGGCTCAGGCCGGTTCCGTGGCTTCGTCCGGTCGGGGCATCGTGTCGGCGAGTTGAGCCTCGGTCCAGCGGGGGGTGATGTGTTGGGAGCAGTTCCAGTTGAAGCCCTCGACGTCGATGACGATCAGGCGCTCCACGCTCCCCGGGGTGCGGATCACGCCGAGTCGAGCGGCCAGGTCGGGGTTTTGTGTCGGGTCGTGAGCAGTGGCGTGGCCGAACAGTTTCAGTCGTGCGCGGCTGGCATAGTCCATGAAGAACAGCGCCACGCGATCGTCGGCGCCGATGTTCCCCGTGGTGATGTACTGCCGGTTTCCCCGAACGTCGGCGTAGGCGAGGGTGTGGGTGTCGAGGACGTGCACGAAACCCGCCGGTCCTCCCCGGTACTGGATGTACGGCCATCCTGTGTCGCCGACGCTTCCCAGGTAGAAGCCGTCGCTTTCGCCGATGAAGGCGGCTTCGAACACGGTGAGCGGATCGGGTCGATGGTCCGGATGGCCGGTCGGGTGGCGGTCGGCGACGGGACTGGCGTGTCTGCGTTGGGCCTGTCGGACGGATTCGGTGTAGGCGACTTGGGCGTAGCGGGTCATGACTTCTGCCTTCCTGTGCGGGGGAGGTCGGTCGCGTACGCGGCGTGGTGGGAGGGTGCGACGTGGTGCGCGGTGTGATCGTCGTCCGTCTTGGGAGCGTTTCGTTCGCGTCCCCAGTGCCAGGACAACGCTGCGGCGAGCAGTACGAAGGCGGCGGCGAACGGGGCCAGGCCGAGGGAGCCGATCACCGCGAGTCCGCCCGCGCCCACGGCTCCGGCGAGCGCGACAGCCGCGTACAGCGACGATTGGTAGAGGGAGGTGACGAGCATGGTCGGGCCGGACCATCCGGCGATGAGCTGTTGCTGTTGCGGCGTGGTGATCGCGAGGGAGACCAGTCCGGTCAGGGCCGCCGCGGGAACCGCGAGGGCCATCGATCCGCGCAGCGCGGGCAGGACGAGGAAGACCGCGACGATGGCGGACAGCCCGCCGAGCACGGCTCGGCGGGCGCCGCGACGGTCCGCGAGATGTCCGGCCATCAGGTTTCCGATTGTCCCCGCGATTCCGAACGCCAGTACCAGCAGAGCCAGTTCGCCGCCCTCTCCGCCGCCGGTGGCGGGTTCGAAGATGGCGCTCAGGTAGGTGTACGGGATGTAGATGCCGGTGAAGGCGAGCACGGTGATGGTCAATTGCCGCCGTACACCTTGCGAACGCAGCGGCTTGAAGCCGCCCCGCAGTCCGGTGCGGGTGGTGACACGATCGATGTTCGGGAGGCAGAACAACAGGACGGGTGCGACCAGGAGCCCCAGAGCCGCCACGCACCACATCGTGGCACGCCAACCCATTGCGTTGCCCAGCACGGTTCCCAGCGGCGCACCCAGGACGAGCGACAGGGTGATGCCGAGCATGACGAGTGAGATGGCCTTGCCGCGATGTGCGGGTCCGGCGAGAGTCGAGGCGGTGGCGCTGGCGTTCGCGGTGAACAGTCCCGCGCCCGCCGCCGCGACCACGCGTGTGACGAGAACAGCCCAGTAGCCGGGTACGACGGCCGTGGCCACGTTGCCGATCGCGAAGATGATGAGGGCGGTCACGAGTACGGTCCGTCGCGACCAGCGTGTCGTCAGCGCGGTGAGCACGGGGGTGAGCAGCGCGTAGGCGATGGAGAACACGGTGACCAGTTGTCCGGCCGCGCCGATCCCTACGTGGAGTGAGTCGGCGATATCGGGCAGGACGCCGGAGATGACGAATGCGTCGGTTCCCATCACGAACGTGCCGATCGCAAGGACTGCGGCGTGCCGACGCCAGGCGTGATCGCTGCCCGGGGCCTGCGCGATGTCGGGTTCGATCCGGTCGGCGGACGGGTTCGGTCGGGACGTTCGGGTGACGGGGACGTCGGGCCCTGTGGCCGCGGTCGCGTGCGGCGGCAGGTGCGGGGTATGTGGGCTGGACACATGCACTCCTTCGACAGCCAACGTAAGCTACGACGAGCATCGTAACTCTATTCCGATGAACATCGTAATAGGCCGGATCTCCATGGAGTCGAAGACGTGCATACGCCCACACACACGCTGCTGCCGCAACCCGACCTCGCTCGGGTCGACATCGCCACCGTCCTTCAGGCACTTTCCGACCCCATCCGACTCCGCATCGTGCGCGAACTCGACATCGTGGGCGAGGCCACATGTAGCTCGCTCGACGTACCGGTCAAGGTTTCGACGGCGTCACACCATGTGCGCATCCTGCGCGAGAGCGGTGTGGTCTCGACCCGCATCGACGGCACCTCCCGTCCCAGCCACCTGCGTCGAGCCGAGCTCGAGCACCGCTTCCCGGGGCTTTTGGCTGCCGTCCTGGGAGCAACACCCCCCAGCCCCGGGGCCGACCAGAAACCGCTGTCGGCGGATTCGTCGCGACGGCCGGCGAGCTGACCACCCGAGCGGCCGATCCGACCGTCACCCCAGGGGGGCGAGGGCTGCCTCGGCGGTGTGCCTCACGAGGGACCTTCGCGAGAATCGGCCTCGGCGATCCTGACCGACGCGCCCGAGGCCGACCATCGCCTGCGTCACACGCAGTCCGTCGCCGGCGAAACCGAATCGGTCAACGCAGATTCGGACCATGGACACCCGACAGACGTACGAGCGCTCCACGATCCCGACCTCGAGATCGAAAGCCGCCTCGCCGTCGACGCGGGCCACCTCACGCCGATCGGTGGAGCCAACAGGTGAGCGGGGGCGAACCTCGTCCCGACCGCTATGACGGACCGGCCCTCGTGGTGGCCGACGGCGTCACCGTCCCCGTGGAGGCACGCCTGCAAGCCAACCCGAACGGGATGTGGCGCGGACAGGTGTGGTCCGTCGACGCATCGGACATGCACCGCATCGCCACGGCCTGGATCCGCGTGCTGCGCTACGGCCGGCACGCGGCCCGCTTCACCACCGACGATGTCCTGGACCGCCAGGCCCACGTCACCGGCACCGGGACACCACCGTTCCGAGTGGGGATTCAGCTACAGGTTGAGGCGTTAAGTTGCTCGGCTGTCAGTGGCGTTCGGCAGGACTTGCGCCATACATGCATCCTCGCATCCGTGAAGCTCCGGCTTTGGATGCCTGTTTGCTCCGCTCATCGCACCCGGATTCCGTCTGGCTTGTCGATGGCACGGAAACTCCCTATCAGCCAAGTACGGTCCTCGGCACCGTTGTTCGTGTAGGAGCTCTTCCGTGAGCCAGCGGAAGCCGTACCCGAGCGACCTGTCCGACGCCCGATGGGCGCTGATCGAGCCGACGTTGACGGCATGGAGAAAAGCCCGCTCGACCGCAGACCCACCGGCCGGCCAGAGTCCAGCTCCGCGACGTGTTCAACGCGATTCTCTATGTGAACCGCACCGGAATTCCCTGGAAATATCTCCCGCACGACTTTCCGACCCACGCCTACCACGCGGCGTGGCGCGACGAGGGAATCTTCGCCCGACTCAACTACGACCTGACCGTGCCGGCCCGTGTGAAGGAGGGCCGCAAGCCCGAACCCACGGGCTCCGTCATGGACGCCCAGAGCGCGAAGACCTCCACCGACGTGCCCGTGACCAGCCAGAGAACGGACGCCGCAAAGAAGGATTCGGACCCGTCAACTCCCCTTTTTCAAGGCCCGCATGTTGACCGAATCGACCGCACACCACGACCAGTCCACCGGGCCTCTCGCACCGAGTTCATCCAGCAGGACCCGATGCAGTTTCGCCCACACGCGGGCGCGACTCCACTCCGTGAACCGGCGGTGGATCGTCTGCCAGGATGCGCCGAACACCGGCGGCAACTGTCGCCACGTACAACCGGATGTCGCCACGAACACGATCCCGGCCAACACCTCACGATCCCCGTACCTTCGACGCCCACCGCCCTGCGGACGAGTCGGCCTCGACGGCACCACCCGCTCGAACAACCCCCACAACTCGTCCGGCACCAACCGCTCCACAAGCGTCACCGCATCCAAATGAGACGCCTTCTCAAGCGGTGGGGCGCCCGACCCAGGCGTTTGCGCCGCGGCGGTACCATCGCGTCGCCGCTGGTGATGAGCGGATCCGTCGACGAAGGGGAAGTTGGATGTCCACGGGGGATTTCGCGGCGGCCTGTGCGGCCGGCGACTCGGCAGCGGTGAACCGGGCGCTGCGGGACGGGGCCGCGCTCGGGCCGCTCGACGGTTCCGGGGTCACGCCCCTGCATCTGGCGGCGGCGGCCAGGTCCGCCGAGGTCGTCGCGGCATTGCTGGGAGCGGGCGCGGACCCGAGGGCGGCGACGACCGAGGAGGTCGCCGCCGGGCGGTGGTTCGCCGACTGGGGCGACGTCTTCGCCGGCTCCACGCCGCTGCACGTCGCCGTGGACAGCCTCACGATGGGCAGCATCCCGGACCCCGCCGTCGTACGGCTCCTCATCGACGCCGGTGCCGACCTCGGCGCCGTGGACTCCGGCGACGACACCCCGCTCGGGGTCTGCTTCCAGTGCCTGACCTTCGACGAGGACCTGAGGACGGCTCAGACCGAGTGCGTCCGGCTGCTGCTGGCAGCCGGCGCGAACCCCGACATCTCCCTGTCGTCCGAGGCGACGCCGCTGTCCCTCGTCGACGGGGACTCCGAGAGCGAGCGGGTGCTGCGGGAGCTGCTGTGGGACGCCGGCGCGGTGCCACCACCGCCGGCCGGCGGCCCTGGCGAGCACGTCATCGAACGGCTCGGACGACTCGGCGGGCAGATGCCGGATCGGTTCGCGCCGATCGACTGGGTCGTCGCCACACCGGCCGGCAAGCGGCAGGTGCCGGAGTGGGCGCAGCGGCTCTTCGCCGTCGTCTTCACGGCCGGCGACGTCCGCGTCGACGACTACTCCGACGCCCTCGTCGACTTCCATGGCACGGAGATCGAGGCGGGGTACTTCCGCGAGCGGCGCGCCTGGTACGGCATCGGCCAAAAGGGCGACTACCACTGGTACGTCGCCGACCTGGATGAGCAGGACACGGACGACCCGACGGTCCACCGCCTCGACATGGAGGGCGGGGACGACGCCCTCGGCGACGGGCGCGGGCTCAGCCGGGAGCTGGCCGGGATGAAGGTCGTCACGCGGGTCGGGTGAGGCAACCCCCTAAGCAGGGTGCCAAGTTTAATCAGGCATCGGCCTCGATGAAGCCGCCGGAAATGCCCAATCAGCCGACCCCCGGTGCCGGTGACCACCTCGTGTACCGAGTTTCCCCTATCGGTGTGCGACGTTGGGCAAGGTTCAGCTCTTCGACGTTGAGCCCGAGGATCTCGTCGGCGCGGGCCGCGGTCTCGTAGAGCATCCGGTAAGCGATTTCTCCCGCAGACCGACCTCGCGGCGGGCGAGTGGCCGGTCGATCGCGGTCTTCGACCGCATCGGGGTCGCCGAGTCTGGCGGCGGCAGCCGTTTCGCCCACGCGGGCATCGACGGTGCCGCGTGCACGCGCTCCCGGCACCAGGCGAACCAGGACAGCGCCGCCGCGCGCGCTCCATGTGTCGACCGCGGGGCCGCTCCATTCGAATTCAAGCGCCTGGCAGACTTCGTCATCGGCGACCGACGCGAGCGGCTGGGTCTCGCCCAGGTGCTCGGCGACCTTGCCGACGGCGGTGGCGTACGCGCGGGCGGTGTTCGGGTTCGGCTGCGCGTCGAGGAACGCGACCGCCGCCGCCCGCACCGTCGGCCCGGCCGCGACCGGCAACGCCACGGCCTCCGCCATGACCTCGTCGCGCGGCTGCCACAGACAACGGGGTCGCTTCGCGTCCGCCCCGGGAACAGTCTCCGCAGCTCGCATCCGGAGTTGCCGCAGATAGTGGGGGATTGGCTGCGCCTCAGTCTCCGATCTCACCGGCCAGGCATGGCGCGTCGGCCCGTCACCAGGGCCGACGCGGGCTTGGCGCACGATCTGATATCGATGTTCCGGCCCCGAGTTCGACCAGACCCAGAGCGGTCAGGGCTCGCAGATGCCGCCGGATCGTGGACGGCACCTACCCCAGCGCTTCCGGTAACCGGGGGCTGAGGAACATCGATGTCGGATCGTGCGAACAGCCGCCTGTCCCAGTCGTCGCTGATCATTTCCAGGGGCCTCCCCGGGTCGGTGCTCAGCGCGGCGAGAGCGCGGGCGGTCTCGGTCTCCGGGTCGTACCGCGCGGTGAACTGCCGACCGCCGGCCCCGCGGCCGGAAACGGCGAAACCGCCGCGCCGACGGCCGGTGCCTCCGCGCCGTCGTGAACAGGGTGAACGTCGCCTGATCCGGCGCTAGTCAGACCTGATGCCGAGCGGTTCCGCAGTGGCGTCGCCGGGCGGCTTTGCGGCACCGGCCGCGTAGCAGGCTTCCGGATCGTCGTCTCCGGCCTGCACCGTGGCGGCGATGACGGTGTCCAGCGTCTCCCGTGCGGCCAGCAGGCCGGCCACGGCCTCGTTGATGCGTTCACGTTCGCGGTTGAGGTCGGGCAGCATGCCAGAACAGGCCGGGGTCAGGGTCTGCCCATCGTCGACCATGCAGGGCATCAGTTCGGCGATCGTGGCGGTGTTGAGACCGGCGCCGAGCAGCAGGCGGATGCCCCGCACTGTGGCTATGTCCGCTTCCGTGAACTCGCGATATCCGCTTGGCCGCCGCGATGGCTTGAGCAGCCCCTGCTCCTCGTAATAGCGCAGCAGGCGTTGGCTGACCCCGGTTCGCCGGGAGAACTCTCCCATGCGCATGTGACGACCACCACGTTCAGTTGACTCTCACATCGATGTGAGACAGCAGTCTATGCCGCATGACGAACCAGGAATCAGCAAGCCCGCAGCACGCACCCGTTACCGTCATCGGCCTTGGCCCCATGGGCCTCGCCCTCGCCGAGACGCTTTTGGGGCACGGCCACCTCACGACCGTCTGGAACCGCACCCCGGAGAAAGCCGACAGCCTCGTCACCAGGGGCGTCCACCGCGCGGGGACCGTCGCCGAGGCGGTGTCCGCGAGCCCTGTCACGATCATCTGCCTGAAGGACTACGAGACCATGTACGCGGTCCTCGACTCCGCTGGTGACGCCTTGAAGGGCCGCGTACTGGTGAACCTCAACTCCGGTACTCCGAAAGAGGCGCGCGCAGCGGTCAGTTGGGCAACCGAGCGAGGCATCGACTACCTGGACGGCGCGATCATGGTGCCGCCGCCCCTCGTCGGGCACCCCGACTCCGTCTTCCTCTACAGCGGTTCACAGGACGTCTTCGACAAGCATCGGGCGACGCTGGCGGGCATGGGCGCTCCCCGGTACCTCGGCTCCGACCCCAGCCTGGCGGTGCTGTACAACGCGGCACTGCTCGACATGATGTACGCGACCATGAACGGCTTTCTGCATGCCACCGCGCTGGTCGGGTCGGCAAACGTCTCGGCGGTCACATTCGCCGATCTCGCACTCAACTGGTTCATGCCCTCGATACTGGACTCAACCCTCACCGAGCAGGCTCCCGACCTGGACAAGGGCAACTACCCCGGCGACGTGGGCACCATGGAGATGAACCTCAACGCGCTCGACCACATCACCCGCACCTGCTTGGAGCAGGGCATCCACTCCGACCAGCCGCGGCTGATGAAGGCGATCGCCGAGCAGGCGATCGCCGAGGGCCATGGCGGCAAGAACTACCTGGCCGTGTTCGAAGTCTTCAAGAAGGCGACACCTGCCTCGTGACCTCATTACGGGCGATACACACACAGGTCGCTTCAACCGGCTCTGGGGCAAAGGCACCGCCCGTAAACTCCGAGAGGTCCGCGGCCCGCGCCGGCCACCGGAACCCGCGTCCATGACACGGAGTTGCCGAGCGCATAGGGCACACAGAACTCGAGCCGGAACCACGACACGCGAACAGAGCCGGTCAGGCTCCCTCTCTGCGAGGTGCAGGCGCACCACTGTGCCCACGTCGCCGGTCGACCGGCCACCGGGCGACGGGGTCGTCGCGGCCGGCGCGTGCGTCGGGTGCCGTGAGGAAGCCGCGCGGAAGGCGGAGCCCGACGGGGGCTTGAAGACACGCCCGAGGGTCCGACGATCCACGTCGGCAACGAAGGAGTCGCGCATGTCCTTGCCTCGAGCCGGGCCGCCACCGTCTTTCTCGGAGACTGGTTGCGTGGCGAGATCGCACGCCTTGGCGGACGCATACCGGATGTTTTCGCGCCGCGCCCGTGGAACGTGCCCACCCCTGCAAGGACGCATCCCGTCCTGCCGTCCGTACAGGCGTTCCCGGCAGTGCAATGGCGAGGGGGTCGAGTTGGCGCCGGGATCGTGGCAGCTCAGACGGGGTGACACGCACGTCGGAACGTTGGTTCTCGAAGAGATCGACATGTTCTGGACGGACTGCCGGTCGAGCCGGGGCCGGGCTGGGGCGAGATCAGTCCTCTGTTCGAGCCGAAGGTCACGTGGCAGCACGGCGGGACCGATGAACGGGCGCGGGCCGATCGGGACATCGCGGCGCAGCTGATGGTGCTCGTTCCCGATGACGGCAGCGAACCGCTCACCGGCATGCTGCTGCGGATCCACGAAGACCGCGCGCGGTTCCGAGGGTGACACGGACTTGTTCCCAACCGGCCGGCCAGCGCCCCTCGGATTCGGCCGCCGTCGGTCAACAGTAGGTGCGGAGGACGGCGGGGCGTGTGCGCGGTCCCTTTGTGGTGTGGTCACCGGGCCTGGATCGCGTGGATGAGTGGGCGCAGGGCAGCGGTGAGCGACGCGTTGTTCCATGAGCCGTAGAGGGCGATGGAGACGGGATCCGGGTGGCCGTCGGGCATCGGGTCGGCTGGACGAGGAAGAGGGGTTCGTCCCATGGGGCATCGATGTGGAGGCCGGCGGCGGTGGTTCCGATGCCCAGGCGTGCGGCGACCTTTCGGAGATCGAGGTCACCGAGTGCCTTGTGTGTCCCTCCGTGCCGGGTCCCGAAGCGGGGGCCGTGCGTGAGGATGCCCTCGACGAACGGGCCCAGGATCTCCGCGCGGGTCGCCCAGGAGGGCATGAACAGTTCTGCGATCGGGTGGGATTCGGGCTTGCGGGCGACGCTGACGTAGGGCATGACGGATACGGCGACTCCGCCGCCTTCGATGTCCGCCCATGCCTCGATTCGGGCGCCGTGGCCGCCCTGGGGTGTTGAGGGGAGTTCGATGATGACGGCCGGGCGGCTGACTGCGCCCAGGTGGTCGGCGAGGGCTTGTGCGGCAGTCTGTCTTCCGGGGTGGAGGGCTGTGGTCACGGTCGGCACTCCTGATTGCGGGGGGTCGCCGTTCCCGGTTCCACGCGGTCGCCGGGGTCGGCTGGATCGTTGGATGGCCCTGTCTGCTCGTGTAATGCGAGTGGCGCCGGTCGGCGACACTCCCGGAATCGCCGCTTGGACTCGGGTGAGTGCCACCTGCCCTGCCCTGCCCTGTGCGTCCAAGAATCTGGCGGTGATCGTGCCGAACAGGCCTTTGACCCAGGCGCAAGGGCAACGGCCCCAGCCCCGGGGTGTGTTGCCATCGCGGCCGGCGACAAGGCCCGTTTGCTGACCGTCCCACCAGCGTCACACTGGGGTCAGGGTTGACCCACCGGCTTGCCGCAGGCATCGGGGACACCCCCGTTCTACGGGCCGAGCTGGTAGCCGCCCGCCGAGAAGTTGGTTTCAACGGCTGTCGGGGGCGTCGCCGTGGCGGTCTCGGCGAGGGGAGGTGGTAGTCGCGCCGGCGTGACTACAGCTTGGCGCCGCCGTCGACGTACAGGGTTTGGCCGGTGATGTACGACGCTTCGTCGCTGCACAGGAACGCGGCGGCCGCTGCGACGTCGTCGGGGAAGCCGACGCGCTTGACCGGGTTCTTCTCGGCTCCGATTTTGCGGAACTCCTGGACGTCCATCTTCAGGCGTGCCGCGGTCGCGTCGGTCATCTCGGTGACGATGAATCCTGGCGCGATGGCGTTCACGTTGATTCCGAACGGCCCGAGTTCGATGCCCAGGGAGCGGGTGAGGCCCTGTATCCCCATCTTCGCGGTCGCGTAGTTGGCCTGCCCTCGCTTGCCGAGTGCGGAGGTGCTGGAGAGGTTGAGAATCTTGCCGTACCTCTGTGCGACGAAGTGCCTCTGCGCGGCCCTGGTCATCAGGAAGGCGCCTTTCAGGTGCACGTTCATGACGAGGTCCCAGTCGTTCTCGGTCAGCTTGAAGACCAGGCCGTCGCGGGTGATGCCGGCGTTGTTGACGAGTACGTGGACGCCACCCAGCTCGTCGACGACACCGTCGACCGCCGCCTCGACCGCGGCTTCGTCGCTGATGTCGGCGCCGATCGCATACGCCTTCGCCGCTGGGGCCAGCGGCAGGGATTTGACGGCCTGGCTCGCCGCCGCCTCGTCGAGGTCGATGATCGCGATCGAGGCGCCCTCCGCCGCCAGCCGGGTGGCGATGCCCAGCCCGATCCCCCGTGCCGCCCCGGTGACAACAGCGACCCGTCCGTCGTAACGACTCATCGATACAGCTCCTTGCTCGGTGTTGTTGAGGTGTGCGGTTCCGCAGGTCGTGTGGTCCCGCGGAACCGAGTGCGGGCAGGGCCGATGCCGGTGTGCCCGGCCGGTGTCATGCCAGGAGTTCGAAGATGGTGGCGTTGGCCTGACCGCCGCCTTCGCACATCGTCTGGAGCCCGTAGCGGATGCCGCGGTCGACCATGTGGTGGATCAGGGTCGTGGCGATGCGTGCGCCCGACCCGCTGCACCCCGGCCCACCACTTCCCACAAGGCGGGAACGACCCCGACTTCCGCACGAAACTGCGGATCGGGGCCGTCCTGGCCCGCGAGGCCGACAAGGCCGGGGTGTCCTTTCAGGCGGTCGCCGCAGACTGTGCCCACGGCGACCGGGACGGCTTCCGCAGCGAACTCGTCGACGCCGGAATGCCGTTCGTGACGGCGTTGAAGCCGCGCCACGGGATCCGGACCCAGGGCGACCAGGCCCATACCCCCGTCGACGCCGCCCGCGTCCCGACCTGGGGCGGGCCGGGCGATCCCGGCGACTGGAACGCGGTGATCCGCCGCTTCCGTGACGGCCACACCGAGACCTGGTGGCCGCCGACGCGAGGCTCGGGTGGTGGGGTCCGGACGGGACGACACGCCTGGTGGTGGCCACCGCCGACCCGGCGACACTGCCGGCCGAGGCCACCTACCTGGTATCTCGCCGCCAACCCGTCCCGCCCCCGTGCGTCGATGCCGAGGAGTTGGAACCGCACCACCCAGAGAGGGGGAACTCCCACGTCCCACCAGCCCCGAACGGCCTCCCGGCCCCAAGCGATCCGGGCCGTCCGTGGCTGGTTGGCACCCTGGACCACGCTGCAACGCTACTGGCGGGCATGGTCGACCAAGCCCCCGCCCACCGAACTCCAGACCCTGATCAACACCCTCGGCACAGGAAGACCCATCGACCTCTACGCTCACCGAACATCTCGTCGTTCGCAAGCAAGGGACCCGTCCAGCAGGGCCGGGCTCGACAGTCCCGGAAGAACCTGGGCCTTCGCACACGGTTCAGCTCCGTCAGGGAACGACGGTGACGAGGAAGGCATCCCCGTCGAGCATGCGGTGTTCGCCGTAGAAGGTGCTGCCCAACCGGCTGCCCACGCGCTCGTTGTCGTCGCGGTCGATCAGGCGTGCGGAGAAGTGCCCACCGCTGAGCGAGGCACCCTACGATCTCGGTCGACAAACGAAACGACTCTCGCGTCGGTCGAGTAACAGCCCTTGCCTGCCGACCATTACCGCCCGAGTCGCTCATGCCTCCATCAGCAGGTATTGCCGCACGTCCAGGTAGCCGGACCGGAAACCGGCCTCGGACCAGGACAGATACAGGTTCCACATACGCCGGAACACATGGTCGAAGCCCAACGAATCGACCTCGTCCGCACGCCGGTTGAAGCGCTCGCGCCACAGCCGCAACGTCTCGGCGTAGTGCGGACCGTACGACCTGCTGTCGGCGACCCGCAGCCGGGTGGCCGAAGTCGCCTTGCGGACCGCGTCGTCGGAGGGGATCAGGCCGCCGGGGAAGATGTA
>NZ_JBIWJT010000052.1:0-58898 GCF_044765325.1 Embleya sp. NPDC127516 | reverse complement strand
ACGCCCGGTCTCATTCCGAACCCGGAAGCTAAGCTCTCCAGCGCCGATGGTACTGCACTCGAAGGGGTGTGGGAGAGTAGGACGCCGCCGGAATCAACGTGAGTAAGGGGCCCCACCCCGGTGGGGCCCCTTATTTTTTTGTCCAGTTCTATTTACCGTGGCGACTCCTGTCCACAGGGGCTCAGGGCCACCATCGGGTGCGCCGACTTCGTTCGTCATACGGGACAATGGTGGTCGCGCCACAGGCGACTGCGTACCCGTACGACGATCACGAGGAGCAAATCCCATGTCCAATCCCCCCTCCGAGGGACGGCCGAGTCGCCGTCCCAGTGGATCGCAGTACTCGGGGGGCGGTGGCGGCGGTGATCGCCGGCCGTTCAACCGTGATGATCGCGGTGGCCGTCCGGCTTCCGGTGGTCGTGACCAGGGTGGCCGTGACGACCGTGGCGGTTCGCGTCCTCCGTTCAATCGTGACGACCGTGGTGGCAACCGTGGCGCGGGCGCCGGTCGGCCGCAGTCCGGTGGGCGTCCCCAGTCCGGCGGTCGGGACGACCGCGGTGGTGCTTCGCGTCCCCCGTTCAATCGCGATGATCGTTCCGGTGGCGGTTCGCGTCCGCCGTACCGGTCGGACCGGCCCGAGCGTTCCGACCGGCCTGCCCGCGACGACCGCGGTGGATCGCGTCCTTCGTTCGGCAACCGCGACGACCGTGGTGGCAGTCGCCCGTCGTACGGCAACCGTGACGACCGGGGTGGCTCGCGTCCCCCGTTCAACCGTGACGACCGTGGTGCGGGTCGGCCGCAGTCCGGTGGGCGCGATGACCGTGGGGGTTCCTCGCGGCCTTCGTTCAATCGTGACGATCGTGCGGGTGGGGGGTCGCGTCCGCCGTACCGGTCGGACCGGCCCGCTCGTGACGATCGCCCTGGCCGCGACGACCGTGGTGGGTCCCGTCCGCCCTTCCGGGCGGACGCTCCCGAGCGTGACCGCGGCCAGTCGCGTACGTCCTACGGGGCTCGCGGCGACCACGCGATCGCGCGGCCGGACCGCGACGGCGGTTCGCGTCCGCCCTACAACCGTGACGACCGTGGTGGCAGTCGCCCGTCGTACGGCAACCGTGACGACCGGGGTGGCTCGCGTCCCCCGTTCAACCGTGACGACCGTCGGCCTCCGGCCGGTCGCGACGATCGGCCCGGGTTCCGTGAGGAGCGCGGCGGGGATCGGCGTCCCTCGTTCAATCGTGACGATCGTTCCGGTGGCGGTTCGCGTCCGCCGTACCGGTCGGACCGGCCCGAGCGTTCGGACCGGCCTGCTCGGGACGACCGCGGTGCTTCGTCGCGTCCCTCGTTCAACCGTGATGATCGTGGCGACCGGGGTGGCGCCGGTGGGCGTTTGCCGTTCCGGTCGGATCGGCCGGAGCGTTCGGACCGGCCCGGTCGGGACGACCGCGGTGGTTCGTCGCGTCCCTCGTTCAACCGTGACGACCGGGGTGGCTCGCGTCCCCCGTTCAACCGGGACGAGCGTGGTGGGGACCGTCGTCCGTCGTTCAACCGGGACGACCGCAGCGGTGCGGGCGGTTCGCGTCCGCCGTTCCGGTCGGACCGTCCGGAGCGTTCGGACCGGTCCGCTCGTGACGAGCGGGAGTTCGGGGACCGCGACTACAAGGACGGCGCCAGCAGCCGGCCGACCTACAACGGTCAGCCCGGTGCGCGGCAGCCGTTCCACGAGCGTCGTCCGGCGCCGCGGCGGGACGACCGGGGTTCGGGTCGTCCGGCGAGTGGTGGTCGGGACGAGCGTGGTGGGGACCGTCGCCCGTCGTTCAACCGGGACGACCGTGGTGGCTCGGCGCGTCCCGCGTTCAATCGTGACGATCGTTCCGGTGGCGGTTCGCGTCCGCCGTACCGGTCGGACCGTCCGGAGCGTTCGGACCGGCCTGCTCGGGACGACCGCGGTGCTTCGTCGCGTCCGCCGTTCCGGTCGGATCGGCCGGAGCGTTCGGACCGGCCTGCTCGGGACGACCGCGGCTCGCGGCCGTCGTATGGCGACCGCGGGGATCGTGGTGGGTCGCGCTCCTCGTTCAGCCGGGACGACCGTGGTGGCCGACCCTCCCATGGGGACCGGGATCGCGGGAACAGCCGTCCGTCGTATGGGAATCGGGACGATCGTGGTGGGTCGCGGCCGTCGTTCGACCGTCGGGACGAGCCCGGTTACGTGCCGGTCGAGCGGATGTACATCCCGGAGGACGTGCAGGCCGAGGAGCTCGGTGCGGAGGCGCGGCAGGAGCTGCGCGGGCTGCCCAAGACCCTCGCCGACGAGGTCGCGCGCAACCTGGTGATGATCGGCCGTACGGTCGACGAGGACCCGGAGCTGGCCTATAAGTACGCCAAGGTCGCGCTGCGGCTCGCGTCGCGTGTTGCCGCGGTGCGGGAGGCGGCGGGGATCGCCGCGTACATGGCGGGTGCGTACGCGGAGGCGCTGTCCGAGCTGCGTGCGGCGCGGCGGATGACCGGTTCGAGCGAGCACTGGGCCGTGATGGCCGACTGCGAGCGTGGGCTGGGTCGTCCGGAGCGGGCGTTGCAGATGGCCGGCGCGGACGAGGTCAAGGAACTGGACAAGGCCGCGCAGATCGAGCTGCGGATCGTTGCCGCCGGCGCGCGTCGCGACCTGGACCAGCTCGACGCGGCCGTGGTCACGCTGCAGGTGCCGGAGCTGAACTCGGCGTCGACGAATCCGTGGGTGGCGCGACTGCGATTCGCGTACGCCGACGCGTTGGCGGCCGTGGGCCGGGACGATGAGGCGCGCGACTGGTTCGGCCGGGCAGCCGAGGCGGACACGACGGGCGAGACGGGTGCGGCCGAGCGGGTCGCCGAACTCGACGGCCTCGACTTCACCGACGCTCTCGACCCGGACGCGGAGGATGACGCGGACGCGGAATCCGACGACGTCGACGTCGATGGCTCCGCCGACTCCGACGAGGAGGCCGGGGACGAGGTTGCCGACGTCGAGGCCGAGGTTGCGGCCGAGGACGAGGTTGCCGGTGCGGCGAACTCGGACGTGGTTGCGGATGACGAGTCGGCGGCCGAGAAGGACTGACTTGGCGGTGGGAGGTGAGAAGGGCCTGGCACGTATGTGTGTCGGGCCCTTCTTGCGTTTCGGGCGTGGCCACCGTTGCGCGTTGGTTGGGTTGGGTTGTGTACCCACCCGCTCCACCCGTTGCCTTTGGCGCGGAGGTTGGGGTTTCAGGGGCGCCGGGGTGGCCTGGTCCGGCCCCGCGACCCGGTCCCGCCTGCGAGCCGGCTCGAACCGCGACCCGGTCCCGCTTGTGATCCGGCTCCGCCTGCGACCCAGCGGCGCTCGCAGCCTGGCCCGAGCCGGCTCCGCCTGCGACCCGCCCCGACTGGACCCGCCCCGGCCCAGTCCCACCCGCGACCGCGACGCGACGCCGCCTACGACCCGGCGCCGCCTACGACTTGGCGCCGACTACGAGGCGGGGTCGGTTGTGGGGTGGTATTGGTTGGGGCTACTCGTCCAGGTCCAAGGTTCGTAGCACCAAGCCGGTGGCTGGTTTCGGGCCGAATGATGTTGATTTGCGGGGCATGCGCACGTCTTGTTCTGCCAGCGTTCTCACCACCCGCTCGTCGGTGGGGCGGAGCAGGATTGCCGTGCCGCCCGTGTGGTTGGCCTGGCGTACGGCGGCGGTGGCGTCGTGGACGTAGGTGATGTTGTCCCAGTTGTCGGGGACGTGCCAGACGTGATCGAGCAGGGCCGCGTGCAGGACGGTGGCGTCCAGGCAGCGCCACATGTGCGGGCGGTCGGCGCGGATCGCGAGGTCGAGCAGGTCCGGGTCGGGGCCGGTGAGCAGGTGGAAGCGGCGGTCGCCGGCGAGCAGGAAGGCCGGTCCGGTGGCCTGGTCCAGTGCCCACAGGGCGGCCGGCAAAGTGCCGTCGAGGGGGCGGGCCAGGAACGCGCCGGCGCCCGCGTCGCCGTAGGTGGCCAGGGCGTTCAGCGCGTCGGCCGGGCGCAGCTTGGGCAGGACGCGGTGGATCGCGCCGACCCTCAGCGGGTGTCGGACGGTGTCCACGAGCAGCACCAGGCCGCGATCCCAGGGGCCGTTGCCACGGCCGTCCGCGTGCGCGCGGTCGCGCATCCTGGCGTAGGCCGCCCAGCGGTGGTGGCCGTCGGCGATCAGCGCCTTGCGATGCGCGAGGTCCTCGCGGATCGCGGCGAGCGCGTGCCGATCGGTCACCCCCCACAGCCGGTGACGTATGCCGTCCGGCGTGCGCAGACCGACCAGCGGCGACTGGTGGGTGGTCTGTTCCACGATGTCCGAGGCGCGCCCGCCGCCGGTGTACACCAGCAGGATCGGCTCGGGGTTGGCCGACAACTCGGTCATCAGCGCGGCGCGGTTCGCGACCGGGCCGGCCATCACGTCCTCGTGCGGCAGGACCGCGGAGTCGAGCGAGAGGGCGCCGATCAGACCGCGTTGGATGGAGTTGTGGTCGCGCTGTTCGTATACGTACAGCGTGGGCAGCGGGTCGGGGCGCAAGACGCCCTCGGCCAGCCAGGTGCGCAACGTGGTGCCCGCCTGTTCCGCGCTGCGCGGGAGGACCAGGCGCACGATGTTGTGCGGATCGGCGTCCTCCAGCGCGGGTACGCCGCCGGGCTCGACCACGTCGTACGGCGGCGAGGTCACCGAGGCGACGTCCCCCACGTGTTCCGGGTCGTAGCGAAGCCCGCGGAAGGGGGCCAGATCGAGCCCGTTCGGCACTGCGTCGTCCATGGCCGAATGTTACGGGCCCGAGCCCGGGCAAGATCAGGACATCCGATGTCGCCGGCCGCCGGATTTCGCCGGCCGGCGGATGGTCGAGTTGCGGGAGGGCATCATGGCGATGGCTCAGGGAGCCGGCGGGGTGAACGGTGCGCCCACGGGAGACGTGTACGACTGGTATCGGCGTGGCATGCAGTTGCTCTCGTCGGGTAATCCGGCCGCCGCCGCGCAGTTGCTGGCGCGGGCGGCGGACGCGGCGCCGGAGTCGCGCAGTGTGCGGGAGGCGCTGGCGCGGGCCTGGTTCGACTCGGGCAGACACGACGAGGCGCTGCGGCATTTTCGGGCGGTGGCCGAGTCGGATCCGGCGGACGACTACGCGCAGTTCGGGTGGGGACTGTCCGCGTCGCGGCTCGGCGATTTCGAGACCGCCGTGGAGCACTTGGCGCTCGCGGTGGCGATGCGGCCGGAGACCGAGCACTACCGGACGGCGCTGGTCCAGGCGCGGGCCACGTTGCGCGCGAGGGCCGGCGCGTACGGGACGATCGGCAAGGACGGTGGGGACATGGACGACAGGAGCGACGACGCGTGAGCAAGCAGACCTCGGCAGGGACCTCGGCAACGACTTCGACCTCGGCAACGACTTCGGCATCGGGGGTGGACGCTCCGGACGTGGCTGCGGCGGCGGGGGAGTTGGCACGGGAGTACGACGTCGCGCTGCTCGACCTGGACGGTGTCGTGTACACCGGCGCGCGGGCCGTTCCGCACGCGGTGGAGGTGCTGGCCGAGGCTCGGCGGCGGGGGATGGGGCTGGCGTTCGTCACGAACAACGCGTCCCGGCCGCCCAAGACGGTGGCCGAACATCTGGTCGAGCTGGGCATCCCGGCTCAGCCCGAGGACGTGGTGACCTCGGCGCAGGCCGCCGCGCGGGTGGTCGCGGAGCGGGTGCCCGAGGGCGCGGCGGTGCTCGTGGTCGGCGGCGCGGGGCTGGAGGTGGCGTTGCGCGAGCACGGGCTGCGGCCGGTGCGGTCGGCGGACGAGGAGCCCGCGGCGGTGGTTCAGGGGTTCGCGTCCGACGTGGGGTGGCAGGCGCTCACCGAGGCGTCGTACGCGGTGGCGCGCGGGGTGTTCTGGGTGGCCTCGAACGCGGACCTGACCATTCCCACCGAGCGTGGGATCGCGCCGGGCAACGGCGCGTTGGTGGGCGTGGTGCGAGCGGCGACGGGGGTCGAGCCGGTGGTCGCGGGCAAGCCCGAGTTGCCGCTGCATCGGGAGACGATCCTGCGTACCGGCGCGCGTCGGCCGTTGGTGGTGGGCGACCGGCTGGATACCGACATCGAGGGCGCGTGCAAGGGGGGCGTGGACAGCCTGTTGGTGCTCACCGGGGTCACCACGCCGGATGGGCTGCTGGCGGCGGGCGAGGGCCGGCGGCCGACGTTCGTGGCCGAGGACCTGCGGGCGTTGTTGGCCGCGCCGGTGACGGCCCGGCCGGAGGGCGAGGCGTGGGTGTGCGGTGGTTGGTCGGCGCGGGTGGTCGACGGCGCGTTGGCGGTCGAGGGCAAGGGCGAGCGGATCGACGGGCTGCGGGCGGCGTGCGCCGCGGCCTGGGCGGCGCACGCGCCGGTGGACACGGCCGGGGTCGTGTCGCGTCTGGGCTGGTAGCGGGCGCGACCCGAGGTGGGGCGGGCCGGGTCAGAGCAGTTTGCGCAGGACCAGCAGGTCCTTGAACGAGGCGTCCAGCTTGACCCGGCCCTTGGCCCACGCGGCACCGAAGTTGAGTTCGCCGGCGACCAGCGCGATCAGGTCGTCGCCGGTCAGGCTCAGCCGGATCTGTGCCTTGTCGGTGCGCGGCTCGGTGTCGATGTCGTGCAGCGCGCCGTCGCGCAGTCGGCCGGAGAAGGTGACGTCGAGGTCGGTGACGCGGCAACTGAGGCTGCGGTCGAGCTGGGTGGCCTTGCGGGTTTCGCCCTCCGCTCGGCCCATCTTGGCGGACAGTTCCTCGAGGGCCTTGCGGCACTCTTCGACGGTGGCCATGCGAAGGCGTTCCTTCCGTGGGATCCGGTTGGCGACCGTACCCCACCAGGGGTCCGCCGATGCCGGGCCGGGTCGCCGGGTGCGGTCGGCTCGCCTTCCGCCGCCTCCTCCTCGGTCGTCGTCGACGGCCGTGGTCGGCGGCCGTCCTCGGGCCGGCGCCATGTCGTTCTCCGTCCTTCTTCCCCTCTCTCGGCCCCTCTCCGCCCTTCTCCGTCGTTCTCGGCGCGGCCCGCATGTCGTTGCTTCCGGCCCCGCGCCGGTCGAGAGGGTAGCGTCGGAGCAGACCGATCATCGCCGTTCGTATCGCCGCGCAGGCACGCATACGGCGGCCGGAGCAGGAAGGCAGGCGCCGCTTATGCGAGATGTCGTTCGCAGTTACCTTCAGATCGCCAGTGGCTTGACCGAGATGACCCGGCAGCGTGTCACCGAGGTGGCCAAGGCCCTCGTCGAGCGCAGCGGCCTGGACCTGGAGCAGGTGCCCGACCAGGCCCAGGCGTTGCCGCAGTACGTGCAGCAGGTCGCCGAGGAGCTGTACGAGACGGGCAAGGCGAACCGGGACCTGCTCGTGGGCGTCGTGCGCGGCGAGGTGGACAAGGCGTTGTCCCGGTCGAAGCCGTGGACCAAGGATCTGATCAAGGCGGAGGAGGAGATCGCTCGGCTCAAGAGCCGGGTGACCGACCTGGAGCATCGCCTGGCGCGCGCGTCCACGCCGCGGACGGCCCGTCCGGCGACGGGTACGGGCTCGCCGGCCGCGACCCGTGCCGCCGCTTCGCCGGTCGCCGAGCCCGCCGCCCCGAAGCCCGCGGCGGCCCCGAAGCCCGCTGCGGCGAAGAAGGCCGCGGCGCGCAAGACGGCCGCGAACGCGCCCGCGTCGGCTCCGGTGGCCGGCCCGCGCAAGCCCGCGCGCAAGACGAACGGCACCGCCGCGACGAAGAAGGCGACGCCGGCCAAGAAGGCCATCCGCAAGCCCGCCGAGCCGGCCGCCGGCGCGGACGAGCAGTCGTGAGCGAGGGCGCGGACGTGGGCGTGGCGGGCGGCGACGGGTCCGGCGCGGTCGGGCTCGTCGCGCCCTCGGGGCCGACCGCGATCGGGCCGCTCGACGTCGAGCCGCCCGCGCCCACCGGTGATCCGCACGTGGACGCCGTACTCGCCACCCTGAGCCGTGTGGGTGACCTGCCCACCGAGGCGCACGGGTCGGTGTACGAGGATGTGCACCGAGGGCTGCGGGACACCCTGGCGGACCTGGACCGGTAGGTCCGAATCCCGACTCGGGCGAGGGACCCACGCGTGTCGGGCGCGGGAACGGCGGTCCTCGTCGACGACTTCGGCACAACCAAGGAACGGCAGGCACGACCGGTGGCACGACGCAGGCTCGACGCCGAGCTGGTGCGCAGGGGACTCGCTCGCTCCCGGGACCACGCGAGCGAACTGATCGCGGCCGGGCGGGTGACGGTGGGCGGTCAGGCCGCGACCAAGGCGGCCACCCAGGTCGATGCGGGGGCGGCCGTGGTGGTCGCCGCCGACGAGGGCGATCCGGACTACGTCTCGCGCGGTGGACACAAACTCGCGGGCGCGCTGGCCGCGTTCACCCCGCTGGGCCTCACCGTCGAGGGGCGGCGCTGCATCGACGCGGGCGCCTCCACCGGCGGCTTCACCGACGTGTTGCTGCGCGCGGGCGCGGCGCACGTGGTCGCGGTGGACGTCGGGTACGGGCAACTGGCCTGGGCGCTGCGCAGCGACGATCGGGTGACGGTACGAGACCGGACCAACGTGCGTGAGCTGACGCCGGATCAGGTGGGGCCGGCGGTCGATCTGGTGGTGGGCGACCTGTCCTTCATCTCGCTCGGGCTGGTGCTGCCCGCGCTGGTGCGCTGTTCCGCGCCGGACGCGGATCTGGTGATGATGGTCAAGCCGCAGTTCGAGGTCGGGCGCGAGCGGCTCGGCGCGGGCGGGGTGGTGCGTGATCCGGCCTTGCGGGCCGAGGCGGTGCGTACGGTCGCGGAACAGGCCGCGAAGACGGGGCTGGGTGTGCTCGGGGTGACCGCGTCGCCGCTGCCGGGGCCTTCGGGCAACGTCGAGTACTTCCTGTGGATGCGGGCCGGTGCGCCGGAGTTGGACCCGGCGGACGTCGATCGGGCGGTCGCCGAGGGGCCTCGGTGAGCGGCGCGCACGGTAGCGTCACGGCGTACGGGTACGGCTGCGGTCGGTTCGATGCGGACGAGGGGATACGGGCATGAACGATCGCACGGTACTGGTGGTGACGCACACCGGCCGACCTGCGGCATTGCGCAGCGCACGGCTGGTGGTGGAGCGGTTGATCGCGGCGGGCCTGGGCGTACGGGTGCTCGAGAACGAGGCGGACGACCTGGCCCTGCCGGGCGCGGTCGTGGTGTCGGTGGAGCCGGACGCGGCCAAGGGCTGCGAGCTGGCCATCGTGCTCGGCGGCGACGGCACGCTGCTGCGCGGCGCGGAGCTGGTACGCGAGGCGGCGGTGCCGATGCTCGGGGTCAACCTGGGCCGGGTCGGCTTCCTGGCGGAGGCCGAGCGCGAGGACCTCAACGACGTGGTGGAGCGGGTCGTGGCGCGCGACTACGACGTCGAGGAGCGCATGACGCTCGACGTGCTGGTGCGGGTCAACGGCGAGATCGTGCACACCAACTGGGCGCTGAACGAGGCCGCGATCGAGAAGGCCTCGCGTGAGCGCATGCTGGAACTGGTCGCCGAGGTGGACGGCCGGCCGCTGTCCCGGTGGGGCTGCGACGGGGTGGTGTGCGCGACGCCGACCGGGTCGACCGCGTACGCCTTCTCCGGCGGCGGGCCGATCGTGTGGCCCGAGGTGGAGGCGCTGATCATGGTGCCGATCAGCGCGCACGCGTTGTTCGCGCGCCCGGTGGTGGTCTCGCCGAACTCGGTGCTGGCGCTCGAGCTCGCGCCGGAGACGCCGCCCGGCGCGCTGTGGTGTGACGGCCGGCGCACCGTGCAGTTGCCTGCCGGGGCGCGTGTGGAGGTGCGTCGCGGGACCCAGCCGGTGCGGTTGGCGCGGTTGCATCGGGCACCGTTCACGGATCGACTGGTGGCCAAGTTCGCGCTGCCGGTCAAGGGCTGGCGCGGGCGAAAGTGAGTCGCCTTTCCGGGCCGGATCGTCGATACGGTCGTCTGTTCGTGTGTTGAACACACGCCGTTGAACTGCGTTCTTCGCGTGGAGTCCCCACGACCTCGTAGTGTCGTCCCGTGCTCGAAGAGATGCGGATACAGGGTCTGGGTGTCATCGAAGACGCCGTAGTCGAGCTCGCGCCGGGCTTCACCGTGGTCACGGGCGAGACCGGCGCCGGCAAGACGATGGTGGTGACCGGGCTCGGCTTGCTGTTCGGTGGGCGGGCCGATGCCGGGCTGGTGCGCAACGGGACGGGGAAGGCCCTGGTGGAGGGTCGGCTCAGCGTGCCGGCGGACTCGCCGGCGGGGCGTCGGGCGATCGAGGCGGGCGCCGAGCTGGACGACGACGAGCTGCTGCTGGCGCGGACGGTCTCGGCCGAGGGTCGCTCGCGTGCGCACGTGGGCGGGCGGTCCGCGCCGGTCGGGTTGTTGACCGACCTGGCCGACGACCTGATCGCGGTGCACGGCCAGACCGATCAGCAGCGGCTGCTGCGCCCGGCCCGGCAGCGCGGCGCGCTCGACCGGTACGCCGGGGAGGCCGTGTCGGTGCCGTTGAAGGCGTACGGCGGGGTCTATCGGCGGCTGCGCGAGGTGAGCGCGGAACTCGCCGAGATCACCACCCGGGCGCGCGAACGCGCGCAGGAGGCCGATCTGTTGCGGTTCGGCCTGACCGAGATCGAACAGGTCGTGCCGCAGCCGGGCGAGGACGCGGAACTGGCCGCGGAGACCTTGCGGCTGGGCCACGCGGACGCGCTGCGCACCGCGGCGACCACGGCGCACGAGGCGCTGTTGGGCGATCCGGAGACCGGTACGGACGCGGTGGACGCCTCGACCCTGCTGGGCGCCGCGCAGCGGGCGGTGGAGGCGGTACGCGCGCACGACCCGGCGTTGGCGGCGTTGGCGGATCGGCTCGGCGAGGTCGGCTACCTGGTGTCCGACGTGGCCACCGAGCTCGCCTCCTACGCGGCCGGCGTGGACGCGGACCCGGTTCGGCTCGCGGCGGCGGAAGAGCGGCGGGCGGCGCTGTCGGCGCTGACCCGCAAGTACGGAGAGTCGATCGACGAGGTGCTGGCCTGGGCCGAGCGCTCGGCCACGCGGTTGGCCGAGTTGGACGGCGACGACGACCGCACCGAGGAACTGACCGCCGAACGGGACGCGCTGCGGGTCGAGTTGGCGGCGCTCGCGAGCGAGGTGTCGGCGGCCCGGCACGCCGCGGCGGAACGCTTCGCGGCGGCGGTGACCGGCGAGTTGGCGGCGCTGGCGATGCCGTACGCGCGGGTCGGCGTGGCCATCTCCGGGGTGGACGACCCGGACGGGCTGCCGGTCGGCGATCGGGTCCTGGCGTACGGCCAGGCGGGCGTGGACGAGGTCGAACTGCAACTGTCCCCGCACCCGGGAGCGCCACCGCGACCGCTGGCCAAGGGTGCCTCCGGCGGTGAGCTCTCCCGGGTGATGCTCGCCGTCGAGGTGGTCTTCGCCGGCGCCGACCCGGTCCCCACGTTCGTCTTCGACGAGGTCGACCAGGGCGTCGGCGGCAAGGCCGCGGTCGAGGTGGGCCGCCGCCTGGCCCGCCTGGCGCGGGTCGCCCAGGTGATCGTGGTGACCCACCTCCCCCAGGTGGCGGCCTTCGCCGACCGCCACCTGGTGGTGGAAAAGTCCAGCGACGGTACGGTCACCCGCTCCGGAGTGGTCACCCTCGACGACCCGGCCCGAGTCCGAGAACTCTCCCGCATGTTGGCCGGCCTGGAAGACTCCGAACTCGGCCGGGCCCACGCGGAAGAACTCTTGGCCACGGCCGCCGGGGCCAAGCTCGAGGTCACATGACCCTGATGGGCGAAGCGGTTTGGGCGGGTTCGCTGCGGTAGCGGGTGGGTCGCGCGGGCGATCGGCGTGCGCTGTGCGCGTTGCTGCGGATGCGTCTTTGGTTGTTTTGGGTTGTGTACCCACCCGCTCCACCCGTTGCCTTTGGTGCGGAGGTTGGGGTTTCAGGGGCTGCGTGGGGGCCTGATCCGGCCTCGCGGCCCCGGTGTGGTTTGCCGGATGGGTGGGGTTGGCTGCTGCGGTGAGAGGTCGGCCCGCCCGCGACCGGGCCGGCGGATCCGGCTGCGGTTTGGCGCGTCAGCGCCCCCGACCCGCGCCCACCCCAGTGATCGACGCGCGAAGCGCGGAGAGCGGCGGAGCCGCAGGTGTGGGCTTCGTGGCCCGGAGCGAAGCGGAGGGACACGAAGCCCCGAGCGAGGCACCGCTTTTTCTTGGAGGAGCGAAGCGGGGGAAAGAAAAAGCGGTGCCTCGCGAGCCGGCGACGAAGTCGCCCAACAAACAGCAACGCCGCGGGACACGACTCCGGCCTACCCCGCCCCGCTTCGGTCCCGACCCGGTCCCGACCCGGTCCCGCCCCGACCCGCTCCAGCTCCGACCCAGTCCCACCCGACCGCCCCGACGCCCCGCTCGCTCTTCGGCCGTGTGTGGAGTCGGCCCCGCTTGCGCCCCAGGTGCAAGCGGGGGTCTCAGGTGAGGCGGCCGGTAGGCAGGTCGGTCAGGGACGGTGTGGATGTGTGCAGGATTTCGTAGCGTTCGGTGGTGTCCTTGTGGTGGGGCGTCGGGATGGGGCCCTGCCACAGGACGAAGCGCATCAGGTGCCAGTGGTCCGGGTCGAGGGCGAGGGCGGCGGTGTGGACGCCGTCGGTGCGGGCGAGCGCGTGTAGGGCTTCGATTTCGGCGTCGATGTGTGTGGCCAGGCCGAGACCCGTGGGGTCGGGGTCGGCCGGCAGCGGAAGCAGGCGGCGGGAGGCGGCCTTGGGCGCGTGCTCCCGAGCGGGGCCGGGCAGATGGGCCAGGCCGGTCCAGTGCCGGACCCGGGGGCGACCGAAGTCGCGGATGATGCCTTGGAAGCCGCCACCGCCGACCAGGAAGTGGGCCATCGCGCCGATGTCCCGCCACAGGTAGAACGGCGCGTACTCGTTGACCGGCGAGCCGTCGACGCCGCGTTCGCGGATCGTGTACGCCTTCAGGCCCAGGCCCGCCCGGTCGTCGAGGCCGTGCCCGAAGTCGGCGACGCGCTTGCGGATGATGCCCATGTCGTAGTCGGCGGGCAAGGTGATCTCGTACTGATGGGCGTACATGTCCGAAGGTCCCGTCCTCGTGGTCGTTGCGGTTCGGTGTCGGCTGCATCGGCTATCCGACGGGTTGGTACTCCGTGTCGGTGACCGGGTCGCCTCGTTCGGCCTCGGTGCCGTCGGGGGCCACCTCCTGGATGGCCAGGTGGGTCATGAATGTGGTGGGGCCGGCGCCGTGCCAGTGCCATTCGTCGGGCGCGATGCGTACGGTGTCGCCGGGACGCACGGTTTCCACGGGACCGCCGCGGTGCTGGACCAGGCCGGTGCCCTCGGTGATGTGGAGCACCTGGCCGAGCGGGTGGCGGTGCCACACGGTGCGGGAGCCGGGTGCGAAGTGCACACTGTCGACGCGCACCCGCGAGGGCTCGACCGGCGCGGCGATCTCGTCGAGCCAGGCCGGGCCGGTCAGCCACTCGGGCGGTGCCGCGGCGGTGGCGGCCTGGGTACGGATGACCTGCATGTAGGGGGCTCCTCGGAACTCGGACCCTGTTTCGCTCGGACTCTGTCTCGCTCGGACTCTGTTTCGCTCGGACTCGATGTCGCCTGGACTCTGTTTCGCAAGCCCGGACTCGGTTTCGGACCCGGCTTCAGCCCCGGCCGGTGGGCGGCGGTGCGCTCAGCAGGCCGAGTACGCCGGTCACGGCCTGGTCGAAGGGCTCGGTCGAGTCGGCGGCGCGGGCCAGTACGTAACCGCCCTGGAGCACCGCGACGATGGTGGCGGCGGTGCTGTCGGGGTCGAGCGCGGCCACACCCGATTCACCCCGCGCGCGGCCCTCGGCCAGGACCCGGGCCAGCCTGCCGCGCAGCCAGACGAAGGTCTCGTCGACGGGTCCGCGCAGCGCCGGGTCGCTCATGACGTCCGGATCCTGGGTCAGCCGGCCGATCGGGCAGCCCTTGAGCACGTCGCGCTCGCGTCGCAGGTAGACGGTGATCCGCTCGACGGCGGTTCCCGGCGCGGCGAACTGCCGTTCGGCGGCGGCCCGCATCTCCTTGGCGGTCCGGTCGATCGCGGCCAGCGCGAGATCCGACTTGCCGGTGAAGTGGTGGTACATGCTGCCCTGGCCCACTCCGGCCCGCTGCTGAATCGCCTTGGGGCTGGTGCCGATATAGCCGCGCTCCCAGAGGAGGTCACGCGTGGTCTCGATCAGCAGGTCGGCGGTATTCGAACTCATGCTGCGAGTGTACATACCAGTAGGTACAGAATCCGTAATGCACCCGACACCTCATAGGACCGGCGCCACCGCACAACGCGCACCGCGCAACGCACACGCGCACCCCCCACCACCACGCACCCCTACCACGCACCCACACCACGCACCCCGTACCGCGCCACCGCCGGTCGCCGGATCCCGCCATTTGCCAGATCGAGACATTCCCGTCGGCCGGCTTGTCGGGGTGGGGCGGGGGTTGGTCTACTGGGCGCGCGTGACGGGTGTGGTCGCACCCGGTGTACTTCTGCTCCTCCGCACGGTTCGGGTCCAGCCCAGAAACCCAGGAGACAGGTATGTCCAAGCGCGCAAAGATCGCCGCGCTCGCCACCGCCGGCGCATTCGCCGCCGTGACCACGTTCGCCGGTACCGCCTCTGCGGGCGGGCCCTCGACATCCCCCTACAACTGCGTGGACACCAGGGGCCGAACGTTCACCACGAAGGTGACGTACAGCACCGGCGGTGGCCTGCTCAAGGTGAACATCGCCACGGCGGTCCCGGTGAGCTTCCCCGCGAACTCGATCAACACCACCGTGCTCTTCAACGGACCCAGTGGCGGCGTGGTCTACGACGGCACGATCAATCCGCCCTACACGGCCGGTGCGCCCGTGCTCAACCTGGGTGCGATCCCGAAGGTCAGCGGCACCATCTCGCCCGGGCAGCCATTGAACGCCGTGCTCACCGGTTCGCCGCCCTCACCGAGCAACTGGAGCCTGCGGGTGCTGTTCCCGACGTCGACGTCGTGGCCCAGTTGGTACTGCGTCACCCGCACCCCGCTCAGCCCGCCCCTGACCTACAACTGATCCGCCACCAGACCGGGGCGGCGGCACCGAGTCCGCCGCCGCCCCGCTCCACCCCGACGAGGCCGCCCGCCGCGTCGCCGCGCCGCCTTCGCGTCCCGTCCGTCCCGTCCGGCACGTCCGCCACGCCCGGCACGTCCGGCACGCCCGCCACGCCCGCCACGCCCGCCACGCCCGGTCCAGCGTGCCGGTCAGCCCGTACCGGCAGTGTGTCCGGCGGATCCGTCGGCCCGGATCAACACGGCGCGTCCGGTGTGTCCGTGAGCCCGTAGTAGATCCGAGGCGCGCCATCCAGGCGAAGCTCCACGCGCCCGCGCACCGGAGTCAGCAGCCGCTCCCGCCCGATGCAGTCCAGCTCGCGGACCGTCGCCGCGGTGTTGCGCCCGCCGCCGCGATGCCCACGACCGCGTCGCCCGGCCTCTGCCGGTGAAGCTCCCGGGGCCGCCGCCACCATCAGCGTCGTCTTCGTCCGCCACCCGTCCACCCACGGCTCGGGCGCGGCGAACCATCCCGAGTCCGTCGGGTGGTCGGGGTTGAGTACGTACCCGTCCTTGCGGCTCCACAGGATCGAAATCGGGCCGTCGGGCGAGGCGAACAGCAGCCCCTTGAGATCCGGGTCGGCCAGGTTCAACCGGCGGACGAACGTGGCCCGATCCAGCACCCGGGCCGCCGTGGCGTAGGCCAGTGCCGACGGCTTGGCGCCGAGGTCGCGGTGCATCAGCCCGTAGTGGTATTCGGAGTTCACCGGGTCGGCCAGTTGCGGCTTGCCCAGCACGCTGTCGTGCAACTGGTACCAGTTCACGCAGCGCACCCCCTCGGCCTTGGCCAGCGCCAGGGTCAACAGCACGTTCTCCGCCGCGTGCCGATAGGTGTCGTGCCACCAACTGTTCGGCTTGGTGCACGCGTACGCCTCGGTCAGCCACAGCTCCTTCTCGCCGTACTCGGCGATCACCTCGCGGGCCTTGCGCAGGCCGCCGAGGAAGTTCCAGTACGTGCCGTGGTCGCCCATGGTCCAGTCGGCCGGCGCCGGCGCGTAGTCGGGGGTGAAGTTGCCGCGGCCGGGGTGGAAGGCGAAGCCGTCGATCAGGTCCCAGCCGCCCGCGTCGCGGAAGTTCTTGGTCCAGACGTAGTCCATCCCGGCCAGGCCCGCGTTCATCACCTTGGTCCGGGCCCCGGCCGCGGTCAGCCGATCCCGTACGGGGTGCAGTCCGTCGCGGACGTAGGCGGACGCGGTCTGGCCGCTCATCCACGGCTTGTTGATCTCGTTGGCCACCTCGAACCAGTCGGCGTTCGCGCCGATCGCCTTGGCGGTGTTGGTGTCCGCCCACGCGGCGATCTGGGCGGTGGTGCCGCCGAGCGGGATGCCGGCCAGTTCGATGTTGTGCGCGAAGCCGGCCGCGTCGAGCGTGGCCGGTGGCAGGCCGGGGCCGCCGTCGTAGGAGATCCGCACCCGCTTGATGCCGAGTCGCCGCATCAGGCCCAGCACGGCCGGGGCGTCCGGCTCGAGCAGCCACGGGTAGTTGGCGATGCCGAACATGCTGTCGGGGCCCGCTTGGTAGGCGAACGAGGGCAGCACCGAGAGGTTGGTCCGGGCGAACGCCTCGTCCGTTCCGGAGGTCGCGCTCACCTCGGTGAACACGATGCCGTGCGGCGGCGAGGTGACGGTGAACGTCTGCGCCCAGGTGGCGCCCGCCGCGACGGTGTCGGTGACCGTGCCGCTGCCCAGGATCCGGCCGTCGAAGTCGCGCGCCCACCAGGACAGTCGCACCGCCTTGTCCGTGGCGCCGCCGTTGGCGACCTCCGCGTGCAGTGGCATCGGTACCCCGCCCCGGTCCCACAGCGAGAACGGCTGGTCGGTCCACACCTCGACACCGAGCGGCCGGGCCGATCCGGTGGTGCCGGCCGCCGCGGGCCGCATCGTGCCGAGCACCAGGTCGGCCTCGGTCACCGCGCCGTCGGTGGTCGCGGTGCCGGGCGCGTGGATCCAGGTGGCGTTGGTCCAGGCCGGAGTGGTGCCGGCGAGCCGGAAATACGCCTTCGTGTCGGCCCAGGTCTCCTGGTAGACCACGCCGGCGTTGGTCTCGTACGGGATGCCGCCGCCCGCGTCCCGGTTCCACGTGGTCAGCGCGGCGAAGGTTTCCGGCGCGGTGGGCGCGAGTACGGTGCGCCCGAACATGAAGCCGGCCGGGATCAGTGTGGTCGAGCCGCCCACCTCCCAGCGCAGATGCGCCCGGTGCGCGGTGACGTCGAAGACGCCCCGGACGGTGATCCCGTTCGCGGCGGCGGGCAGCGTGTACTCGACCCGGATCGCGGGTCTGCCGTCGGCGAGCGTGATCAACGACGGTGTGCCGCCGGTGCTCTGCTGGATGCCGGCGACGGTGTCCTTGGCCATGAATCTGGTCAGGCGCACCCGCTCGATCCCGCCGCCGTCGCGGATCGAGACGTAGCCGTCGGCGCCGGCGGTGAGGCTGATGCCCGGCGCGGACACGGTTACCGGGGCCGCCTGTTCGGCCGCGAACGCGGTTCCCGGCAGCACCGTGCCGGCCACACCGACGGCGACCGCCCCGGCGAGGAAGCCGCGTCGGCGCAGGTCGCCGTCGCCGCTGTGGTGGTCGTCGGGTGCGTGGTGGGTGGACATGAGGATCCCTTTCCCGAGCGACAGGGCTGACCTAATGCGGATTAGAGCGAATGTGTACTCCGATCGTCGACACGAGTCAAGGTCGCCGTATGTCTGATTCGCCGGGCCGCGCAACTTGTCGGCAACCCTCTTGACACACTCTCCTAATGCGAATTAGATACGACCTCATCGCAGCCCGACGCATCCGCGTCCGGAGCGGCATCCCTCCGGAGCAACGTCCGGCCCGCAGCACCAGGATCCAGGGAGGTACCCGTGGCCGAGTCAGTCCCGGTCAGCACGCACCGGCGCCGGCGCCGGCGCCGTCGGGCGGTGGCGGGGGCCGGGGCGCTCGCGCTCGCCCTCGTCGCAGGCACCGCCGGTTGTTCGTCCGGCACGTCCGACGGCGCCGGCTCCTCCGGCAAGACCACGATCACCGTCGCGGGCATGCCCGCGACCACGGCCCCGAAGACGCGGCAACAATTCCTGGACGCGGTCGCCGCGTTCGAGAAGGCCAACCCGAACATCAAGCTCAAGCCGACCGACACCCAGTGGGACGCGCGCACGTTCGCGGCCCGCCTGGCGGGCGGCAGCGCCGAGACGGTGCTGACCGTGCCGCTGACCGAACCGCCCGGCCTGATCGCGCGCAAGCAGATCGCCGACCTGAGCACCGAGGTCAAGAGCCTGCCGCACTCGGGCGACCTGGACCCGCGCGCGCTGGCCCCGGCCACCGCCGCGGACGGCAAGATCCACGGGCTGCCGGTCACCGAGTACGCGCTCGGCCTGGTCTACAACCGCGACCTGTTCACCAAGGCCGGTCTGGACCCGGACAAGCCGCCCGCGACCTGGGACGAGGTGCGTAGCGCCGCCAAGAAGATCTCCGACACCGGCGCCACCGGCTACACCCAGATGACCGTCAAGAACACCGGCGGTTGGATCCTCACCGCGATGACCTACGCCTACGGCGGCTCGATGGAGAAGAAGGTCGGCGACAAGTACGTGCCGTCCCTGCTCGACGGCCCGGCCGAGAACGCGCTCAAGCAACTGTCCGCGATGCGCTGGCAGGACGACTCGATGGGCAACAACCATCTGCGCACCCAGCAGGACGCCGAACGCGACTTCGCCGCGGGCAAGATCGGCATGATGATCAGCACGGTCAACAGCTACCAGCGCTACATCACCCAGTACTCCGGCAAGCCCGCCGACTTCGGCATGGCCGCGCTTCCGCAACAGAACGGCGGCAAGGCCACCCTGCTCGGCGGCCTGATGGCCGTGGTCAGCGCCAAGGCCACACCGGCGCAGCGGGCCGCGGCGGTGAAGTGGATCGACTACTTCTACCTCAAGCCGACGTACGACCCGGCCGCGGCCGAGGAACTCGCGCTCGCCCAGGCCGCGGACAAGCTCGCGGTCGGTCTGCCCACGCTGCCGTTCTACTCGGCCGCCGTGGCCGACCCGGTCAACGCCGCGATCAACAAGCACACCAACATCCCGACCGCGAACTTCGCGCCCTACGTCACCGGTGTGGGCAAGCTGGACTACCAGGTGGAGCCGCCGGTCGCCGCGCAGGATCTGTACGGGGCGTTGGACACCGTGGTGCAGGCCGTGTTGACCCGCAAGGACGCGGATCCGCGCGAGGAGTTGGCGAAGGCCGGCGACCGGCTCGGGCCGGCCTTCGAGAAGGCGCAGGCGCAGTGACCGGGGGCGAGACCCGGGCACGCCGAGGGGGTGCGTCGGGTCGACCCGGAATCATGCGGACGCCTGCTGCCGGCGGGGGGTCGGTCGGTGCCGGGATGTGCCGGGATCGCGATGGGGGTGCCGGGCCGTACCGGGATCACCACGGGGGCGTCGGGCGGTACCCGGATCGCGACGGGGGCTCGCGGTGAGTACGCCGACCATTTCCCGGGAGAGCCTGCCGGTCGTCGCGCAGGTGCCCTCGCGCAAGGGCCTGCCCAAGGCGACCCGGTGGCGCGGCGGATCCCGGCACGTCGCGGCGGCGTTGTTCCTGCTGCCGACCGTGCTGGTGTTCGGCCTGTTCTCGTGGTGGCCGATCATCCGCAGCCTGGTGCTCAGCTTCCAGCAGACCAACCTGGTCGAACCGGCGAGTTGGGTCGGCCTACAGAACTACCAGACCCTGCTGGACGATCCGCTGCTCGGCAAGGCGGTGTGGAACACCCTGGTGTTCACCGGCCTGGCGCTGCTGATCGGCTTCCCGTTGCCGCTGTTCCTGGCCGTGCTGATGTCCGAACTGCGGCGCGGCGCCGGGCTGATGCGTGTGCTGGTCTACCTGCCGGTCGCGGTCCCGCCGGTGGTGGCGGTGCTGATGTGGAAGTGGTTCTACGACCCGGACTCGGGGCTGTTCAACGAGGTGCTCGGCAAGGTCGGCCTGGGCCCGTACCCGTGGTTGCAATCCGCCGACACCGCGATGACGAGCCTGGTGGTGGAGGCGACCTGGGCGGGCGCGGGCGGCGCGGTACTGATCTATCTGGCCGCGCTCGCGAGTGTGCCGACCGAGTTGTACGAGGCCGCGGAACTGGACGGGGCCTCGGTCCGGCGCCGGTTGTGGCACGTCACGCTGCCGCACATGCGCTCGGTCCTGTTGATCATGATGCTGCTCCAAGTGATCAACACCTTCCAGGTGTTCACCGAGCCGTTCGTACTCACCGACGGCGGCCCGGAGGACTCCACGGTCACCGTGCTGCTGCTCATCTACCGGTACGCGTTCGTCAGTGGCGACTACGGCAGCGCCGCCGCGCTGAGCGTGAGCCTGGCCGCGGTGCTCGCGATCCTGTCGGCGATCTATCTGCGGCTCACCCGCACGTGGGGGACGAAATGAGTACCGGTACCAGGGGCGTGATGTCCGAGACGGAACGCCGCCGTCCCCTCACCCGGTTCGGCCTGGGCACCACCCAACTGCTGCTGATCGCCGCGCTGGTGATCGAGGGCGCGGGCCCCATCTACTGGGTGTTCAAAGGCTCGATCTCCTCCACCCAGGAGTCGTTGCGGCACCCGCTGGCGCTGTGGCCCGAGGAGGCGCACTGGTCGAACATCTCGACCGCGTGGACGAGCTTGGACCTGGGCCGCTATCTGACGAACACCGTTGTACTGGTGGGTGGTTCCTGGTTCGTGCAGTTGTTCGTCGCGGTCACCGGGGCCTATGCGCTGTCCATTCTGCGGCCGTTCTACGGCAAGTACGTCTACGCCGCGGTGCTGGCCACGCTGTTCCTGCCGGGCACGGTGTCGATGGTTTCGCTCTACCTGACCATCCAGGACCTGCCGCTGACCGGCGGGTCGATCGCCAACACGCCGATGGCGGTGTGGCTGCCGGCCGGCGCGCACGCGTTCAACGTGCTGCTGATGAAACAGTTCTTCGACGGCATTCCCCGGGAACTTCTCGAGGCGGCCCGCCTGGACGGTGCCGGTCCGTGGCGGGTTCTCACCCGTATCGTGCTGCCCATGTCCCGGCCGATCCTGGCCGTGGTGTCGCTGCTCGCGGTGATGAACGCCTGGAAGGACTTCCTCTGGCCGATGATCGCCATCACCGACACGGACAAGCAGCCGCTGGCGGTGGCGCTCCCGCGACTCGCGGACACCTCGGACCAGAGTCTGCTGATCGCGGGAATGCTGATCACGATCATCCCGCCGGTTGTGGTCTTCCTGGTCTTCCAGCGGCAGATCGTGCGCGGCATCGCGTTCACGGGGCTCAAGTGAGCGGGGGGCGCGGAACGCGCGGGCGCGGAAGGCACGAGCCAGTGGCGCACGGAAGCGGTGTGCGGGGAAGCGGCGTGGGTGGGTCCGCGACGCGTGGGTCGGAGGTGCCCGAGCCCGAGGTGTGGATGGCGCGGGTTCTCGTTACCGGTGCCGCGGGACGGCTGGGGACCGCCGTGTTGGCGGAGTTGGCCGGTCGAGGGGTGCCGGTGACCGCGTTGGTCGCCGAGGACGTCGGGGATGCCGGGGAGTTGCGCGCCGACCGGGTGGTGGTCGGTGACGCCCGGGATCCGGTGGCCGTGGCGGATGCGCTCGACGGGGTCGACGCGGTGATCCACCTGGCCGCGCTCGCCTCGCCCGAAGTAGCCGCGCCCGAGGTGGTGTTCGGTACGAATACGCAGGCCACCTTCGTGGTGCTGAACGAGGCCGGGCGGGCGGGGCTGCGCCGCGCGGTGTTGGCGAGCAGCCTGTCCGTCACCGGCCTGCCGTTCGCCCGTTCCACGCCTCGGCCGCAGCCGGCGTACCTGCCCCTCGACACGGAGTTGCCGCTTTGCATCGAGGACCCGTACGCGCTGTCCAAGCAGGTCGACGAGGCCACCGCCGCGATGATGCACCGGCGACACGGAATGACGGCGGTGGCGTTGCGCCTGCCGTTCCTCGGTGATCCCGCCCGACTCGGCGGGCACGCCGCTCGGTTGGCCGGCGACCCGGCCGGCGGTGCGGCGGAGGTGTGGAGTTATCTCGACCTGCGGGACGCCGCCCGAGCGTGCGTACTCGGCCTGACCGCGTCGGGTGTGACGGGCGCACCGGTGCTGTTCGTGGCGGCGCCGGACACGCTTTCGGCGACGCCCACTCGCGAACTCGTCGCCACCCACCTGCCGGATGTGCCCTGCCGGGCGACGTTTCCCGAGCGGTCGGTCCCGATCGACCTGGCGCCCGCCCGGCGGCTTCTCGGCTTCAGCGCCCGATACCCGTATCCGGTCGCGGGCGGGCTGATCTCCGGCGATACCCGGGACGATTCGTCTGCGAAACAGCCGGAGTCGGGTAGCGCTCGGCACGCTGATCGGACCTCGTACCCACAGGAGCGAACCTCATGAGCAAGTCGGAGTCGGAGTCCGAGACGGAGTCCGAGACGGGGACGCGCTCCACCGATCGGGTGGACCCGGCGGCGACGCCCGGCGTTCGCATGGCCGAGGCGCACGTGGCCGAGGCTCACGTGCCCGGCGTGCTCGTGCCCGGGGCTTACGTGACCGAGGCCCAAGTGCCCGGTGTTCACGTGCCCGACACGGCGACTCTCGCGGTCATGGCCGAGACGCAGGCGCCGTGGGCCGCTCGGGACGCGTTGCGGATCACGTCGGTGCGGGCGATCGTGACCGCGCCCGGTGGGGTGCCGCTCGTCGTGGTGCGGGTCGACACGTCCGAGCCGGGGCTGTACGGCCTCGGCTGCGCCACCTTCACCCAGCGCTTCCACGCGGTGGTCGCGGCCGTCGAGGAACACCTCGCGCCGATGGTGATCGGTCGGCACCCGGCCGACATCGAGGACATCTTCCGGCTGTTGCACTACTCCTCCTATTGGCGTGGCGGCCCGGTGCACAACAACGCGCTGTCCGGGATCGACCAGGCGCTGTGGGACATCGCCGGCAAACGACTGGGCGTGCCGGTGTACGAACTGCTCGGCGGCCGGGTGCGCGGTGGTGCCGCGGTGTACACCGGGGCTCGCGGCGGCAGCATCGAGGAGTCGATCGAGCGGGTGGCCGCATTGGCCGAACAGGGCTACCGCTACGTGCGGTTGCAGACCGGCGGCCCGGGTCTGGGTACCTACGGCGCCGACGGCACGCCGGGCGGCTACCCGGGCGCGCCCTATCCGGACGGCTGGGACGTCGGCCACTACCTGCGTACCGCGCCGCGCCTGTTCGAGCGGGCCCGGGAGGTGCTCGGCGACGAACTCGGGCTGCTGCACGACGCACACAACCGGCTCACCCCGAAGGAGGCGGTGGGACTGGCCCGTTCGCTGGAGCCGTACCGGCTGTTCTTCCTCGAGGACCCGCTGGCGCCGGAGCACTTCGATCGGCTGCCCGAGGTGCGCGCCGCCGCGCCGATGCCGATCGCCTCCGGCGAGTTGCTCACCTCGATGACCGACGCGACGCGCCTGATCACCTCCGGCGGCGTCGACTACCTGCGGGTGCACGTGTCGGCGGTGGGCGGGCTGACCCCGGCCCGCAAGCTGGCCACACTGTGCGAGCTGACCGGGGTGCGGACCGCGTGGCACGGGCCGCCGGACGTCTCGCCGATCGGCGCGGCGGTCAACGTCACGCTCGATGTGACCAGTCCCGCCTTCGGCATCCAGGAGCAACACGTCTACCCCGAGCGGGTGCACGAGGTGTTCCCCGGCACGCTGCGCACCGTGGACGGCTACCTCACGCCCTCGGATCGGCCCGGATGGGGCATCGACCTGGACGAGGCGGCGGCGGCGAAGTACCCGCCGCGGACCCACCTGCACGAGCGGTGGGCGGCCCGGGTGCGCCGCCCCGACGGCGGCCTGGAAGCACCGTGAATCACGCACCGTGACTGGATATACTGGATCGATTGATCTGATGCGCATTAGGAACCCGTTGTCAGGCATTTGGAGGAGTACATGAAGCCGATCGGCGGGCCCGGACGGCCGGCTGGTTCACGCGCGAACCGGCCCCGTCAGGCGGATATCGCCCGCTTGGCCGGCGTCTCACAGCCGACGGTGTCCCTGATCCTCAGCGGCGGTTCGGCAGCGGTCGGGATCGCCGACGAGACCCGGCGCAAGGTGATGGCCGCCGCCGAGCAACTCGGCTACGTGCCGGACCCGATAGCGAAGCGGCTGGCGGCCGGCCAGAACAACCTGCTCGGCCTGTACACGTTCACCGCGACCTTCCCCACCGAGATGTCGCACGCGTACCACCCGTTCCTGGTCGGCATCGAGCAGGAGTCCGCCGCCCAGGGCTACGACCTGCTGATGTTCATCGCCTCCAGCGTCACCGGCGAGCGGCCACACGCCGAGGTGCTCAACCGGGTCCGGCTGGCCGACGGTTGCCTGTTCATGGGCCGACACCTGCCGATCCGGGAGATGGACCGGCTCCTGGCCACCGACCTGCCGGTGGTCTACCTGGGCCGGCACGACGACTTCGGCGACCGACTGCCGTACGTCGGTGCGGACTACGTGACGGCGACGGCGGAGGTCGTACGTCACCTGGCCGAGCTGGGGCACCACAAGATCCTGTACGTCCGCGAACTCGACGACGCGATCAGCGCGGTGGACCGCGAGGCCGGGTTCCGTCGCGGCATGGCCGAATGCGGACTCCCGGTCGAGCGCGCCGGCGTGGTGCGCACCGACGGTTCGGACCTGACCACCGACCGGTTGCGGGGCTGGTACGAGCAGGGCGTCACCGCGATCGTCACCGAGGCGACCGACACCGACGCCGCGCATCGCGCGGTGCTGGAGGCGGCCTCCGCCGCCGGCTACCGCTTTCCCGAGGACCTGTCGCTGGCGACCCTGGGTGCGCCCGAACACGCGGTCCCCGGGCCGGCGTTCCTGTCCGGGTTCTCGGTACCCAGACGGGAGATGGGCGCGGCCGCGGTCCGCCTGCTCACCGGCCTGATCGCGGGGGATCCGAGCCTGGCCAGACACCAGTTGATGAACTGTGAGGCGGTGCCGGGGCAGACGGCGGGGCCGGCGCGCTGAGTTCGGGCTGAGGGGCGAGTCGGCGGGCCCGGCAGATCGGTGGGCCGGCGCGCCGGTCGGCCCGTCGGCCGGTGAGTCGTCCTGGGTCGTCCCGCGGCGAACGGCCATGCGGGCATGCCGTTCTAGGCCCTGGCGATCTTGCGTGTTGCCCGGCTTCGCCTCGTTTCGCTGATTTCTTCCTTCGTCTTCACAACCTCGTTCCCTCGCGATTCCGCAGCGCGTTCCATTCGCACCGTTCACGGAAGGCTTCACCATGTCCGAAATCAGCACCGAGATTCTCATCGTCGGCGGTGGGCTCGGCGGAGTTGCCGCCGCGCTGGCCGCGTGCCGCGCGGGCCGGACGGTCGTACTCACGGAGGAGACCGACTGGATCGGCGGACAGCTCACCGCGCAGGCCGTGCCGCCGGACGAGCATCCCTGGATCGAGAGCTACGGCGCACCCGCGAGCTACCGCGAATTGCGCACCGCGATCCGCGACCACTACCGCACCTGGTACCCGCTGACCGGAGCGGCTCGGCAGCGTCGCGAGCTCAACCCCGGCGCCGGTTACGTGAGCAAGCTGTGCCACGAACCGCGCGCCGCGCTGGCCGTGTTGCAGGCGCTGCTCGCGCCGCACCTGGCGTCCGGGCGGCTGCGCATACTCCTGGAGCACGTGCCCGCCGAGGTGTTCGCGGACGGCGACCGGGTTCGCGCGGTCACCCTGTGGGGCGTGCGTACCGAGGAGTCGCACACGATCAGCGCGACGTACGTCCTGGACGCGACCGAAACCGGTGAGCTGCTTCCGCTGGCCAAGGCGGAGTACGTCACCGGCGCCGAGTCCCGGGACGAGCATGGCGAGCCGAACGCGCCCGAGCGGTACGAGCCGTTGAACATGCAGGGCATCACCTACTGCTTCGCGGTGTCGTACCACGAGGGCGAGAACCACGTGATCGACAAGCCCGCCGACTACGAGTTCTGGCGCTCGTACCGGCCGGACTTCTGGCCCGGGCCCCTGCTCGGCTTCCTCGCGCCGGACCCGCGCACGCTCGAACCCGAGGTGCGGACCTTCGACCCGCGCCCGACCGGGGACCCGCTCGCGGTGCATGCCGACCAGAGCGCCAACGCCGGTGGCGACGACCTGTGGTTGTTCCGGCGGATCCTGGCCAAGGGCCTGTTCGAGCCCGGCGCGGTCGACTCGGACATCACCCTGGTGAACTGGCCGCTGAACGACTACTGGCTGCGGCCGATCATCGAGGTCGGCGCGGACGAGGCCGCCGCCGCGCACCGGGAGGCCAAGCAACTGTCCCTGTCGGTGCTGTACTGGCTCCAGACCGAGGCGCCCCGGCCGGACGGAGGCACCGGGTATCCCGGACTGCGGCTGCGGCACGATGTGGTCGGCACGGCCGACGGGCTGGCCAAGTCCGCCTACGTGCGCGAGTCGCGGCGCATCCGCGCGGTCACCACGGTGACCGAACACCACGTTTCGCGGGACATCCTGGGCACGCACGGCATCCACCACTTCCCGGACTCGGTGGGCGTGGGCGCCTACCGGATCGACCTGCATCCCTCGACCGGCGGCGACAACTACATCGACGTGGCCAGCGTGCCGTTCGAGATCCCGCTCGGCGCACTGCTGCCGATCCGGATGCGCAACCTGCTCCCGGCGGCCAAGAACATCGGCACCACGCACATCTCCAACGGCTGCTACCGGCTGCACCCGGTGGAGTGGAACGTGGGCGAGGTGGTCGGCCGACTCGCCTCCTATTGCCTGGAGCGGGGCGTCGAACCACACGCGGTACGCGAAGACCCCGCGCTGTTCGCCGAGTTCGCGGACGAACTGGACGCGATCGGGGTGGAGCGCCACTGGCCGGCCCCGGCCGGGTACTGAACAGCCCCAGCCCGAGGGCCGCTTCGCCGCAGGCGTGTCGGTGGGGCGGCCTTCGGAGGGTGCCGGGCCGATTGGTCGTAATCGGGTCTGATCGCGTGGTCGGGGCCCGGACCTGATCGATGGGTCGGGCTCGTAACCCATCGAGGTTCAGGGTTGGCGGACGGCATCCGCCGAGACGGCCCAGAAGCGCAGGGATAGCGCGATCAGGGCGAAGAGCAGCAGCCACGTCAGCGACCAGCCGAAGTCCGCGCCGGTACCGGTGGACAGCGCCATGCTCAGCACACCGACGCTGGTGACGGCCATGACGCCGAGTGCCGCGAGGAAGCTCGCGCGGATGAACTTGGCGGCTGTGTAACGGAACGGATAGAGCAGCAAGAGCCGGGTGGGGGACAACCGACGTGGTGGGTCGACGGTGCCGGGTCCGGCGGCGACCACGAGCGCGCCCGCCTGATCGAGCCAGCGTTGGGCGACGCGACTCGCGTTGGCCAACTCCTCCTGGTTGCCGGGAAGGCGTTGACGCGCGTCCCACCACAGGACCGCGAAGTCGACCTGTCGGGTCGCGTCCTCGAACGCCCGTTGCCGACGGCCGGTTTGCGACCGGCTCGCCTGGCGATCCTGCCAGGCGACCGCGAAGACCGCGACGGTTGCGGTCAGTACGGGCACCACCACCGCGACCACGACCGCGGCCACGTCCTCCGCACGCATCGACGCTCCTGTCGTTCGAGCCGGAACAATCAGCATGACAGGGACAATTGCGTGCCGTCGGGAAAGCGTTTCGACGATCGAACGCGGGTGCGAGGATTGCGGCCCGGGTCAGCCGAGGTAGCCGAGGGCGCTGACGGCGCCCAGGCCGCCCGCGCCCATGAACAGTGGCATCAGGACCTTGACCTCGACCTTGGCGCCCGCGCGGAAGCGCATGGACTTCGGCGGGCCCAGGGGGTACCAGCGTTTGCGGCCGATCGGTATCGGCCACAGGATCGGGCAGCCGGAGACGGTGAGCGCGTCGCCGACGCAGTGGGTGAGGGCGCCGAGAGCGATCGGTAGGCCGATCCACCAGTACTCCTGGCCGGGCTCGGTGAAGAACCAATTCGAGCCGTTGCCCGGACGGTTCAGGACCTCGACGAGCATCCAGGTGCTGGTGGCGCCGAGGAGCCAGACCAGGATGTCGCTGTGCAGCCGGGCCTGGCGCCACAACAGACCCTCGATGGCGAGCACCATGTGCACGAACAGAACGCCCAGTACGCCCCAGCGGCCGCCGTACGCGCAGATCGCCGAGGCGCCGGTGCCGACCAGCAGGGCCCAGACCCAGGTGTGGGTGAGGGTGCGGTGGCCACCGTTGCGGCGGGGGTCGCCCTTCTTGCGGGTGGCCTTGTAGGTGGCGGACGCGAGGGCGTCGACCAGGCCGCACAGGATCAGGGATATCGGCCCGAACGAGCGGGAGACGGTGGCGGCTTTGTGGTCGAGGTCCGGCCCGAGGGCGGCGCCGGCGCAGATCAGGCCGCCGACCACCAGGACGGGCCAGGGCATCGGGCGGCCGTAGGCATCGGCGGCGGCACCCGCGGCCATCCACGCGCATGCTCCGGACAGTGAATGGGCCGGCCCCATCATGCGGTCGTGCTCCTCTGGTGAACCCGGGCGAACCCCGAGCCCGCACAGTGACCGCAGCTTAGCGGTGCCGATCTTGGGGGCTGTGAACCCCCGTGGAGAGGGCAGTCGTTCGGCTGGTGGCCCGGCAGTCCGCACCGGCGGGCCGTCGGTTCGCGCACGGTCAGCAGTGGTCTTCGATGTAGAGCATGCGGCGTCGCGGCTCGGCACGGAACTCGTGTGCCAGGTAACGGCCGGTCGAGCATGCTCCGCCGGGGCCCAGGTACTCGTCTTTGATCCGACCCCAGAGCTCGGGTCGTTCGGTCTCCGGGACGGGTCGAGGGCAGATGCCTCCCATGTCGCCCCATATGACCGATGTGGCGTTGTCCTTGACGAGCCGCCGCACGACGCGCAGGTCCACGCGCCTGCGATGGAGTACCCAGCGGGTCCCTTCGTCGTCGAGGAGAGTGACCGGGTCTTTCAGGCCGCCGGGGTTCGCCGGGAATCGCTGCATGAGTGCAGTCTCCCGGCGATCGTCAGGCCGGCACACCCGATTTCCGGGCGGTTCGAACCCCGTGCGGCCGAACGTCCGGCGCGTCGCTTCGCTCGGCGGGCTGGGGCGGGGTCGACCGGGCGCCGCCTCCGGGGTGGTCAGGCGGCGGGGGGCGGTAGGTGGCCGAGGTGTTTGGTGACGCGTTCGCGCAGGAGCAGGTACTCCTCGCGGCGTCGGGGTGGCAGGCCCGGTGGGCGTGGGACGACGCGGGCTTCGGTGACGGCCTGGCCCTGCCGGAACTGTTCGTGAGTCAGGTCGAGTTCGATGCCGCTGGGCAGGCGGTTCCACCAGTGGAAGCCATGTTGGTCCCCGTCGAGGTGGACCTCGCCGAGCAGGAGGTCGCCGCCGAGGATGTCCTGGACGATCAAGGCCGTGATGTCGCAGTGGCCCCAGGCAGGGTTGTCGGGAGAGCAGGTGTCGGCGGCCCAACCGGCGCGCAGGGCCTTGTCGAGGACGAGCAGGTTCCAAGGGGGCACGTCGGAAGCATCGCAGCCGCCGCCGACAGCGCGTCACACGATCGCCGCGGGCATGCGGTGCGGTCCATCTGCTCGATCGTCGCGTGGAGTCGTCGTCGCCGTACGACGGCTTCTGCGGACAGCAGTCGCCGCGCGGATGCGTATGTGTATGTGGATGTGCGCGCTTTCGTGTCCGTGTACACGCCGGGTCCGTGTCGGGGTCGGAGCTCCTGTCGGGACCTGTAACGCTCTCGGTGCCACCCGCCACAAGAGAGGTGACAGGCGACAACATCGGCGCGGTGCGAGGAGCCCATTTTGGACGGACCGGATGTGCAAGCGGTCAAAGGGATCGCCGGGGACCCGGCGCTCCTGGAGGCGTTCTATCGCAGACATATAGACGCGGTGGGGCGTTTCGTGGCCCGACGGGTGGACGACCCACAGTCGGCCGCCGATCTGACCGTCGAGGTCTTCATCGCCGCGATGGGCTCTGCTGGGGGCTATCGGGGCGGTCCGGGCGGCGAATTGGCATGGCTGTACGGGGTTGCCCGCAACGTGGTCGCGAGCGAACGTCGTCGCTCGGCGCGTGAGGCCGACGCGTCGCGGCGGATGGCGGGCCGTCGGTGGCTGGACGAGGACGACATCCTGCGACTGGAGGAGCGACTCGACGCGGCATCGGCGGCCCGGCACATCTACCGGGCGATCGAGCGGTTGTCCGAGGACGACCGCTCGGTGGTCGAACTGGTCAGCGTCGACGGCATGACGGTCGTCGAGGCCGCTCGGGTGCTGGGCATCGGGCCGGTCGCGGCGCGGGTGCGGTTGCACCGGGCGCGGCGACGACTCGCGAAGGAACTGGGCTCGCCGTCGGCGGAGCCCCACCGAGAGACCCGGAGCGCACACGTACAGGCGGAGGCGAAGGCATGATCAATTTCGAGGAACGCGCGCTGGAGGAGCTCAAGACGCTCGCCGCCGAGGGAGGTGTGCCGGCGACCGATCCGCCACCGGTGCGCCCCGCGACCTCTCGCCGGCGCAGGCGGGCGGTCTACGGCTTGGCCGCCTCGGCGGTGCTCGCGACCGGGATCGGGGTCGGTGTGCCGATGCTCAGCGGTGGTTCGGCCGAGGCCCAGCCCTTCGAGGTGGTGAAGCGGCCCGATGGCGGGATCCTGTTCAAGGTCGACGAGTTCCGGAACCCCAAGGGCCTCGAACAGCGCTTCCGGGACCTGGGATTGCGGGCAGTCGTCGACTACGTGCCCTACGGCAAGAAGTGCGCTGCCGGCCGCTTCACCGAACGCCCCATCTCGAACGACGACCTGAACGCGATCTATCACTGGCTCCCATCGCCCGAGGGCCGGCTGATGACAGACGCGGAACTGGAGTTCTACAGCCACCGTTGGACCGAGGTACGCCCGGAGCTCATCCCCCCGGACGCCACGTTGGTGCTCACCGCCACTCTCTTCAAGGTCAACGCGAAGGACCTCCCCGACCCGGGCTTTCGCGATGGCCGACGCGTACACAACTCGGACAGCGCCGGAAGCACCACCCTCTACCAGCTCGCCGATGGCCCGGTGGGTCCCTGTGTCCTGGTCGACGACCCGAGTCAGACGGGCCCGACCTTCGACGACGGCCCGACCCCGCCACCCGCTCCGGCCGGGTCGGCAACTCCCGCTGGTCCCTTGCCCGGCCGATAGTTCGGCCCGCGGTTCGCCCGGCTCGCCCGGCTTGCCTGCGGGGCGGCGTCGGCAGCGCGGCTTCGGGCCCGACGCGGCTCCGCCGACGCCGTGAGGTGCAGTGTCGGCGTGGGACGTGACCGCTACGCCGGTCCGGTGTGTGGCGTGGTGTCGTGTCCGGGGTCGGGGTCGGGGTGGGCACAGCCGGTCAGGTTGGTCGCGGTTCGGGTGAGGTGCTTGAGCAGCACCGCAGCTGCGGTGTCGGCGTCACGGGCCGGCGCCGCTTCCTCGAGTCGGCGGTGTTCGTCGATGCCGTCCCGGTCGGGGGAGCGGTGGGCCGACCAGCGGCGGGCCAGTTCGCTCGCGGTCCACATGCGGTCGAAGGTCTCCAGGAGTACGGGGTTGCCGCAACCCTCCAGCAGGGTGCGGTGGAAGAGAGGACGTGGGGCCTGGGGCCGGCCGCGCCTGTCAGGGGCCGGGTGGGCGCCGTTGGCGCGGTGTTGCTGTCGGGGGCGCGTGTGTGGTGCGTTTGGCGTATTGCTCGTCGGGTTCGGCGTACGCGCTCCGACCGTTGGTCTGTCGTACTCGATCCGCAGCGGCGCCACGGCGGCCGCCTGCGGTGGTGGCCGGGCGCCGTGCCGGGCTTGACCTCAAGGGCGGTTGAAGTTGCACCGTGGGGTGGGTTCTGCCGTCGAGGTCGAGTCGAGGAGTCTCCGTGACCGCTACACCGCACCATGCGCTGCCCCGGGTTCGCCGGGCCGACGTGGGTACGATCCTGGTCAGCCCCTGGATCGTGCACACGCCGGAGCGCCAACGCGCCGCCGTGGACGCGACGATCGCCGAGTGGGAGGGCGTTCCGTGGCCCGCCGGTTTCCTCACCCTGAACTGCTTCGTGAGTACCGACGGCGAGCGCGTCCTCAACTACGCCCAGTGGACCGGCGACGACGAGCACCGGGCCTTCATGCGCACCACGCGGCCGAAGCTCGTCCGAGGCATCGATGAGGTCATACCCGGCATCGAACGCCCCGGCGTGATCCGCTATCGCCTGACCGGCAGCGCGATCCACCCCGAATACCCGGCCACCCCGACCCTGATCGTGATCGACGACATCGAGGCCGACACCGCACCGGCCGCCCGCCGCTGGGCCGAACTGACCCTGGCGACGGCGGTACGCGACCACGCCCCGGGCCCGATCGCCACCCACGTGCACATCAACCTCGACGGCACCCGGGGCATGGCCTACACGGAGTGGGCCGACGCGGAGTCCTACGCCGCGTCCCGAGCCGCCACCGGTCCGTCCGACCCACCCGACCCGGTTCTCCCGGGGGTGCGTTCCCTCGACACCCGGGCCTACCACCTGCGCAAGAGCCTGCACCGCCCCACAGCCTGAGCCGGCAAGGGACCCGCTCCCGGAGTCGCCACAAAGGGACCTACTCCCAGCCCCCGCGCCCCGTCGTGGCGAATCCGCTCTCATACGCGGCGATCACCGCCTGGGTGCGGTCTCGGACGCCGAGCTTGCCGAGTACACGGGCCACGTGCGTCTTGACCGTCTCCGACCCCAGCGCGGTCCGTTCGGCGATCTCGGTGTTCGACAGGCCGGCCGTGATCAACCGCAGCACCTCCTGCTCGCGCGCGGTCAGCCGGTCGATCCGCGTACGCAGTTCCCGGCTCCGCTCCCGGGCCGATGCCCGGCTCAACGCCAAGTCGCGGATCGCGGTCGGGAACAACAACGAATCGCCTCGGGCCACGGTCCGAATCGCGTGCACCATCTCCTCCGCGCGCGCCCGCTTGAGCAGGAAGCCGTGCGCTCCGGCCCGCAACGCGTCGTAGACGTACTCGTCGTTCTCGAACGTCGTCACCACCAGAACTTTCGGCGACCCCGACGGTTCGCGCAGCAACTGCGCGGTCGCCTCGATCCCGTTCAGGCCCGGCATCCGAACGTCCATCAACACCAGATCCGGCCGCAACTCCCGCGCCCTCGCCACCGCCTCCACACCCGTGGCGGCCTCCCCGACGACAGCCAGGTCGGGCTCGGCGGCCACGATCGCGTGGAGTCCCGCACGAACCAGGCTCTCGTCATCGGCGATCAACACGCGCACGGGCTCGTTCACGGACATACCTCCAAGCGGTCGCGACGCACACCCGCTTCCCCGCCGCCGCCATTCGGCGCGGGCCGGGCGCCGATGACCATGGCGCGCGGGCCGGCATGGCGGGAATTCCGCCGTCGTCGGCGGCGATCGGGCCGGGTTCGGGCCGGGTCACGACCGCGTCTCCGAGAGTCCGCGGCTCACGGCAGCAGCCTCCACGGCGACGTGCGCCCGATCGATCACGGTGGGGCCGGCCGTCGCGACGGTGTGGACCGCGCTGTTTGTCGGTGTCGGCTCGGGGTCGCTCACAGGGACGCCCCCGAGGAGATGCGGTACGCGTCCCGTCTTCGTGCGGCCGGGGAGTCGCCCGATGGGGGCGGTGCGGGGCCGGTTGCGGCGGCGGGCGTGGTGTGTGGGGTGGCGTGGTCGGGGTGTCGCCGGCGTCGGTGCGGGCCGGCGGTGAGGGTGCGCGGGCGGCGGCCTGTGGCGGCGGCACTTCGGCGGTGGTCGGCACGCGTGTGGGTCTTGGTCACGAGTGGCCTTCCAGGGGGATGCGGGCGGTCAGGTGCCAGTGGCCGTCGTGGGGGGCGGCGGTGAAGGTGCCGCGCAGTACGGCGATTCGCTCGGCTGCGCCGCGCAGGCCGCGTCCGCCGCCGTGTCGGGTGGCCCGGGCCGAGCCGAGCGGATTGCTCAGGTCGATGCCCAACTCGCCCCTGGCGACCGCTATGCGGAGTCGGACCGGGACTTCGCCCGCGTGCCGCAAGACGTTGCCGAATCCCTCCTGGATGATTCGGTACGCCTCGCGCGAGACCAGGCGCGGCAGGCCCTCCAAGCCCCCCGTCGGTTCGAGGTCGCGGCCGAGTTCGGGTTCGAGGTCGAGTTCGAGGTCTACGTCGGCGCCCGCCGCGCGGGTGCGGGCGATCAGGTCGGCCAGGTTGGTGAGCGACGGTACGGGCGCGGCGGACGGGTCCGATTCCTCGCGCAACAGGCCCAGAACATGGTCGAGTTCGGCCACCGCCTCGCGTGCGGTGTCCTCGATCGCGGCCAGCGCCCGGGCGGCGAAGGCCGGATCGCGCTCCAGCAGCCGGCCGGCCGCAGCGGCCTGGATGCCGACGGCGCTCAGCGCGTGGCCGACCGAGTCGTGCAGGTCGCGGGCGATTCGGGCGCGTTCGGCGAGGCGTTCGGCGCGTTGCTCGGCGAGGGCGAGGCGGTCGGCGGGGGTCGGGCCGAGCAGGGTGGGGGCGAGGCGGGCCAGCCAGGCGCCGGCGGCGGCGGATACGAACAGGGGGAGGACGAGCAGGGCCAGGCCGACCGGCACCCACGCGATCGGCAGCGCGTGCGCGGGTTCGGCCCAGGGGAAGACGTCGGCGACGGCCGGGGCCAGGGGCAGTACGAGCAACACCACACCCCCGGGCGGCGCGGCGAGCGAGGTGCCCGCGACGACACCGCCCACGAGCGCATGCAGCGTGAACCACGCGGACGCCCGCCGCCGCGCCGCCGCACTGGTCGCCGGGACACTCAGCACCTCACCCTCCGGCGCGCACAACACCCGTGCGGCGCTGCCCTCCAGGGTGCGTACCAGCGGAACCAGCCCGGCCGTCGCCACGAACGGCAGCGCCAAGACCAGCGCGACGAACTGCGACGTGAGCGCCTCCGCCGGTGTGCCGCGCAACAGCCCGGTGGCCGCGAGCACGGTGAGCGCGGCGAAATGGAAGGGCATCAACAGGGCGCCCCCCAACACGAGATGCACCCACCGCAACCGTGCCCGCCGCCCGACCAGCCCTCGAACGACCCGAACCATCATCCGCCGACCCACCCATCCGACCACGCCCCGCGCCCCCGCCCCCAGCCCCCGCCACGCCCACGCCCACCCCAACCCCGCCACACCATCGCCGCCCGAGGCGCCGGCGGCACGCCGACCCCGTCCACCCACGGCCGACGTGCCGTCACGGACCACCCCGACACCGGCACACGCGACGCCCCCGGCACACGGGATCCGAGTCGGCTCGGGTGTGTCGTCGTGGGCCGGGCCGGGGGCACCGTGCGCGGTGGCGCCCGGTGCGCCGTCGGCGTTGCGCGTGGTGGGTGGGGCGGCGTGGATGCGACCGGTGGTCACGGGTGGGCTTTCGTCGAGTGCGCGTGGGGCTCGCCGTCGGCGCTCGGGGCGTCGGGGGTGGTGCTCGGGTGTGCCGTGTGCGTGATGTGGCGGGTGTGGCCGGCGTACTCGGTCAGGAAGAACCAGCCGATGGTCAGAGCCAGGACGCCGCTGATCATTTCGGCAGTGTAGACAAAGTGCAGCAGTCTGGAGGTGCGCTCCGCCAGGGTGCTGTCGGCTGCGGCTCCGGCGCTGATCAAGCCCATCCAGGCGCCCCATCCGAAAGCGCTGCCCGCCCCGAACCAGGCCATTGCCAGGGGACCCCGGACACGCGTGCCGCCGAGCCGGTGGACGAGCAGGATCAGGCCCGTCGCGCCGATCAGGGCGAGCCCGCCCTGTACGCCGTCCATCCAGCGCCCGGTCGCGTTCCGGTCGGCGATCCACCGGCCGGTCATGCCGAAGTGGGCGCCCGCTGCCCACGCCATCCGGAGTACACCCGCGAAGCCGAGGAGGAGCGCGGCAACCGTACCGAGGAACCGCTGCGCGTCACCGGTGCCGGCCGGATCCGGCAGAGCCCGAACGCGGACCCGCAAGAGCGCGCCCCAGCGTTCGTGGGCATACAGCCCGAAGGCCACCGACAACACCGCGCCTTCGACAATGAAGCCGCCGTAGACGACCGCGTACACCCACGGCCGCAGGAAGTCGTCGTCCGCGAACGGGTTGCCGTCACCGACCGCGGCACCCATCAGGCTGAGCGGTACGGCCGTCATGATCACCACGAGCAGCCCCGACGCCACCCACAAAGGCAACGCGATCAACCAGGCGCGGACCCGGACCTCGCGCGTCCGAGTGAGGGCGTACGCGATCAGCGCCGCGATCGCGTCCATTCCGAACGTGAGCGCGTTCGCGGCAATCCACTGCGCGCGGTGCAGCTCGTCGGGATGCACCACGCCCACGTCTATCCCGACCACCCAGAGCAGCTTCAACAGCAAGTAGGGCGAACACGCGAGCACCGCGAACCAGGCGAGCCGCCGCCGAAGCACGCCCCGGGCATCGGCGCCGGCCGGACGCGGACCGGCGGGGTCGGCGTCGCGCGGGACGTCGAGGGTGGGGCCCGCCCCGGGGGCCACGACCGGGCGGGGTCCGCCGCGCGGGTCCGCCTCGGCCGGATGCCGGGCATCGGTGTCCGCGCATGTCGGATCGGGTGCCGTCGGGTGCGGGTCGGCGGTGTGGGTCGGCTCCGTGGTCTCCATGCGGACCAGCCTTGTGGCGACCCACACCCGAGCGCGTCGCCACACATGCCGATCCCGATCCCCCGGATGGGGGACCGCCCCTCGTCGGCATTCCCACCGATCCCGGAACGGGCCGCGTACCCGAGCCGGCCGGGCACGGGTGCGGCCGCGTCTCGGTGGGCCGGGTGGGACATGTCCCACCCGGCCCACCGTTGCGGGGGAGTGTGGGGTTTCACGGGCGCCGCCGTGGCCTGCCGCGACCCCGCGGCCCATGTCGTGTGCGCTGCTCCACCGGCGTCGTGTAACAGCCGCGCTTCGGTTTCACCCCTCCTCGCGCCCCTCATCCGCCCCCACTTCGGCCCTGCCCCCACGACCCGGCCGCGCCCCCACCCCCGGGCTGCTGCGAATTCGGGCGCCTCTCTGCGCGTCGGCGCCCACGACTTCATCGTCGACCGGTGATCGACGAGCGAGCGAGGAGAGAGCGGCCGGCGGCCACCGCCAAATACTGTGCATGGCAGGATTGCGCCGGTGAGGATTCCCGCGCTTCGTCGTCGACGGCAAACCGAGGACACCGGCTCGTTCGCCCGGGTCGATCGGCGTACCAAGGACCTCACCAAGCGCCTGCGGCCCGGAGACGTCGCGATCATCAATCACGGCGACCTCGACCGCGTCGCCGCCGAGGCGCTGGTCAAGTGCCGGCCGGCCGCCGTGGTCAACGCCGCCGAAAGCATCAGCGGGCGCTACCCCAACATCGGGCCGCAACTGCTCGTCGAGGCCGGCGTACCGCTCCTCGACGCCGTCGGCGGGAGCGTGCTCGACCGGATCCGCGAGGGTGAGCTGGTCCGGGTCGAGGACAACGTCCTCTACCGCGGCGACGACCCGATCGCCGTCGGCACCCTGCTCGACGCGGAATCGGTCGCGGCCGCGATGGAGGAGGCCCGCGCCGGGCTGTCCGAGCAGATCGAGGCGTTCGCCGAGAACACCCTCAAGTACATCCGCGAGGAGCGCGAACTGCTCCTCGACGGCGTCGGCGTCCCCGAGATCCGGACCCGGATCGACGGCCGTCAGGTGCTCATCGTGGTCCGCGGCTACCACTACCGCGAGGACATCGCCGCGCTGCGGCCGTACATCCGGGAGTACCGCCCGGTGATGATCGGCGTCGACGGCGGTGCGGACGCGCTGCTCCAGGCCGGCTACAAGCCGGACATGATCGTCGGCGACATGGACTCCGTGTCCGACCAGGCGCTGCGCTGCGGCGCGGAGATCATCGTGCACGCGTACCGCGACGGGCGCGCCCCCGGGATGGAACGCCTCGACGAGCTCGGTGTGGACGGGATCGCCTTCCCCGCCACCGGGACCAGCGAGGACATCGCGATGCTGCTCGCCGACGACGGCGGCGCGAGCCTGATCGTCGCGGTCGGTACGCACCTCACGCTCGTCGAGTTCCTGGACAAGGGCCGGGCCGGCATGGCGAGCACCTTCCTCACGCGGCTGCGGGTCGGCGGCAAGCTCGTGGACGCCAAGGGCGTCAGCCGTCTGTACCGCAGCCGCATCTCCACGACATCGCTGCTCATGCTGTGCCTCGCCGCGCTGGTCACCATCGCGGTCACCGTGCGGGTCACCCCGCTCGGTCGCGCGTACTTCCACGTGTTCGGGGCGCAGTGGGACGCCTTCGTCTACTGGCTCCAGGGACTGTTCAGTTGATCGACTTCAGATACCACGTCGTCTCCATCATCGCGGTCTTCCTGGCCCTGTCGGTCGGGCTGGTGCTCGGCGCGTCCTTCCTCAAGGAGGCGGCCGTCTCCGGGCTCGACACGCAGGTCCAGGACCTGGCCCGGAACAACGAAGGCTTGCGTCGTGAACTCGATCGGGCGAACGCCGGTACGAGGTACCTGAACGGCATCATGAACACCGTCGGGCCCGAGCTGACCAAGGGCCGGCTCGCCGGGCACAAGGCGGTCGTGGTCGCGCTGCCCGGCGCGGACACCAAGCTGACCGACAGCACGGTCAAGCTGCTCGACGGCGCCTCCGCGACGGTCACCGGCCAGGTGGCGGTCAAGGGCGCCTGGACCGACCCCAAGCGCGAGAGCGACCTGGTCACCGCCCTGGGCGCCAACGCGGCGGCCTTCCCGACCGGGTCGGCGACCGATCGGGCCGCGCGCGTGCTCGCGGGCGCGATCACCGAGAAGTTGCCGCCGGTGCAGACCGGTACGCCCGGTTCGCCGCCGGCGTCGACCCAGCCGCCCGCGAGCGGCTCGACGCCGGGCGCGCCCGAGTCGGGCGCGCCGACGACCGGAGCCGGGACCACCTCCGCGCCGCCGAGCGGCCAGACCCCGGGCCAGGGCACCACCAACCAGAACAACGGCACCACCACCCCCGCCACGCACAACACGCAGGCCGCGACCGAGACGCTGACCAAGCTCAAGGACGCCGGCTTCGTGGACATCAAGGACAACCCCGCCACCGGCGCCGACCTGGTCGTGATCGTCGCGCCTTCGGGCGCCACCGGCGGGGACGATCCGGGCCGGATCAACAACATTCATCTTTCGCTCGCTCGCGCCCTGGACAGCGGCGACGGCGGTACGGTCATGGCCGGCACCGCGTCCGCCGCGCAGGAGAACGGCGTGATCTGGGCGCTGCGCCGTAACGATCAAACCGCCAAGGCCGTTTCCACCGTGGACACCGCCGACACGCCAGTGGGTCAGGTCGCGGTCGTGTGGTCCCTGGTGGTCGAGGACAAGCAGGGCAGTTCGGGTCAATACGGGACGACGGGCACCACCGACGGTCCGTTGCCGGAGCTGCCGAAGAAGGAGACGCCGTGACGAAGGCCGCCGCCGCCCCGGCTGGTGCCACCGCTCGTGTAGCCGGCCGTGCCGCGGCCCCCGGCGACACCCACCGGGGTCGGCCGGGTCGGCTGGTGACGGCGCTGGCCGCGACCGGTGCGGCCCGGGCCGCGTACGCCGCGCTGACCCGCCGCCCGCCGGGCGAGGCCGCGCTGTGGGAGCGGCGCAACCACCGGGGCGAGGTACTGACCCTGCTCGAAGGGCCCGCGACGGCGGTCGGCACGGCCGTCGCCGCCGCGTGCGCCCCGGGGGTGCCCGGTCGGTGGCGCGCGGCCGGCGTGCTGGCGGCGGTCGCGGGTGCCGGGTTCGGGACCTACGACGACATGGCCGGGTCGAGCGATCGGCGCGGGTTCAAGGGCCACCTCGGCGCGCTCGCCAAGGGCGAGGTGACCAGCGGGGGCCTCAAGATCGTCGGACTCGGCGCGGCCGGTCTCGCGGCCGGCGCGCTCGTGCAGCGGCGGCCGGTGGACAAGCTGCTCGCGGGCGTGGTGGTCGCCGGTACGGCCAACCTGATCAACCTGTTCGACCTGCGGCCGGGCCGCGCGGCCAAGGCGGTCCTGATCTCGGGCACTCCGCGGCTGCTCCGCGGCGGCCCCGCGGCAGCCCTCGCGGCGGCGCCGCTGGGCGCGGCGGCGGCGCTGCTGCCCGAGGACCTCGGCGAGAAGTCGATGCTCGGCGACGCGGGCGCGAACGCGCTGGGCGCGGCTCTGGGTGTGGCCTTTGCCGCCGGTTCCTCGCGCAAGGGCCTGCTGGCCAAGGCGCTCGTGCTCACCGCGCTCACCGCGGCCAGCGAGAAGGTCAGCTTCACCAAGGTCATCGCCGGCAACCGGCCGCTGAACACCATCGATATGCTCGGCCGTCGCCCGGCCGCCGCTCCGGCGCCCCGACAGCCGGCCGCCGAGGGAGCCACCGCACCGGCATGACCGGCAACGATCGATGGCCCACGGGCACGCGAGGGGGCGTGTCCGAGAGCGGCACGGAAACGGTCGGCAGGTGAGCGACACCCGAGGCGCCTGCCCGCCGTCGGATGGCCGCGGAGCCGACGGCTCGCCCCCCGGGAGCGAAGCCGGCGCCATCCCCCCCGACGCCGGCACCGACGCGATCCCCCCGGACGCCGAACTCGCCCCCACCCCAGCCGGTGCCACCCGCTCGCGCGCCGTCGTGCGTGGTCTCGCCGGGGCCGCCGCGTTGATGGCCGTGGTCACCGTTTTCGCCCGACTGGCCGGGTTCGGGCGGCAGTTGGTGTTCTCCGGGACGGTCGGTGACACCGTCCTGGGCACCGTGTACAGCACGGTCAACTCGGTGCCCAACATCGTCTTCGAGATCGTGGCCGGCGGGGCGCTGGCGAGTGTCGTCGTGCCGGTGCTGGCCGGACCGGTGGCCAAGGGCGCGCGCGAGGACGCCGGGCGGATCGCGTCCGCGCTGCTGACCTGGGTCGTCCTGGTGCTGACCCCGATCGTGCTGCTGGGCGCGCTGCTCGCCCGCCCGATCGCCGAACTGCTGTTGGCCGGGAAGGCGGACGGGCCGGGCGTCGCGGACGTCGCCTCCCGGATGTTGCTGGTGTTCCTGCCGCAGGTGCCGCTGTACGGGATCGCCGTGGTCGCCGGCGGCATCCTCCAGGCGCACCACCGATTCCTGGCCGGCACGCTCGCGCCGCTGGTGTCCAGCCTGGTGGTGGCCGGCAGCTATCTGCTCTTCGCGAGCCGCTACGACGTCGACCTCGACAACCTCGCCGACCTGCCGCGCGGCGCCGAACTGACGCTGTCGCTGGGCACCACCGCGGGCGTCCTCGCGCTCGCGCTGGTCACCGTCGTACCGCTGCGCTCGACCGGCCTGCGACTGCGTCCCACGCTGCGCTTCCCGGACGGCGTGGCCCGCCGGGTGCGCACCCTCGCGCTGGCCGGCGTCGCGACGCTGATCGCCCAGCAGGCCGCGACGATCGCGGTGATCCTGCTCGCCAACGGGCGCGGTACGCACGGATCCCTGGTCGTCTACCAGACCACGTGGATGGTCTACCTGCTCCCGTACGCGGTACTCGCGGTGCCGATCGCCACCGCCGCCTTCCCGCGGCTGAGCGCCCACGCGCACGACGGCGACCGGGACGCGTTCGCGGACGCCGTCGCCGCGACCACCCGCACCGTGCTCCTGGTCGGCGCGCTCGGCACCGCGCTGCTGCTGGCCGCCGCCGCGCCGCTGGGTCGATTCTTCGCGCTGTTCATGGCCGGCTCCACCGAGCCCGAGCAGATGGCCTGGGCGCTGGCCGCGTTCGCGCCCGGCCTGCTCGGGTACGCGCTGATCGCGCACCTGGGCCGCGCGCTGAACGCCTCCGGCCACGGTCGCGCCGCCGCGGGTTGTGTGGTGGCCGGCTGGTGCGTGGTGGTACTCGCCGACGTCGCCCTCGCCTTCGCGCTGCCCGCGCGCTGGACGGTGGCCGCGCTCGGCCTGGGCAACTCGATCGGGATGAGCGCGGCCGGCGTGTTGCTGGCCTACGCCGTGGCCCGCACGGCCGGCCCCCGGGCGTTGGCGGGCACGTCGATGGCCGGGACGGCGGCCGGCACGGTGGTGGCCGCGGTCGCCGCCGGCGCGGCCGGATTCGGCGTGTCGCGCCTATTCGGGACGGGCGGCATCGTCTTCACGTTGATCATCGCGGCGGTTGCCGCCATCGTGGGCACCCTGGTGTTCGCGGGAGTCGTTTCCGTGACCGTCGGCGAGGCTGTCAAAGCCGCGTTGCGCGGGCGGCGGACGGCCGAATCGGAAGGGGAGCAGCGACGTGGACACGACGACTGAGTCGCGAGAGCGCACCGAACCGGCCCGGTTGCGGGCCGTCCTGGTCCTGGCCACGTCCACCGGCGGCATCGGCGCGCACGTGCGCTCGCTGGCCGCCGGCCTGGTCGGGCGCGGGGTCGCGGTGACCGTGTGCGGCCCGGCCGCGACCGACGAGCACTTCGACTTCACGGGCGCCGGCGCGCGATTTCGCCCGGTCGAGATCGGGTCCGGGCCCCGGCCCACCGATCGGGCGGCGCTGCGGGAACTGCGCGCGGCCTGCGCCCCGGCGCATGTGGTGCACGCGCACGGGCTGCGCGCGGGGCTGGCGGCGGGCAACGCGCTCGGCCGACATCGGGTACGACGCAGGCCGCTGGTGCTGACCCTGCACAACGCGGTCCTGGTCGGCGGCGCGAAGGGCGCGCTGACCCGGGTGCTGGAGGGGCGGGCGGTACGGGCGGCCGACGTCGTACTGGGCGCCTCGACCGACCTGGTCGACCGGGCCAGGCAACTCGGCGCGCGGGATGCCCGGCTGGGACCCGTGTCGGCGCCGCCGCTGCCGCCGGCCGAACGGGATCGGGCGGCGGTCCGGGCCGAATTCGCGGCCGGGGACCGGCCGCTGCTGGTCGCGGTGGGCAGGTTGGCCCCGCAGAAGGACTACCCGGTGCTTCTGGACGCCGCGCGGCAGTGGCTGGATGACGAGCCGACCCCGCTGCTGGTGATCGCCGGAGACGGTCCGCTGCGGGAATCGCTCCAGGACCGGATCGACGCCGAGTCGCTGCCGGTCCGCCTGCTCGGCCACCGCGCCGATGTGGCCGACCTGCTCGGCGCGGCCGACCTCGCGGTCCTGCCCAGCCACTGGGAGGCCCGCGCGCTGGTCGCCCAGGAGGCCCTGCGCACCGGCGTCGCACTGGTCGCCACGCAGGTCGGCGGCATCCCCGAACTCGTCGGCGACGCGGCGGTGTTGGTGCCGGCCGGAGAGCCGGACGAGCTCGCCGCCGCGGTCCGCGGCCTGCTCGCCGACCCGACCCGGCGCGCCGAACTCGTCGAGGCGGGCCGAGCCCAGGCCGCGACCTGGCCCGACGAACGCGAGACCATCGCCCAGGTGCTGAGCATCTACGAGGAACTGGGCCCGGTGTAGCCCGCGGCCACCTCGCCGTCCCGCGACCATCACACCGGAGCCGCGGCCCGCACCGAGCGCCGCGCCGGCGCGCGGCGCACCGGGACGGGTCGCGGTCACGCCACCGGTGCCGTGACCGGGGGGGCCGGCCCGCCCGGCCGCCGCGCACCCTCCGTCGGTCCGCCCGCCCGCTCAGCCGATCCCTTGTCGATCCGGCCCACGCGAAGCGGCGACCGGCCGCGTCGGGGTAGGTGCGCTCGACCGCGTCGCGCAGCAGGGATCGTTGCCGGACCCACTCCGGGCAGCGGGCGGGGTGATCGCCGGCAGGTCGCCGGGCGCCGGGGGTGAGCGCGCGCCGCCGCCGGCCCCGGGGCAGGAACGGCAACGACAAGACGGGCGACGAGCCGGTCGGCTCGTCGCCCGTCGCTGCGGTCCTGGAGCGTGCGCGGGTCATGGCGTCCGAAGGAACCACCCGGAAACCGATGCGCACACCTGCACGCAGTGCCCACCGGACCCGCCCGGGCCGCTCGCTCCCGGCTTCGTGCCGTGCCTCTCCCGCGCCCGCGTGCTCAGTCCTGGTCGGTCGCCGTCTCGGCGCGCATCGTCGCGGTCAGCCGCAGGGCCGTGTCGATCAGTGGCACGTGACTGAATGCCTGGGGGAAGTTGCCCACCTGGCGTTGGAGTCGGGGGTCCCACTCCTCGGCGAGCAGGCCCAGGTCGTTGCGCAGCGCGAGCAGGCGCTCGAACAACTCGCGCGCCTCCTCGACCCGGCCGATCATCGCCAGGTCGTCGGCCAGCCAGAACGAGCAGGCCAGGAACGCCCCTTCGTCGCCGGGCAGACCGTCCAGGCCGACGCTGGTGCCGTTGGTCGGGTAGCGGCGCACGAAGCCGTCCTCGGTCAGCTCGCGCTGGATCGCCTCGATCGTGCCGATCACCCGCTTGTCCTCCGGCGGCAGGAAGCCCACCTGCGGGATCAGCAGGAGCGACGCGTCCAGCTCGGTCGAGCCGTAGTACTGGGTGAAGGTGTTGCGGTCCACGTCGTACCCGTAGGCGCACACCTCGCGGTGGATCTCCTCGCGCACGCCCCGCAGGTGCTCGAGCATCTTCTCGGTGTCCGAGGCCATCGGCTCGTCCACGAGCATCCGGATCGTGCGGTCCACCGCGACCCAGGCCATCACCTTGGAGTGCACGAAGTGCCGGCGCGGCCCGCGCACCTCCCAGATGCCCTCGTCCGGGTCGCGCCAGTGCTGCTCCATGTAGTCCATCAGCTTGAGCTGGAGCGCGTGCGCGTGGTCGTTGCCCTCCATGCCGGAGACCCGGCCCAGGTGCAGCGCGTCGACCACCTCGCCGTAGACGTCGAGCTGGAACTGCTCGGCGGCGGCGTTGCCGATCCGGACCGGGTGCGAGCCCTCGTAGCCCGGCAGCCAGGTCGCCTCGTACTCGGTCAGCCGGCGCTCGCCGCCCACGCCGTACATGATCTGCAGGTTCTCCGGGTCGCCCGCGACCGCCCGCAGCAGCCACTCGCGCCACGCCTTGGCCTCGTCCACGAAACCGGTCTTCAGCAGCGCGCCCAGCGTCATCGCCGCGTCCCGCAGCCACGTGTAGCGGTAGTCCCAGTTGCGCACCCCGCCCACGTCCTCGGGCAGCGACGTGGTCGGCGCCGCGACGATCCCGCCGGTCGGCGCGTACGTGAGCGCCTTGAGCGTGATCAGCGAGCGCACCACCGGCTCGCGCCACGGCCCCTTGTAGGTGCAGCGGGTCATCCAGTCGGTCCAGAACCTCTCGGTGTCCGCCAGCGCCGCGAGCGCGTCGGTGGGCAGCGGGCCCTCGACGTGCGAGGGATGCCACGTGAGGGTGAAGGTGACCCGGTCGCCCTCGCCGAGGGTGACGTCCGAATAGGTGGTCAGACCCCGCCCGTAGGTCTCGGTGTCACTGGCGAACCACACCGCGTCGGGGCCGGCCACCGCGACGGTGCGCCCGTCCGCCTCGCGCCGCACCCAGGGCACGACCTTGCCGTAGTGGAACCGCATGCGCAGCTCCGAGCGGACCGGCACGCGGCCCGACACCCCCTCCACGATCCGTACCACCACGGGCGCGCCGACCAGCGCGTCCGCCGGAGGCATGAAATCGATCACCCGAATGGTCCCCCGCGGGGTCTCCCATTCCGATTCGAGGATCAGCGAGTCGCCGCGATACCGCCGGCGTGTCGCGGGCCCGCCGGAGAGCGGGGCGACCCGCCACGAGCCGTGTTCCTCGGTGCCGAGCAGGCCGGCGAACACGGCGGGCGAATCGAAGCGGGGGAGGCAGAGCCAATCCATGGAACCGTCGCGGCCCACGAGAGCGGCGGTCTGCATGTCCCCGATGAGGGCGTAGTCCTCGATGCGGCTGGTCACGGGCAACGCTTTCCGTTCCTGGTCGTCCTGTTGATGCCGGTCGTCCTGGTTGTGCGTATTGCGAGTCGGTCGGCGCGTGCTGCGTCCCGGCTCGTACTGCGCGCGGCGGGGGTCCGGCGGAATGTGGTGCGGAGAACCGCGTTGTGCTGCGTTCGGTGATGTGGAGAACCGTGTTGTGCTGCGCTTGTGCTTACCGCGTCGCCGACCGGCATGTTCTGATCAGCGGTTGATCGATTCATTCCAGAGTGCACCACGCGCGCGTGATCGACCGCCGAAACGGTGGTCGGATCGACCGGTACTCCCGAAATGTCGTCCCGTCGGGATCCGGGGGACGTCACCCGTCGCGCGCGTGAGGTTCCGCTGCGCGCGGGCGACGGCGAGCGGAGAAACGCTCGCGCGCCGTCTGCGTAGCATAGTGCGCCGTCGGCGCTGAAACGTGCCCGCGAGCGCCGACCCGATCGTTGACTCTGTGTCGAATCCGACTCGGCCGATCCGTCGGTATGTGCCCGGATTCTCCCGTGCGTTGTCACTCTGGGCAATCGCCGTATGGTGTCGCAGTTGTTCCGCACCGGGTGCGGGACCTCGACGCCCGACGCTGTTAGGCTGGTATCCCGTGGACTTGGTGGGACTGTTCCGGGCCCGCATCGGCCCAGCAGCGTCCCCTTCGAAATCCCCTCGATCGCAACCACGGGAGCCCCTCCTTGGCAGTGCCTCAGACGCCCAGTCGCACCCGGCAGGCGAAGCACCTTTTCGTCACCGGAGGCGTCGCCTCCTCGCTCGGCAAGGGGCTCACCGCGTCGAGCCTCGGAGCGCTCCTCAAGGCGCGCGGCCTGCGGGTCACGATGCAAAAGCTCGACCCCTACCTGAACGTCGACCCCGGGACGATGAACCCGTTCCAGCACGGCGAGGTGTTCGTCACCAACGACGGCGCCGAGACCGACCTGGACGTCGGCCACTACGAGCGCTTCCTCGACGTCGACCTGCACGGCTCGGCCAATGTGACGACCGGTCAGGTCTACTCGACGGTCATCGCCAAGGAGCGCCGCGGCGAGTACCTCGGTGACACCGTGCAGGTCATCCCGCACATCACCAACGAGATCAAGTCGCGGATCCGGGCCATGGCCGCGGACGACGTGGACATCGTGATCACCGAGGTCGGCGGCACCGTCGGCGACATCGAGTCGCTGCCCTTCCTCGAGTCGATCCGCCAGGTCCGGCACGAGGTCGGCCGGGACAACGTGTTCTTCCTGCACGTCTCGCTGCTGCCCTACATCGGCCCGTCGGGCGAGTTGAAGACCAAGCCGACCCAGCACTCGGTCGCCGCGCTGCGCAGCATCGGCATCCAGCCGGACGCGATCGTGCTGCGCGCGGACCGGGCCGTACCGCAGGACATCAAGCGCAAGATCTCGCTGATGTGCGACGTGGACGAGGAGGCCGTGGTCGCGGCCATCGACGCCCCCTCGATCTACGACATCCCCAAGGTGCTGCACTCCGAGGGCCTGGACGCGTACGTGGTGCGCCGGCTCGGGCTCAACTTCCGGGACGTGGACTGGACCCAGTGGGACGACCTGCTGCGCCGGGTGCACCAGCCCGAGCGCGAGGTCACCGTCGCGCTGGTGGGCAAGTACATCGACCTGCCGGACGCCTACCTCTCGGTCACCGAGGCGATCCGCGCGGGCGGCTTCGCGAACAACGTGCGCGCCAAGATCAAGTGGGTGACGTCGGACAACACCGCGACGCCCGAAGGCGCCGCGCGTGAACTCGGCGACTGCGACGCGGTGCTGGTCCCCGGCGGGTTCGGCGACCGGGGTGTCGAGGGCAAGGTGCAGGCGATCGCGTACGCGCGCGAGCACCGGATCCCGACCCTGGGCATCTGTCTGGGCCTTCAGTGCATGGTGATCGAGGCCGCGCGCAACCTGGCCGGCCTGGACGGCGCGAACTCGCTCGAGTTCGACCCCGAGGCAGCGCACCCGGTGGTGGCGACCATGGCCGACCAGCTCGACATCGTCGCGGGCCAGGGTGACCTGGGCGGCACGATGCGACTGGGCCTGTACACCGCGGACCTGGCCGAGGGCTCGATCGCCCGCGAGGTCTACGGCGCGCCCCAGTCCGAGGAGCGCCACCGGCACCGCTACGAGGTCAACAACGCCTACCGCGCCAGGTTGGAGGAGACCGGCCTGACCTTCTCCGGCCTCTCGCCCGACGGCCGGCTGGTGGAGTACGTGGAACTGCCGCGCGAGCAGCACCCGTACTTCATCGCCACCCAGGCCCACCCCGAGCTCAAGTCCCGCCCGACCCGCCCGCACCCGCTCTTCGCGGGCCTGGTCGCGGCGGCGGTACGGCGGATCAAGGGCGAGGACCGGGTCGCGGAGACCACCTCCTGAACACCGGGCGGCGCCGTGACCGGGAACCGGTACGCGCCGCCGGTCGCGGCAGCGGCGCCTGACCGGCGATCCGGCCCGATCGACAACCCCGAGAAGCCACCCGCCCCGATACCCGGGGCGGGTGGCTTCTCCGCCGGTGGCCTCCGACGCCGGACCGGCGGTGGACCGGCGCGACAAACCGCGGGCCGGGGCGCTCGGTGTGGCCGGGAGCGGCACTAGGCTGGCCGATCGGGACGGCGGTATCCGGCCGGCGGCAGCTTGAAGGGGAGCGCATCGTGAACGACCCGGGCACTCGGGCGAGGATCGTCGATACCGCCGAGGCGTGGCCCGTCGCGGAGAGCGAGACACCGTTCAAGGGGCGGGTCTGGTCGATGCGCAGCGATGTGGTCGAGATGCCGGACGGGAGCAGCGCGCGACGCGACTACCTGGACCATCCCGGGGCGGTGGGCGTGGTGGCGCTGGACGAGCAGGGGCGGCTGCTGGTGCTGCGCCAGTACCGGCACCCGGTGCGGCACAAATTGTGGGAGATTCCGGCGGGGCTGCTGGACGTGCCGGGGGAGAACCCGCTGCACGCGGCCGAGCGCGAGCTGTTCGAGGAGGCCCATCACGAGGCCGCCACGTGGAACGTGCTGGTGGACGTCTTCACCACACCCGGCTCCTCGGATGAGGCGATCCGGGTGTTCCTCGCGCGCGGGTTGTCCGAGTCGCGGGCCGAGCGGTTCGCGGCCGAGCACGAGGAGGCCGGGATGGAACTCTCCTGGCTTCCGCTGGACGAGGCGATCGCCGGGATTCTGGCGGGCGAACTGCACAACCCGATGCTGGTTTCCGGAGCGCTGGCGCTCTCGGCGGCGTTGGCCGGCGACGGGCTGGACGCGCTTCGGGCGGCGGACGCGCCCTGGCCCGCTCGGCCCTTTTGACGGGCCGCGGTCGCCGCCGGGTGGGCTCGGGATTTCCCGCCCACCGGCACACCCGTCGCGTCTGGGTCGAGAGGCCGCGGAATCAGCGCTACGGAATTAGCGCCGCGGGGTTGGCGAGTCGGGCCCTGTGGACCGGTGCGTGGTCGTAATCTGCGGGCTGGGTGTGGGTGAGACAGGGGGCGTCTGCGGTGGCTGTGACCGGGGAGTCCGGGGTCGGGTGCGCGACGGCCGAGGCGCTGGTTCCCGGAATGCGCGCGCCGGTTGAGGCGTTGCCCGCGATCGTGGACCAACTGCCCCCCGGAGGCCCCGACTTCGTCGGCCGCACCGACGAACTCGACACTCTCTACGGCTGGGTCACCGGTCCCGGCGCGGCGATCCCGGCCCAGTTGGCGCCGACCGACCCCGAGCACCCGGGCACCACCCGCACGGTCTGGCTGCCCCGGGACCGGGTGGTCGCGATCACCGGACCGGTCGGCGTGGGCCGGACCGAGTTCGCGGTACGACTGGCCCACCGGCTCGCGCCGCACTTCCCCGACGGTCGGCTCTACGCCCGCCTCACCGGGCCGCGCGGTGAGTTGATCCCGCCCGGCGACGTGCTCGAATCACTGCTGTACGCGCTCGGCACGGTCGGCATCCCCTCCGCGCACGAGGAGCGGATCCGGCTCTTTCGCGAGCACCTGGACGGCAAGCGTTTCCTGATCCTGCTCGAGGACGTGACCGGGACGGCGCAACTGCGCCCGCTGCTCCCGGAGAGTCCCACCGCGCTCGTGGTGCTCACCTCGGTGTCCCCGCTCACCGGGCTCGGCCGAGCCGCCGCGGTGCGCACGTGCGCGCTGGACATGCTGGACACCCGCGCCTCGGCCGAACTGCTCGGCAACCTGGCCGGGCACACCCGGGTCGCGTGCGATCCGCGCGCCGCGGACGAGTTGGCCGCGCTGTGCGACTTCCACCCGGCCGCGCTGCGGATGGCGGGTGCCTGGTTGCGGGCCCGGCCGCGGTACGCGATGGCCGACGTCGGGCGCCGGCTGCGGGCCGAGCGGTTGCGGTTGCACGAGCAGGCCGGCGACGACCTCGCGGTGCGCGCGTGCTTCTCGCTGATCCACCGCGAACTGGTGCCTTCCGCCGCGCGGCTGTTGCGGCTGCTCGCGCTGGTGCCCGGGCGCGAGTTCGGCGCGGACGCCGCCGCCGCGCTCGCCGACTGCGGTCCCGACGCGGCGACCCGCTCGCTGATCGAGTTGCGCGAGCTGCATCTGCTGGAGCAGGGCTCGGTGCCGGGACGGTTCCGCTTTCACGACTTGGTGCGCGGTTACGTACAGGAGCGCCTGGACGCGGAGGAGCGGCCCGGCGAGCGGCGCAACGCGCGGGTGCGCCTGCTCGACCGGTATGTACGGCTCGCCCGCTCGGCCGAGCGGGTCATCGTCGGCGTGGACGGCCCTGACCCGGGCGCCGACGTGCGCTTCGAGTCCGCCGACGAGGCGCGTGCCTGGCTGCGCGACGAGCGGCCGGAGCTGCTGGCCGCCGCCCGGGTCGCCGCGGCGGCCGGCCTGGACGCGGCCACCCGCCGACTGGTCTCGGTGCTCACCCGCCTGCTCGACCGGCGTGCGCACTGGAGCGACGTGCGCGAACTGCACGAACTCGCGCTGACCACCGCACGGCGGGCCGGCTCCGGTCGGCAGGAGGCGGTCGCGCTGCTCAATCTGGGCAATCTGCACGTCGCGCGCCAGGAACTGGAGGAGGCGCTGTCCTGCTACCGGGCGGCCCTGGAGGTGTCCCGCGGACTGGGCGACCCGGCCGGCGAGGGCCGCGCGATGGTCAACCTCGGCAACGCCTACGCCGACCTGGGCGATCTGCAACGCGCCGCGGACTGGTACGACCGCTCGTTGTTGCTGCGCCGCACCATCGGCGACGCGGCCGGCCAGGCCAGGGTGTTGTCCCACCTGGGCCGGCTGCACGCGCGGATGGGCCGGTTCGAACAGTCCGTCCGCGATCACCGGGCGGCCCTCGGAGTGCGCCGCCGGATCGGTGACCCCGCCGACATCGGCCGGGTGCTCACCGACATCGCGGCGGTTCTCGGCGAGGCGGGCCGGGTGCCGGAGGGGCTCGCGGTCTACCGGGACGCGATGGAGGCGTTCCGGGCGGCGGGCGACGAGCGCCTGGAGGCCCTCGCCCTGTTGCAAAGCGCCGAACTGGCGCTCGAGGCCGGCGACGTCCGGGACGCCCGATCGCGCCGCCGGCAGGCATTGGCCCTGCTCGTGGACGCGGGCGCGCCCGAGGCCGACGAGGTTCGTCGCCATCTGGGTGACGAATAGCCGCCTCGCGGGTACTCGCTCCGACCCATCCACTCGGGCGCAACCTACGAAATAGACAAGCGGTCGACCCCTCACTGCCACTTTGTAAGGTTGGCGGGGCGTTCCAACCGCATTAAGCTAGGGACACCACGAGGTAGGGCGTGCATTCGCATGCCCGGGCTCGCTGGTGCCCAACCCTCTGTCGACAGGACTTGATAGCCGTGAAGGTCGGTATCCCCCGCGAGGTCAAGAACCACGAGTACCGCGTGGCGATCACGCCCGCCGGCGTGCACGAGCTCGTGCGCAACGGTCACGAGGTCTACATCGAGCACGATGCGGGCGTCGGCTCGTCCATCCCGAACGAGGAGTACGTGGCCGCGGGGGCGACCATCCTCGCGACCGCGGACGACGTCTGGGCGACCGGTGACCTCATTCTGAAGGTCAAGGAGCCGATCGCCTCGGAGTTCGGTCGGCTGCGCAAGGACCAGACGCTGTTCACCTACCTGCACCTCGCCGCGGGTAAGGAGTGCACCGAGGCCCTGCTCAACGCCGGCACCACGTCCATCGCGTACGAGACGGTGCAGTTGCCGAACGGCGCGCTGCCGCTGCTCGCCCCGATGTCCGAGGTGGCCGGTCGACTCGCGCCGCAGGTCGGCTCGTACCACCTGATGGCGCAGGGCGGCGGTCGCGGCACCCTGATGGGTGGCGTCTCCGGTGTCTACGCCGCGAAGGTCGTCGTGATCGGCGCCGGCGTCTCGGGCATGAACGCGGCGGCGATCGCGCTCGGCATGCAGGCCGAGGTGCTTTTGCTGGACCGGAACATCCAGGCGCTGCGCGACGCGGACCGGATCTACCAGGGCCACCTGCAGACCGTCGCGTCCAACACGTACGAGATCGAGAAGGCCGTGCTGGACGCGGACCTGGTCATCGGCGCGGTGCTGATCCCGGGCGCGAAGGCCCCGAAGCTGATCACCAACGAGCTGGTGTCGCGGATGAAGCCGGGCTCGGTGCTCGTGGACATCGCGATCGACCAGGGTGGTTGCTTCGAGGACTCGCACGCCACGACGCACGACGACCCGGTGTACAAGGTGCACAACTCGATCTTCTACTGCGTCGCGAACATGCCGGGTGCGGTGCCGCACACCTCGACCTACGCGCTGACGAACGCGACGCTGCCGTACATCGTGCAGCTCGCGAACCGCGGGTGGCGGGATGCGGCGAAGGCGGATCGGGCGCTGGCGCTTGGCCTGTCGACGCACGAGGGTCTGCTTACGAACGCTGCGGTCGGCGAGGCGCTCGGCCTGCCGGCTGTGTCGTTGGATGACGTGCTGGGCTGACGCCTGGCTTTTGGCCTCAGGCGCCGGCCGGGCTGGGATTGGCCTCATGCGCCGGCCGGGCTGAGGTTGGCCTGGGCTACTTGTCCTCAAGCGCCGGACGGGCTGGAGTTGGCTTGCCCGGTGTTTGGGGGTGGCGGTCTCGTTAGTCCTCAAGCGCCGGACGGGCTGGAGTCGGCTTGCCCGGTGTTTGAGGGTGGCGGTCTCGTTAGTCCTCAGACACCGGGCGAGCTGGGTTGGCTTGTTTGGTGTTTGAGGTTTTTGTAGGCATTGCGTGCCGTGTACCCCCAAAGATGTGGGTGCGCGGCATGTGGTGTTTTGGGGGTCAGAATGGGGGCGTGGATGTGGTGGTCGGGGCCTATTTGGCCCATGTGACGGGTGAGTGTGGGGCGGCGCGGAACACGCTGCTCGCCTACCGGCGGGATTTGCGGCGTTACCTCTCCCATCTGGACGGGCGCGGGGTGGGTGCGCTCGCGCAGGTGCGGGCCGCGGACGTGACCGCGTTCGTCGCGGCGTTGCGCACCGCGGGGTCGGCCGAGGCGTCGGTGGTCCGGGCCGTGGTCGCGGTGCGCGGGTTGCACCGGTTCGCGCTGCGCGAGGGGTTGGTCCCGGTCGACGTGGCGCACGACGTGCGTCCGGGCGCGCCGCCGCCGCGGCGCACCGGAGCGCTGTCGGTCGAGCAGGTCGAGGCGCTGCTCGCCGCCGCCTCGACGGGTGCCGCGCCGTACGGGCACCGCGACCGCGCCCTGCTCGAACTCCTGTACGGCACCGGTGCGCGCGTCTCGGAGGCGGTCGGCGCGGATCTGCACGATCTGGACTTGGCCGCGCGGACCATCACCCTGGCCGGTCCCGGCGGCCGGCGTCGTGTCGTGCCGCTAGGCGCGCCGGCCCTGGAGGCGCTCGACACGTACCTGGTGCGCGCGCGTCCCGAACTCGCCGCCGCCGGGTGCGGCGTCACCGCCGTCTTTCTCAACGCGCGAGGCGGCGGATTGTCACGGCAGAGCGGCTGGGCCGTGCTCCGGGCCGCCGCCGCGCGGGCGGCGTTGACCGACCCCATCTCCCCGCACACGCTGCGGCGTTCGTTCGCCACACATTTGCTCGACGGTGGGGCCGATGTCCGGGTCGTCCAGGAACTCCTGGGTCATTCCTCGGTGTCCACGACCCGGGTCTACGGGCGCGAAACCCCCGACGGACGTCGTCATGTGTACGCAGGATCCCACCCCCGGGCGCTTGACTAGATCGCCTCACATGTTGCATGCGTCGGGCGGTTCGCCTTGCTGCGACCGTCCGCAACGCCATAGAGTCGCGATCCGTCGGCAAGGATTCAGGCTGACGAAGCAAGAAATGACCTGGTCGGCAAGGAGGTAAGACGACTTGTGAACGAGTCGACATTTGCTCCCGGGGGTGCCCAGCCAGGGGCGGCGCCGGGCCGTGCAGCGCCGACTACCTCTTCCTACGGGCCCGCCGACGGCCTGCAGGACCAGCAGGGGACGCGCACGGACAGCGCCGCCCAGGCGGGCCAGACCGCCCCGGCCGGCCAGGCCGGGCAAGACGGGCTCGATGGTCCGGACGCGCACGAGTACGCCTACGATATGTACTACTACGACGACGAGTTGCGCTACGCCGAGGAACTGCGTGGCGGACCGTTCGACCCCGACGCGGACTACGAACCGGATCCGGAGTACGCCGCGACACTCGCCCCCGACGCCGCCACGCAGCGGCGCGAGCGGGTCGGCCCGACCGGCCGCGCCCTTCCGTACTTCCCGATCCCGGCGCCCGTGAGCGAACACGGTCCCGCGAAGATCATCGCGATGTGCAACCAGAAGGGCGGCGTCGGCAAGACCACGTCGACCATCAACCTGGGTGCCGCGCTGGCCGAATACGGTCGTCGGGTCCTGCTCGTGGACTTCGACCCCCAGGGCGCGCTGTCGGTGGGCCTGGGCGTCAACCCCATGGAGCTCGAACTCACGGTCTACAACCTGCTGATGGAAAGTCACCTCAGCGCGGACGACGTCCTGCTGAAGACCATCATCCCGGGCATGGACCTGCTGCCCAGCAACATCGACTTGTCGGCGGCGGAGGTCCAGCTGGTCACCGAGGTGGCCCGTGAGACCACGCTCTCGCGCGCGATCCGGCCGCTGGTCAACGACTACGACTACATCATCATCGACTGCCAGCCCTCGCTCGGGCTGCTCACGGTCAACGCCCTCACCGCGGCGAACAGCGTCATCGTGCCGCTGGAATGCGAGTTCTTCGCACTGCGCGGGGTGGCGCTGCTGACCGAGACGATCGAGAAGGTGCACGAGCGGCTCAACCCCGACCTCGTGCTCGACGGCATCCTGGCGACGATGTACGACGTGCGCACCGTGCACGGCCGCGAGGTATTGGCCCGGGTCACCGAGGCGTTCGGCGACCAGGTCTTCCACACGGTGATCGGACGGACCGTCAGGTTCCCCGAGACCACCGTCGCGGGCGAACCGATCACCACCTACGCCTCCAACTCGGTGGGCGCGGCCGCCTATCGCCAACTGGCCAGGGAGGTGCTCGCCCGGTGTCGCGCCGAGTGAGTCTCCCGGGTGCCGACGAGCTGTTCCGGACCACCGGCGGCGCCATGCTGCGGCAACAACAGCAGCAGAGCGCCGGCGGGGAATCGGGAGAGCCGCGCGGCACCGTACCCGCGCAGGTTCCGCCGGTCGGGGCCAGTCCCGACAGCGCCGAGCGACACGAGTCGTCCGGTGCGGACGGTGGCTCCGGCGAGGTCGAACAGCACGCCGTGCAACACCCCGTGCCCGGCCGCCGTGAGGCGCCCACACCGTCGGGGGCGTCCTCGATGTCCGCCGCCGCGGGTGTCGACCCCAACGCGCGCCCGGCACACCGACGCACCCGTGCGCAGCGCCGACCGAGCGGGCGCGAGCGACACGACGAGAAGATCACGGTCTACGTGTCCGCCGAGGAACTGATGGACCTCGAGCACGCGCGCCTCAGCCTGCGCGGCGACTACGGCCTGGCCGTGGACCGCGGTCGGATAGTGCGTGAGGCCGTCGCGGTGGTCCTGGCCGACCTGGAGGCGCGCGGCGAGGCGAGCATTCTCGTCCGTCGGCTGCGTGGCTCTTAAGCGACATTCGAGCGAACCCCGCTTCGCGAAGTCTCGACGGACCCGCCGGTCCCCTGAGTGGCCCAATTCGGACCACCACCCGGCGGGTCCGTGCCGTTTCCCGCAGTCGCGGCCCGCACCATTGAGCGCACCATGTCCAACAGCAACGGTCCCGCCCCCACCCGACGCACGCTCGGGCGCGGCCCGGACCGGCCCGCCGTACCGGCCGAACGGGCCGTGCGGGCCGAGCCCGCCGCCGAGGCCGCACGCGCCGGCCGGGCCGGGCCCGGCGCGCCCGTCGGGTCGGGGTCCGCGTCGCGGCCCGAACCGCAGGCCCTCCCCGAGCCCGCCACACCGCCGCCCGCGGCGGACGACGACACCGGATTCCGGGTCAACCTGGCCAACTTCGAGGGCCCGTTCGACCTGCTCCTGGGCTTGATCGCCAAGCACAAGCTGGACGTCACCGAGGTCGCGTTGTCCCGGGTCACCGACGAGTTCATCGCGCACATCCGGGCCCAGGGCCCGGACTGGGACCTGGGCCAGGCCACCGAGTTCCTGCTGATCGCGGCGACCCTGCTGGACCTGAAGGCGGCCCGGCTGTTGCCGGTCGCCGAGGTCGAGGACGAGGAGGACCTGGCCCTGCTGGAGGCCCGGGACATACTGTTCGCGCGGCTGCTCCAATACCGGGCGTACAAGCAGATCGCGGGCATCCTGGAGCACCGCTGGGCCGAGGAGTCGCGCCGTCATCCGCGCGACGTGCCGCTGGAGCCGCGGTATCAGGGGTTGCTGCCCGAGGTGGTGATCACCACCTCGCTCGAGCGGTTCGCCCGGCTGGCGGCGAAGGCGATGACGCCCAAGGCGCCCAGGATCGTGTCGATCGAACACATCCACGTCCAGCGGGTGAGCGTGCGCGAGCAGGCGGCGATAGTGGTCGAGCGGCTGCGCCGGACCGGCAGCGCGACGTTCGCCGAACTGACCGCGGACGCGCCGGACACGCTGCACGTGGTCGCCCGGTTCCTGGTCCTGCTCGAACTCTTTCGCGAACTGGCGGTCGGGTTCGACCAGGTCGAGGCGCTGGGCGAGCTGACCGTGCGGTGGACGGCGGGCACGGACGAGGCGGTGGTGGTCGGGGACGGGTTCGACGAGTTCGACACGGTGTTGCGCGAGGGCGAGGAGGAGGACGCGTGAGCGGCGACCAGGGATATTGGATCGAGCCCGAGGACGAGGCCCCGGAGGCCGCCGTACCCGCCCCGCGGGCCGCGCGCGGCAAGACCCCGCCGCCCGCCCTCCCGGTGTCGGACAGCCCGCTTCCGGCGGCGCTGGAGGCCATCCTGATGGTGGTCCAGGAGCCGGTCTCCGAACATCTGCTCGCCGAGGTGCTCGATCGCCCGGTCGTCGAGGTGCTCGCCACACTGCGCACGTTGTCCCTGGAGTACACCGCCCAGGGCCGCGGCTTCGACCTGCGCGAGGTGGCCGGCGGCTGGCGGTTCTACAGCCGCCCCGAGCACGCCGCCGCCGTCGAGCGCTTCGTCCTGGACGGGCAGCAGTCCAGGCTGACCCAGGCCGCCCTGGAGACGCTCGCCGTGGTCGCCTACCGCCAGCCGGTCAGCCGCGGCCGGATCTCCTCGGTGCGCGGCGTCAACTGCGACGGCGTGATGCGCACGCTGCTCGCGCGCGGCCTGGTGGAGGAGTACGGCGTCGAATACGAGACCCAGGCCACGCTGTACCGCACGACCGAGTTCTTCCTGGAGCGGATGGGCCTGCGCTCGCTCGACGAGTTGCCGGAATTGGCCCCTTTCCTCCCCGAGATCGAGGCCCTGGAGGCGGAGGGCGAGGGGGTCCTGGACGGCTTCCCGGTACGCGCGGCGTCCCCGCTTGCGCGGAGCGGGGATACTGGGAGGGATACCGGGGCGGTGCACACCGACCCCGACGACGGCGAGACGACAACGGAAGTTTGATGGCACCCACCAACAGGCAAGGCTCCGGCGGCAACGACCGAGGCAACGAACGCTCGGTGAACAAGCGCGGGGGCACCGGGCGCGGCAGCAACACTCCGCAGCCCCGCCGGGTCGCCGACGACAATCGTCGAGGCGGCGCGGGTGGGCAGCCGAAGTCCGGCGCGGCGGGTGGCAAGGACCGCCGCCCGTCGGCGAGCACCGGTCGCCCGGACCGCCGTCCCACCACGATGCGCTCCAGTGAGCGCAACGAGCGCGAGAAGCAGGAGGGCGTCCGCCTCCAGAAGGTGATGGCGGACGCGGGCATCGGCAGCCGCCGGCACTGCGAGAACCTGATCGAGGCCGGCCGGGTCCAGGTCAACGACGAGCGGGTCACCGAGCAGGGCAAGCGGGTGGACCCGGACACGGTGGAGATCAAGGTCGACGGGATGCGCATCCCGACCCGCCCGGCGGAGACCTACATCGCGTTCAACAAGCCGACCGGCGTGGTGTCCACCATGTTCGACCCGGACGGCCGGTTCACCATCGCCGACTACATCACCGAGTTCGAGCAGCGCCTGTTCCACGTCGGCCGGTTGGACACCGAGACCGAGGGACTGATCCTGCTCACCAACCACGGTGAGCTGTCCAACCGCCTGACCCACCCCCGGTACGAGGTGCGCAAGACCTACCTCGCCTCGATCCAGGGCCCGATCCCGCGCGACCTGGGCAAGAAGCTCAAGGCCGGGGTCGAGTTGGAGGACGGCGTCGCGCGCGCCGACAGCTTCCGGATCGTGGACAGCGTCGGGAACAACTTCCTGGTCGAGGTGGTACTGCACGAGGGCCGCAAGCACATCGTCCGGCGCATGCTGGCCGAACTGGGCTTCCCGGTCGAGCGTCTGGTGCGCACGCAGTTCGGCCCGATCCAGTTGGGCGACCAGAAGCCGGGCCGCACCCGCCGGTTGTCCAACGACGAGATCGGCCTGCTCTTCCGCCAGGTCGACCTGTAGTCGAGGGCCCGCCGCATTCCGATGTCGGCGGCCAACTGCCTTGACGGCCGCGGGGGTTTCACATTAGAGTGGAAACAACCCCGCCCGTGTTGTTATAAGTGGGATTAGGTTTCGCCCGCCGGCGCGAATGTGGAAAGATGTAAACCCCCCCGGGGGGTTAGGGTGTTTGGCGAAAAAAA
>NZ_JBIWJT010000051.1:0-65197 GCF_044765325.1 Embleya sp. NPDC127516 | reverse complement strand
CTGGTCGAGGGTCACGAAGTGCACGTGTGCGACGAGGAGTTGCGGCGTGACGCGCACGCGCTGACCCGCTATGTGGACCGGCACCGGATCGACGTCGTCAACGTCACCCCCACCTACGCCCAACACCTCCTGGATCTCGGCCTACTCGACGACGACCCGGCGCGGGGCAGCCATCGGCCGTGTCTGGTGTTGTTGGGCGGCGAGGCTGTTTCGGATGCGGTGTGGAATCGGCTGCGCGACACCGAGGGTGTGCTGGGCTACAACCTGTACGGGCCGACCGAGTACACGATCAACACCCTCGGCGCCGGCACCGAGGACAGCGCCACGCCCGCGATCGGGCGACCGATCCTCAACACCGCCACCCACATCCTCGACGACAACCTCCAGCCGGTCCCGGTGGGCGTGCCCGGCGAGTTGTACGTCACCGGCATCGGTTTGGCGCGCGGCTATCTCAACGCCGCCGGACAAACGGCCGCGCGGTTCGTGGCGAATCCGTACGGGCCGCCCGGCAGCCGCCTCTACCGCACCGGCGACCTCGCGCGGCGCCGGCCGGACGGCATCATCGACTATCTCGGCCGCACCGACGACCAGATCAAGATCCGCGGCCACCGCATCGAACCCGCGGAGATCCAGAGCGTGTTGGACACCCATCCCGACGTGCTGCGTTCCGCGGTGGTGCCGAGCGCGGACGGGACCCGGCTGACCGCCTACGTGGTCGGCGTGGTCGATCCGCACACGCTGCGCGCCTGGTCGGCGGCGCGGCTGCCCGACTACATGGTCCCCGGCGCGTTCGTACCACTGGACGTGTTGCCGTTGACCGTCAACGGGAAGCTCGACCGGGCCGCGTTGCCCGAACCGGACTTCGCGGCGGCGGTCACCGCGCGAGGGCCGCGGGACACGGTCGAGGCCGTGCTGTGCCGGGTTTTCGCGGACACCCTGGAACTGCCCCGGGTGGGCATCGACGACAACTTCTTCACCCTGGGCGGGCATTCGCTGCTCGCGGTCCGCCTGGTCGGCGCGATCCGTGCCGCCGGCATCGTGGCCGACCCGGACACAGTCACCGTGGCGCTGGTGTTGACCGCGCCGACGGTCGCCGACCTGGCGGAGCGGCTGCGCGGGCGCACCGGCACGGACGAGTTGACCGCGCCCCTGCTGGCGTTGCGTCCCGATGGTGATCTCGCGCCCTTGTTCTGCGTACACGCCGGATTCGGATTCGCCTGGCCGTACACGACGTTGCTCGCGCACGTGGCGAACGACCGTCCGGTGTACGGACTCCAGGCCCCCATGTTGTCGGGCGCCGCCGCGCCGAACCGGTTCGAGGACGTGGTCGCGGGGCACCTGCGCGCCGTGCGCACGCTCCAGCCGCGGGGCCCGTACCACCTGCTGGGCTGGTCCTTCGGCGGCGAGCTCGCCTTCGCGCTGGCCGCCGAACTGCAGCGCGCGGGTGAGCCGGTGGATCTGCTGGTGCTCGTCGACGCCGAGCCGCCGGTGCCGCGCGCGCATGCCGACGGGGCGGGCGCGGACGGCGGGTTCGACGAGGAAGCCGCGTGGGCGCATCTGCTGCGGGCGACACCGGCCGAGGTGGACTTGGCCGGCGCGCTGGGCGAGGAGGTGGTGGCGGCCCTGCTCCGGACGCGGGTCGCCTACGAACCCCTCGTGCCCGCCGACCCCTACCCGCCCTTCCGCGGCGACGTGTTGTGCGTCGCGGCGCGCGAGAACCGCACGCGTACCGGCCGGGAGGCCTGGACGGCCCATGTTCTCGGCGTGGTCGACGAGTTCGTCGTCGACCACGAGCACGACGATCTGCTGACCTCGGCCGCGGTGGACCAGTGGGGCCCACTCGTACGCCGACGGTCGGACGCGACACACCCAGAGAGGCACTGAAGCATCATGCGAAGAATCGCAGCGCCGCCCTTCGTCCGCCACACCGCCGCCCGCCGCACCGGCCCCGGCCGCCTCGCCGCGGCCGGGATAGCCGTGGCACTCGTGTTCGGCCTCGCTGCCTGTGGCGACGACGACAAGAAGGATGCCTCCGGCGCGTCGCCCGCCTCCGGACCGGCGGCGGCCTCTCCCGGGACGGGCGGCGCGGCGGCGCCGACGTACCCGATCACGATCACCCACAAGCTGGGTACCACCACGATCAAGAAGGCGCCGAAGCGCATCGTCGCGCTGGGCGAGGGGGATCAGGACGCCGCGCTCGCGCTGGCGACCAAGCTCGCCGGCATGGTCGAGACGACCCCGCCGGACGGGGTGGCACCGTGGGCCAAGCCCAAGCTGGCCGGCGACAAGCCGCAGATCATCACGATGGGTGAGAACGGCGCTCCGCTGGAGAAGGTGCTCGCGCTTCAGCCCGACCTGATCCTGGCGAACACCGACTACTGGGTCGAGCAGGAGTACGACAAACTCAGCAAGATCGCGCCGACCACGGCGTTCGAGACCGGCCCCTCGCAGGACAGTTGGCAGCAGGTGACCCGGCAGGTCGGCAAGGCGCTGGGCAAGTCCACCGAGGCCGAGAAGCTGGTGACGGACCTGGAGGCCAAGATCGCCGGGGTGGCCACGAGCCATCCCGCGATCAAGGGCAAGTCCTTCGCACTGACCAACGCGCAGAACGCGGGTACGGTCGCGGTGCTCAAGGACAAGTCGGATACCTCGGTGAAGCTGCTCGCCGGGTTCGGGATGACCTTCCCGGATGCCATCGCCGGCCTGCCCGGGGCCGGATTCGCCGCCGAGTTGAGCATGGAGCGGCTGGACGTGCTCGAAGTGGGCGTGCTGCTGAGCAACTACAACGCGGACGACGCGCTGAAGAAGGCGATCGAGGGCAACCCGCAGTTCGCCAAGCTGAACGTGGTCAAGCGTGGTTCGTACGTCCCGCTGGACTCCAACGATTTCTGGGCCCTGCGCGCGCCGACCCCGCTCGCCGTGGAGTACGTGATCGACAAGATCATGCCGCGCGTGGACGCCGCCGCCCAGGCCGCGAAGGTCTGATCGCGGGCACCGGACGGAAGGTGAAGAGCCCCCGACTCCCGTGCGTCACAAGGGAGTCGGGGGCTCGATCGTTCGAGGTTCGATCGTCTCAGAGTACGGCGACCGTGGTGCCGGCGATCTGTCCCGGCATGCCGGGCACCGGCTCGGCCGGGTCGGTGCCCAGTGCCACGACGCGGTTGTCCGCGTCGACGTGCACCACGTGCGGGCGATGCGTGGCCAGTTCGGCTTCGTCCAGGAGTGCGAACGCCATCACGATGACCAGGTCGCCCGGGTGGATCAGCCGCGCGGCGGCCCCGTTGGCGCCGATCACCCCGCTGCCGCGCGGGCCGGGGATCGCGTACGTGGTCAGGCGCGCCCCGGTGTCGATGTCGACGACCTGGACCACCTCGCCCTCGGTGATGCCGGCAGCGTCGAGCAGGTCCTCGTCGACCGTCAGCGATCCGACGTAGTGCAGGTCGGCCTGTGTCACCCGGGCCCGATGGATCTTGCCACTCAGCAGCGTGCGCAGCACCGGTGCTCTCCGCTCAGTTCTCGGTGGCGGCCACGAGGGAACGCGGCCGCATGTCGGTCCAATTGGTCTCGATGTGTTCCAGGCACTGGGCCCGCGCGGCGGGTCCGTGCTCGGTGTGCCAACCGTCGGGCACGTCCAGGAACGCGGGCCACAAGGAGTACTGGCCCTCGTCGTTGAGCAGGGCCAGGAACGTCCCGGAGTCGTCGTCGAAGGGGTTCGTCACGGCGGGTCAGCCTTTCGTGGTCGTCGATGTCGTCGGCGGCGTGGCGCCGGGGGTGGGGTCTTCGGTCGCGGCGGGGTCGGTCGGGGTCGCCGCCTCCTCGGCCGGTGCGGAGGTCGGTTCCGCGGCCCGCAGCGCGGGCAGCGCGGTGGCGACCGCGAGGACCGCGGCGACACAGGCCAGGCCGCCGGCCACGAGGGTGGCGCCGGGGCCGATCAGGCGGGCGACGCCGCCGGAGAGCGCGTTGCCGGTGGCCGGGCCCGCGGTGGCCTGGGCCAGCCACAGGCTGCCCACCCGGCCTTGGAGTCGGTCGGGCGTGTACTGCTGTAGGAGGGCGCGGCGCAGGATCTCGGAGATGGTGTCGGCGCCGCCGGCCACCGCCAGGACGAGCAGGCCGAGCCACAGGTGCCGGGTCAGGCCGAAGGCGGCGATCGCCGCGCCCCACAGTGCGGCCACCGCGATCAGGGTCACCCCGGGGCGTTGCACCCGCGAGATCCAACCGCCGGCCAGGGCGCCGAGGAAGGCACCCACGGCGGGGGCGGTGTAGAGCAGGCCGACCGCGGTGGGTCCGCCGTCGAAGACCTCGTGGCCCATCTCGGGGAACAGGGCGTACGGCATGGCCAGGACGACGGCCGCCAGGTCGACGAGCATGAGCCCGCGGATGATCCTGTTCCCGCGTACGTGTCGCAGCCCGTCCAGGATGGCTTGCACGGGGTGCTGCGTGGCCGCGATGTCGGCGTCCTCGTCGGGTTCCGGGTGCAGTTGCGGCAGCCGCCACAGCAGGGCCGCGCCGGCCACGAACCCGGCCGCGTCGATCAGGTAGCACACCGCGACCCCCGGGCCGGCGGCGATCAGGCCCGCCAGGCTGGGGCCCACCATCGCGCCGAACTGGGTGGTCAGGGTGAGCAATGCCCCGGCCGCCGCGAGGTGTTCGCGCCCGGCGAGGGCCGGTGTGACGGCCATCAGGGCGGGTGCGCCCAGGCCGCCGGCGATGCCGGCGGCGATGGCCGCGAGGTAGACGAACCACAGTTGGGGCTCGGGTGCGAGGGCGTTGCCGGCCAGCGCGAGCACGACGACCGCGGAGCCCGCACGGGTGGACAGGATGAGCCGGCGCCGGTCGGTGCGGTCGGCCAGTACGCCGCCGGCCAGCAGGCCCACGCACAGGCTGACGCCGATCACCAGGTTGACCAACCCCACGTGCAGCGAGGACTCGCCCAGGTCGTAGACCTGGATGCTCGCGGCGACCGAGGTCAGCGCGGTCCCGAGCATGGACAGCGCGGTGGCGGTGAACAGCAGTCGGAACTCGCGATTGGCCCGCAGCGGGGTGATGTCGACCGCGATGTCGCCCAGGCGCACCGATCAACCCTGCCGGGAGGTGGGGATCAGGCCGTTCGCGATCGCGGTCGGGTTCTCGGTCGCGATCGCGGTGGTGGGGTCCGGGCCGGAGCGCTCGTTGATGGAGGTGAGGATCTCGCCGGCGCGGACCGCGATGTTGGACAGCAGGGTGGAGCCGATGCCGTGGGTGTGCTCGGTGCCGCCTTGGAGGTAGATCCCGGCGCTGAGCGGGGGTTCGGTGACCACCCGGTAGTCGCGGCCGAGGCGGGGGCGTCCGTACTCGTCGCGCGCGCAGGCCCGGGCGGTGTCGCCGAAGAGCGCGAGTCCGTCGCCGGGGCGGTAACCCGTGGCGTAGACGACCACGTCGGCGCGCAGCGTCTCGGTCTTCCCGGTGGGCAGGAACTCGACGTCCACGTGCGCTGCTTCGGGGTCGTCCCGCAGGTCGACGACCCGGGAGGCATGCCGGATGTACAGGCGTTGGCGGCCCTGGACACGCTCCTCGTACACCCGCCGGTACAACTCTTCGATCAGATCGCCGTCCACGACCGAGTAGTTCGTGTTCCGGTGATATTCCGTCAGTTGCCGTTTGACCTGCTCGGGCGCCTCGAAGTAGTGGTCGACGGCCGCGGGGTCGAAGATCCGGTTGGCGAACGGGCTGTCGTCGGCGGGGGAGTAGCCGTAGCGGCTGAAGACCGCGTGCACCTCGGCGTCGGGGAAGCGTCGGTAGAGGTAGTCCGCGGTCTCGGCGGCGCTTTGTCCGGCGCCGACCACCACCGCGGTGCGCACGGTCGTCGGGTCGGTGGCGGCGACGTTGGGCACGAGTCGGGAGTTGTGCCAGACCCGGGCGGAGGCCTCGACTCCCTCGGGCAGGTGCGGCATCAGGCCCGGGGCGAGTACGACGTTGCGGGCGCGGTGGGGGGTGGGATCACCCGCCACGGCGACGTCGAACGCGGTGATCCGGCCGTCGGTGAGGACGGGCTCGATGGCCAACACCTCGGCGCCGTAGCGCACATGATGGGCCACCCGGGCCGCGGCCCATTCGAGGTATCCGTGGAACTCGGCCCGGAGCGGGAAGAACACCTTGTGGTTGACGAAATCGACGAGTCGGTCGATCGAGTGAAGGTAGTTGACGAAGCTGAAGTCACTGGTCGGATTACGCATCGTGGCAAGGTCCTTGAGGAAGGAGACCTGCATCGTCGCGCCGTCCACGAGCATGCCGCGATGCCAGCCGAAGGTGGGCTGTTTCTCCAGGAACAGGGCGTCCACGCGGTGGTCCGACGAGGTGCGCGCGTTGTGTTCCTCGATCGCGACGGCGAGCGCCAGGTTCGAAGGCCCGAATCCGACCCCGATGAGGTCGTGCGTGGTCTTTCCGTCGTGCCGAGAGGAGGTCAACGAGCGTTTCCCTTCTGAGTGGTGGCCTCGAAGGGCACACGAAGCACTATTGCCTTTCAGTAGGGGAGGCTAACCTAACCTCGCGCGATGTGACCAGGGCCGTGGATCAATAGGTTAGCCTTGCCTAACCTGTCACTGTGCCGAATCGCGGAGGCTGTCGTGTCCGACTACGTCGAGCGGGAACTCCCTTTGTCCGAAGATCCTTTGGACCTGGCCGCAGCGTTGGCCGAGGCATCGTCGAGCATCGTGGGCAGCCGTGCGCATGTGGTCTACGAGCGGGACGACGAATGGTGCGTGGGCCTGGGGGTGCTCGTCGAGGTCGTGGTGACCAAGCACGAGGTCCGCTGTAGCGGCGGTGGCGGTGGTGACAGCGTGCGGTCGTGGGTCGACTCGCCGCTGCCGGCGGTCGACGAATTCCTGCGCGGGGCCCCGGTGTCACACTGGCGCGCGTATGGGTGGGCCGGGTTCGAGTTCGCCTATCTTCAGGCCGGCATGCCGGAACTGGTGGGTGATGAACCGTTGTTGCACCTGTTCGTTCCGCGCATCGAGGTACGCCTGAGGCAGGGCCGGGCACGAATACGCGCCGTCGACGCCGAGGAACTCGTGGCGGTCAGCGCGCTGTTGGCCGCGCATCGACCGGCGCCGCGCAAGGATCCGGTGTCTCTCGACGTCGCGGCCGGCGGCGCCGGCGAGTACCGCTCGGCGGTCGGCGCGGCGGTGGACGAGATCCGCGCACGGCTGCTGCGCAAGGTCATCCTGTCCCGGACGGTCGAGGTGCCCACACCGGTGGACATGGTCGGCACCTACCTCGCCGGGCGGCGCGGAAACACGCCCACCCGCTCGTTCCTGCTCGACCTGGGCGGTGTGTGTGCGACCGGCTTCAGCCCCGAGATCGTGGTGTCCGTGGACGCCGATCGCAACGTCGGCACCCAGCCGCTCGCCGGAACCCGCGCGCTCGGCGGCGGGGAGGCGGCCGACCTGTCGCGACGCGACGACCTGCTCAGCGATGCCAAGGAGATCTACGAGCACGCCATCTCGGTCAAGGTCGCCTACGACGAACTGGTGCCGCTGTGCGACCCGGGCACGGTGATGGTCACCGACTACATGTCGGTCAAGCCGCGCGGCAGCGTGCAGCACCTGGCATCGTCACTGGTGGGCCGGCTCGCGCCCGGCATCGGATCGTGGGACGCGTTCGCGGCGCTGTTCCCCGCGGTGACCGCGTCGGGCGTGCCCAAACCGGCGGCGTACCGCGCGATCCGGCGACACGAGACGGGTCCGCGCGGGCTGTACAGCGGCGCGGTGTTGACCATGGACCACGACGGGACGCTGGACGCGGCCCTGGTGTTGCGCACGCTCTTCCGGCGCGACGGCAGGACGTGGCTCCAGGCGGGCGCCGGCATCGTGGAACAGTCCGAGCCCGGGCGCGAGTTCGAGGAGACTTGCGAGAAGCTGCGCTCGGTGGCCGGCTACCTGGTGCCGGCGCACTGAGCGACGGGCGTCTTCGACGGGTGCGACAGGCGTGCCTTCGCGCCGCCGGGGATGCCGAGCGGCGCGAAGGGCGGGCATGGTGTTCCGCCGGGTGGGGAGGGGGCCTCGCCGACGACGCGTGTTCGACGTGGTTCTAGCGACGGCCCCCGACCGGGATTACCAGTGGTGTGCCCGCGATGGGGCACTCGATCACCGCCGCGCGCAGGTCGAACACCTCGCGCACCAGCTCCGGCGTGACCACCTCGGCGGGCGGCCCGGACGCGACCACCCGGCCGTCGCGCATCGCGATCAGGTGATCGGCGTACCGGCACGCGTGGTTGAGCTCGTGGATGACCATCACCACGGTCCGGCCCTCGGCCCGGCCCAGTTCGGCCACCAGCTCCAACACGTCGACCTGATAGGCCAGGTCCAGGTAGGTGGTCGGTTCGTCCAGCAGCAACACGGGGGTGTCCTGGGCCAACGCCATGGCGATCCATACCCGTTGGCGCTGCCCGCCGGAGAGCTCGTCGATGCCTCGACCGGCCAGCGCGTCCACACCGGTGGCCTTGAGCGCCGCGTCCACGACGGCGTCGTCGGAGGAGGACCACTGCCGCCACCACCGCTGGTACGGAGTGCGACCGCGCGCGACCAGATCGCGCACGGTGATGCCCTCGGGCGCGGTCGGGGACTGTGGCAACAGCGCGAGCCGTTGGGCGAAGTCCCGCCCGGACAAACGGGAGACGCTCTCGCCGTCGAGCAGGACGCTGCCCTGACGCGGTTTCAGCAACCGGGCGAGGGCGCGCAGAGCGGTCGACTTCCCGCACGCGTTGGGCCCGACCAGGGCGGTCACCCGGCCGGCGGGGATGTCGAGGTCCAGGTCCCGGGCGACGATGCGTTCGCCGTAGCCGAGGGTGATGCCTTCGGCGGTCATCCCGGGGGCGGCGGTCGTCCCGGGGGCGCCGGAGGCGTTCCTCGACGGAGCGGAGGGAGGGGCGGCGTCCGGCGCGCCTTTCTTCGTCGCCGGTTCGGTGTGCCGCGTCGTGTTCCCGGACTGCGCGGACTGCGCGGCCTGCGCGGCCTGCCCGGTCGAACCGGGCCGCTCGGCCGGTTCGATCGGCGCGGACGGCTCGACCGTTCCGACCGGTCCGGCGAGTTCGGCCTGCGCGGTCGCCTCCGTGTCGTCCGGGTGATCCGTCTGCTTCGTCTGCTCCGGCGCGGAACCCACGTCAGCCTCCCTTTCCGGCCCGGTTGTTCCGGGCGAGCAACCACAGCAGGTACGGCGCCCCGACGGCGCCGGTGACGATGCCGACCGGGAGTTCGTTGGTGAACGCGGTGCGGGCCACCACGTCCGCCACGACCACCAGGGCCGCGCCGACGAGACCGCTCACCACCAGGGGCAGCCCGGGGGTGCCGGCCAGTCTGCGGGCGATCTGCGGGGCGGCGAGCGCGACGAAGACCACCGGTCCCGCGCACGCGGTGGCCGCCGCCGTCAGTCCCGTCGCCAGCACGAGCAGCGCGATCCGCGAGCGGGTGACCGGCATGCCCAGGCTCGCGGCGGTGTCGTCGTCGAACTGGAGCATGCGGTACGGCCGTGCGAGCGCGATCGTCGCCGGCACCAGCACCACGAGCGCATAGCCCAACCAGCGCACGTGGGTGTACTCGCGCCCGTCCAGGCTGCCGGTCAACCACGAGGTGGCCCGGGTCGCGGTGTTCACGTCGACGCGCGCGAGCATCCAGCGGGTGAGCGCCGCGAGCATGCCGTTGACCGCGATGCCCACGAGCACGAAGCCGTACCCGGAGATGGTGCCGCCGCGAAACGCCAACAGATAGATGGCGGCGGCCGTCGCGAGCGCGCCGACCAGGGCGCCGAAGGGCACCGCGCCGTAGGTCGTGGACTGCGTGGTGCTCACACCGCCCAGCAGGATCGCCAGCACCGCGCCGGCCCCGGCGCCGGCCGTGATCCCGATCAGGTCCGGCCCGGCGAGCGGATTGCGGGTCACGGCCTGGAAGACCGCCCCGGCCATCCCGAGCGCGAATCCGACCAGCACTCCCACCAGGGCCCGTGGGAGCCGGAGTTCGTGCACGACCAACTCGGCGTCGGCGGGACCCGCGCCGAACAGCCCGGTGACCACGTCGCGCCACGGCAGGTGATAGTCGCCCAGTGCCAGCGACGCGATCAGGCCGACGAAGACGAGCACCGTCAGGCCGACGGCGGCGGCAAGCGTACGCGGGCGCACGGCGAACCCCAGCGGCCCTCGCTCCCAACGCAGGACGCGCGGTGCGGGATCGGCAGTCTTCATCCGGTGTGTTCCCCGATCCTTCCGCGCCTGACCAGATATATGAGGAAGGGCGCCCCGAGGAAGGCGGTGACCACGCCGACTTCCACCTCCGTGGGCCGTGCGATCACCCTCCCGACCACGTCGGCGACCAGCAACAACACCGCACCGGCCAGCCCCGAACACGGCACCAGCCAGCGGGCGTCGGGCCCGGTGAAGGCCCGCAGCACATGCGGCACCACCAGACCGACGAAGACGATCGGCCCGGCGGCGGCGACCGCGGTCCCGGTCAGCAGGACGACCACGAGCGCGCCCAGCGCCCGGGTGCTGCCCGCCCGCGTGCCGAGTGTGGTGGCCAACTCGTCGCCGAGCGCCAGCGCGTTGAGCCGACCGGTCAGACTCAGCGCGAGGCAGATCCCGACCACGACGAACGGCATTAGAAACAAGGTGGTTTCGCTGTCCCGGCCGGCGAGCGAACCGACCGCCCAGGAGCGGTAGCGGTTCAGCGAGTCGGGGTCGGTCAGCACGAGCGCGCCGGTCCCGGCCTCCAACAGCGCGCTGACCGCGGCCCCCGCGAGCGCGAGCTTGGCGGGTGTCGCGCCACCCACGCCCGCGCCGCCCACCAGGTAGGCGATCGCGCCCGCGATCGCCGCGCCGAGGAAGGCGAACCACAGGTGGCTGTGCGATCCGGTCAGTCCGAGCAGTCCCACACTCGCCGCGACCGCGAACGCCGCACCCGCGCTGACCCCGATCAGACCGGGGTCGGCCAACGGGTTGCGGGTCACGTTCTGGGCGACGGCGCCGGCCACCCCCAGCGCGACGCCCACCAGGAGTCCCAGGAGCGTGCGCGGCACCCGCAGATCGCGAATCAGCCCGGCGTCACCGGTGCGTTCGCCGCCCAGCATGGCGAGCACCTCGCTCGGCGCGACGTTGCGCGTGCCGATCGCCAGGGACGCGAACAGCGCGCCGAGCAGCAGCACGGCCAGCATCGCGAGCAGCCCGACACGCGAGGAACGACCGGGCGCGGCCCGGGCGTCGGACGCGGCGACGGCGGACGGGGCATCGGGGGAATCGACCCGGAGAGACACCCCAGTAAGGTAAGGCATACCTGAAAGACTTGCCCAGTACGCCCGGTTGCGACGCCGTGCCGCCGGGCGTCGCGCACGCATACCGATTCCGACCCGAGGCGCCGAGCAATCGGGACCGAACGACGAGGGGGCATCCCATGGCGCGAGACGACCAGGCCGGCGACACCCGTGACCGTGCCGGGCGATCGCCGATTCGCACCTGTCTGGCCACGGTCGTGCGGTCGGCCGAGGTGACGCCGAGAATGTTGCGGTTGACGCTCGGCGGAGACGAGTTGCGTACGTTCGAGGGCGGAAGGCAGGCCGACGAACGGGTCAAACTCTTCTTCCCGCCTCGGGGCGAACGCATACCGGTGCTACCCGAATTCGGCCCCGAGGGTCTGGTCCATCCCGCCGGCGCGACGCCGCCGCACGCGCGCAACTACACCGTGCGGCGCTTCGACCCGGCCGGGCCCGAACTCGACATCGACTTCGTGATCCACGGCCACGGCCGAGCCGTGGAATGGGCCCGCGAGGCCCGACCCGGCGACGTGCTCGGGATAGCCGGCCCGGCGGTCGGTACGCTCCCGCCCGCCGACGCCGACCAGTTGTTGATCGCCGGGGACGAAACGGCGCTGCCCGCCGTGGCCTCGATCCTCGAACGCCTCACCCCCGGCACGCGCGCGCACGTCTTCGTCGAGGTCGCCGACCGCTTCGAGGAGCAGCCCCTGAGCGCGGCACCGGGCACCGACGTGCGGATCCGATGGTTGCACCGGGACACCTCGGCCGACCCCGACGACGATCAATTGGCCGACGCGGTTTGTGAATTCCCCTGGCCGGACGGCACCGTGCACGCCTGGGTCGCCGGCGAGGCGCTCACCGTGCGCACCATCCGTCGCTACCTGCGCAACGAACGCGGTCTGAACCGGGACACCCTGCACGCGGCCGGCTACTGGCGCCGAGGCAAGACGGTGGAGGAGTGGCTGAACGAGCCCCAGGACGCGGACGCCTGATCCCGCACGGGCGTCCTCCCCGCGGGGATTCCGGCCCGAAGAGATTTCCGACGAAGGTGTTATCAAAACCCGGGGCTCGTGGCGTTTCTCGTGTGACGTCAACGTGTGGAGGGTCCATGTCGGGAAGCAAGGCCGCGGCTGCGGACTTCGAGGAGTTCGCGCACGCGCGCAGCGGGCAATTGCTGCGCACCGCCTGCCTGCTCACCGGCGACTGGCACATGGCCGAGGACCTGGTCCAGGAGACCTTCGGGAAGTTGTTCCCGCGCTGGAACCGGGTGAGCGAGATGGACGCGCCCATGGCGTACGCGCACCGGACGCTGGTCAGAACGTTCCTGTCCGTCCGGCGACTCAAACGCTGGTCGGAATATCCCGCCGAGGAACTCCCGGACGCGCACGCGCCCGACGGCCAGGACATCGAGCTGCGCCTGACTCTTCTGGAAGGTCTGGCGCGACTGTCCCCGGACGACCGCGCGGTACTGGTGTTGCGCTACTGGGAGGACTACGCCGCGCTGTTCCCCGCCGCGATCGCGGTCGCCGCGGTGGAGGTCGTGCTCACCCGACGGCCCGGCACCGACGCGGCCCGACGCCGCGGTGTCGCCGCCGTCGCCGGGTTGTGGCCGCGCGTACGGCGTTGCCGGCGGCATCCGCTGGTCGTCGTGGCGGCGCTGCTGGTCGCCGCGCAGTACTGCTGGCGCGCCGCACTGGCCGTGTTCCTGGGCCCGTTGGACTTCGACGGACTGTGGTAGCCACCTGCCCGGACCCGCGCTGTGGCTCCAACAGGGCCATGTGGGACACACCCCGCAGGTGTTGTGGGCCGACGTGTACCCGCAAGGGCAGGAACTGCTCACCGGCTTCAGCGGCGCGTTCCTGGGCGACACCCGACTCGGTTGGGCGTCCGGACTGCCCTTCCTCGCCCTGGGCGCGCTCGCCACGGCCGGGCTCGCCCGTACGGCCGGCGCCCGCCGCGCGCACGCCGTACTCGCCGGTCTCGGCATCCTGGCGATCCCCGCGGTGTTCCTGGAAGCCTCCACCACCTACGTGGACTTCGCCACGGCCGCGACCACACTGACCGCGCTGCACCTGACGCTCGACCTGCACCCGGCCGTCGTGGACGCGATGCGGCGCGGCGAGGACGCGACGCGCTGTCTGCGTTACCGGGTGCCGATGGTCGGGATCGCGCTGGGGACGGCGATCGGCGTCAAGTCCTCGAACCTGTTGACCGCCGCCATGGTCGGCGTTCTGGTCGTGGTGCAGACCTGGCGTGTGGTCGGTGCGCTGCGGCGCTCGTTGCCGCCCGGCCCCGGGTCCGCGCCGGTCACCCGCGCCGCCCGGCTGCGCGGTCACGCCGCCGCCGCCCGCGTGGCGCTGCCGAACGCGGCCGTGCTGGGGTGTGCCCACACTGGCGCTGGGCGGCTACCGGTACATCCGCACCTGGCTCAGATACGGCAACCCCTTCCACCCCTTCACGATGCTCGGCTTCCACGGGAAGGGCACCGTCGACGAACTGATCATCGTCCACAACACGGCATGGGTCGTGCGCGGCGAGAGCAAGCTCCGCGCCACGTGGCACTCGTGGACCTTCGACCGTGAACGCGTGGCCTACACGTACGATCAGCAACCCGGCGGATTCGGGCTGCAATGGATCTACATCCTGCTCCCGGTCGTGCTCGTCGCCATCGCCCTGTTCGTGCGCGGGCGCCGCTTCGACCTGTTGTGGGGACTGCTGCTCCCGGTGGTCGTGCACGGGTTGGCGTCCCCGGCGCCGTGGTGGGCCCGCTACCAGTTGATCGTGCCGGCGGTGGGCTGTGTGTGCCTGGCGGCGGTGCTGACCGCGGTGGCGGAAGGGCCGCGTGGCGGGCGGGACCCCGGCGGCCCACCCGATCCGCGCGTCCGTCGTGCGGTGCTGCCGTCGGTGCCGCCGCTGTGGCGAAGGTGTGTGGCCGGGCTGGTCGCGGGCGCGTTCGTCGCGACGACGGCGGTCTCGATGTGGTGGGCGACGCAGCCGACCAACACCTGGGTCGGCGACCGCGCGTCGGCGCGGCGCGCGGACGTCCGCGAGACGATCGACCTGATGCGCGACCCGGACCGGGACGAACGCATCCTGCCCACGGCGTCCTACGCCGGGATGAATCGTGTCCCCGACGGCCGGACCGTGGCCTTCACCGAGTACACCCACCAGCGCTTCGTCAACCTGATGCTGGGCGAACGCGGGCAACGACGGGTCGCCAACCTGGGCGAGCCGCGTGACGTCCCGGACTTCACCCGCCGACTGCGTGCCTCCGGCGCCCGGTACGTGCTGCTGACGGTCGCCGGGCGGGACCGCGACCTGCTGCTCGCCGTCCTGCGCGACCGCGCCCACTACCGTCCGGTGGTGCGCGCGGGAGGTGGGGTCGGCTGGTCCGCCGGCGGACTCGGCGGCGCGGAACTCTTCGAAGTCGGCGATTTCACCGGCAGCGTGTGCGGCCACCGTGCGCCCCGACTGGTTGCCACGAAGCGGGCACCCGACACGATCGCCGTCTCGTTCCGGGACGCGTGCGCGGCACCTTTGTTCGAGGTCGAGGTGGTGCTCGTGAACGCGGGCGGGGAGGCCGTCCGGGCCTGGACCGGCCGAGAAGGCGAGGCCGTCCTGCGCGTGCCGTCCGACCTCGCCGGGAAACCGCTGCTCGTGCGGTTCGCGGGAGACGGGTACTACGAGGGTGGGGAGGCGACGGTGGACTGATGGTCGGGGCCGGGGCGCGGCCGGCGCCGGTGGCGGGACGGCTTGCGGAGTGGGGAGCCGTGCCGGCGCCTCGGTCCCGGGTATCTCCGGGTGTCGGGTACTTGTCGAATTCGACCGAAGGAGTACCCGAGTCCTGGGTCTGGCGGACGAGGCGCCGGCCGCTAACCGTTGTCTAGCGTCGGAGTCATGAAATCAGACGATGTGTACCCATCCTGTGAGATCGAGGCCCCGGCGATCTCGCCCCGACACGGGCCGGGTGCGACTGTGGCCCTCGGCCTGGTTCCGGACCCGCCGCCGGCGCGCGGCACCGTCACCGTCACCGGGGCGCCGGGGTGGGTCACCACCGGTGCCGCGCCGCCCAAAGACTCCGCTGCGGCGCGCGGTGACCCGGCGGCGGCCCTGGCTCACTCCGCGCATGCGCTGGGCAGTACCCTGCCGGGCGGCTCCGAGGCGGATCTGCGGGCGTTCGACACGATGATCGGCGGCGCGGACGTGGTCGGCGTGGGCGAGGCCACGCACGGTTCGAGCGAGTTCTGCACCGTCAAGCATCGCCTGTTCCGGCACCTGGTCGAACGCCGCGGTTTCCGGAGCCTCGTCCTCGCGGTCCACCGGGATGCGGGGGTCCGCCTGGACGCGTGGGTGTTGCACGGCACGGGCCATCTGAGGACGATCATGGACGAAGAGTTCCGGGCCGGTGACAGTGCGTGGAACACCACCGAGACGCGGGACCTGTTGCGGTGGATGCGGGTGTGGAACGTACGCCGGCCCGACAGTCCGGTCCGGGTGGCCGGGAACGGCCTTGACTGCGCGTTCGACATCGCCGACGAAGCGGCGCGGCGGTACCGCGACCGGGTCGCCGCCGACTACACCCTGTGGTGGCAGCGCCACACCGGCACGCGGGTCTTCCTCTCCGCCCACAACGCGCAGATCGCCGGCGAGGGCCGGGCCGGGACCGGGACCCAGGGGCGCATCCTGCGCGAACGTCTCGGGGCCCGCTACGTCAACGCCGGATTCACCTTCGGCCAGGGATCATTCAACGCGATCGACCAGAACGCCCCCGGCGCACCGTGGCGTCGCTTTACGATCGGCCCGCCCGCCACCCGCGCCGGCGAGGACGTCCTGGAGAGAGTCTCCCGACGTGACTGGTACCTCGACACCCGCGCCGCGGCCCCGGGCGTCGCGCACGACTGGATCGAGGCCGCGCACCCCATCCGCAGCCTCGGCGTCGTCTGGCCCTGCGACGAGTACGAGAACACTCGGCTGCGCGCGAGCTACGACATCCTCATCCACCTGCACCACATCGGCGCTACCCACCGGCGCGCCGGCAACTCGACGTGACGAGTGGATGGGTCGGGGCCCGGGTGGGGCTTCGGCAGCGCTCCCGGCCCCCGTCTTCGTTGCCGTCTCCGTACCCGCTTCCGCTCCTGCTTCGGCTTCCGAGCGTGCGTCCGTCGATGGGGGAGGCCGGGGGTGAACAGGACCGGCCTCAATCGGCCGCCGAGCCGCGGTCGACCGAGGAGATCGGCGGGGCGATGTCCTCGAGGGAGCGCCCTTCGGCGTTGATCGCGAGGAATCCGGCGACGATGCCGGCGGCCAGCATCAGACCCGCGCCGATGCAGAACGCGAGGACGGTGTCCGCGACATCGCCGGACTTGGTCAGGTCCGAGAAGACCAGGGGCCCGGCGATTCCGCCCGCCGCGGTACCCACCGCGTAGAACAGCGCGATGGCCGATGCCCGGGCCTCCATCGGGAAGATCTCCGAGACGGTCAGGTAGGCACTGCTCGCGCCGGTGGAGGCGAGGAACAACACGACGCACCAACACGCGGTGAGCGTGGTCGCGTTCAGGTGTCCCGCTCCGAACAGCCAGGCGGTGACGAAGAGCGCGAGCGCGCTGCCGACATAGGTCGAGGTGATCATCACGCGTCGTCCGACCGTGTCGAACAACGGCCCCAGCAGCAGCGGACCGAGCAGGTTGCCGACGGCGATCACGGCGAAGTAGTAGCCGGCACGGTTGCTCGGCACGTCGTAGAAGATTTCCAGGATCGACGCGAAGCCGAAGGTGATGGCGTTGTAGAGGAATGCCTGGCCGATGAACAACGACAGGCCCAGGACCGAACGACGCGGATGGTCCCGGACCACGCTGCGCGCGATCGCGCCCAGACCCGCCGCCTTGCCGGTGTCGATGGTCAACTCGCCCTCGGGATCCGGCAATGCGCGCTTCTCGCCGGTGCTTCGCGCGCTCTCGGCCACCACCTCCTCCTCGGCCTCGGCGACCAGGCGTTCGGCCTGGTCGCCACGGCCGTGCAGGTAGAGCCAGCGCGGTGATTCGGGGACGTGTCGGCGGACCAACAGGATGACCAGGCCGAGCACGACGCCCAGCGCGAAGGTCAGACGCCAGCCGATGTCGGCGGGGAAGATCGAGGTGTCGAGCATCACCACCGACAGCAGCGCGCCGCCGGCGGCTCCGGCCCAATAGGTGCCGTTGACGGCGAGATCGACCCGGCCTCGGTAGCGGGCCGGCATGAGTTCGTCGATGGCGGAGTTGATGGCCGCGTACTCGCCGCCGATGCCCAGGCCGGTGATGAACCGAAAGAGGAAGAACATCCAGGCCTGGACGGACAGGGCGGTCAGCGCGGTGCCCACGAGGTAGACGGCGAGCGTGACCATGAAGAGTTTCTTGCGGCCGAATCGATCCGTCAGCCACGCGAAGAACAGCGCACCGACACACGCCCCCGCGACGTACATCGCGGCGGCCGGCCCGGTGACCTGAGCCGCCGTGATGTCGAGCCCACTGTCCGACTCGGACAACCGGCCGGCGACGTTGCCGACCACGGTGACCTCGAGGCCGTCGAGGATCCACACCGTGCCGAGGCCGATCAGGATGCGCCAGTGCCACCATGACCACGGCAACCGGTCCAGGCGGGCGGGAACATCGGTGGTGAGGGTTCTGCGCTCGTCCGACGCGCTGCCCGGGGTTGTCGCACTGGTCATGATCGCCGTCCTCCGATCGGGTCGCCTTCGCGGCTGCCCCGCCCCGACTCGGGAAAACCCCCACGAGGGCACCGGGCTTCGTGTCGCGACCCACCCGGCATCCTCCTACTCCGGTGCCACCAGGGGCCGTTCGCGGCCTCGCCGAGCGCACGGGAGCAGAGGGAGCCCGCGTTCACGCCCCGCCGGCGTCGCCCTGGTGATGCTCAATGTGAGCGAGGTTTGAGGAGTTCCTCGGTGAGGGTGTTCAGCAGTGCACGGGAGAGGGGCGACCGGGTCAGGGCGCGGTAGACGATCGGGCCGATGAGGGCGTCGATGGTGTCGTCGGGGTTGAGGGCGGGGGAGATCTCGCCTGCGTCGATGGCGTGTGTGAGCATGGCGCGTTCCCGCTCGCGGCGGGGGTCGAGGTAGCGGCGGTGCAGGCTTTTGGCCGCGTCGGGGTTGTGCTGTGCCTCGGCGATGAGTGCGAGCAGGACTTTGCCGGCGGGGTCGTCGGTGACGAATCGCGCGAAGTCGCCCACGTAGCGGCGGATGTTGTCCGCCGTGGGCGTTTCCGTCGGGACGGGAAGACGCTTTTCGCTGTCCTCGATGAGTGTGTCGAGGAGGATCTCGACCTTCGAGGGCCACCAGCGGTAGATCGTCTGCTTGGCGACGCCGGCGCGGCGCGCGATCGCCTCGACGGTCAGCGCGCCGAAGCCGTGTTCGACGAGCAGATCGTCCGCGGCATGGAGCACGGCAAGGCGCGCGACCTCGTCGCGCCGGTTGCCGGAGTGCGTCCTGCGGGGCTGGGGGCCGGCGGCGGGCATGCGGGACACGGTACCCGTCCGGCGGCGGCAAAAATCTTGCCTAGACGCAACGTCGCGTCTATGTTGGAATCCGCTCACCGAGAAGGAGTCGATATGTCCGTCACGTCCAATCGCCAAGCTCTCGTCATCGGAGCCTCCCGAGGGTTGGGACTCGTCCTCGCCAACGAGCTCGCTCGACGCGACTGGCGGGTCACCGCCACCGCGCGCCGCAGCGGCGGGGAACTGCAAGCGAACGCCGATGCCTCGAACGGACTTCTCGAGGTCGAATCACTGGAGATGACCAGCTCCGAGGAGTTGGCCGCGCTGCGCGAGCGCCTGGCCGGCCGGCGACTCGATCTGCTCTTCGTCAACGCCGCGATCGACCGAGGCAACCTGCCGATCGGCGAGGTCCCGACCGACATGTTCACCGAGGTGATGGTCACCAACGCGTTGAGCCCGCTGCGCACCCTGGAGGCCCTCCGCGACCTCGTGGTGCCCGGCGGCACCGTCGCGGTCATGTCCTCCGAGCAGGGCAGCATCACGCGGAACACCGAGGACGGCTACGACCTGTACAAGGCCGGCAAGGCCGCGCTCAACCAGCTCATGCGCAGCTACGCCACCCGCTATGCCGACGACGGCCGGACCAAACTGCTCATCGACCCCGGCCACAACCGGACCCGGCTCGGCGGACCCGACGCGCCCCTCGCCGCCGAGGAGAGCATCCCGGCCGTCGTCGATGTGCTGGAGGCGCAAATCGGCGCCCCCGGCCTGCGGTTCCTGGATCGGCACGGCGAGACCGTGCCGTGGTAGAGCGCCAGGGCACGGTCCACAGTCGGCGAAACGGCGGCAGGCTCATCCGGATCACGCGGGTCACGCGGATCACGCGGATCACGCGGATCACGCGGGTCACGCGTTGATCCGTTGAGCCTGCCGTCGTCACCCGGTGATCTTGCGGCGGCGGTGGTAGGCGATGGTGGCGATGGCCAACAGCGGACCCCACAGGAGAAGAGGGGCGTAGGCGGCGGTCATCAACCAGTAGTAGCCGCCGTCGGGGGAGTCGGGGTGGCCCATGTTGTCGGGGTCGTTCCAACCGATGGCGCCGAAGACGGTGATCAGGGTGACCAGGACGGCGCCTGTCGCGGCGGGGATCACCGCGGCCGGGCGCGGAATACGGCGGCCGCCCAGCCACGGGACCCAGCGCGGCATCACCTCGCCCCAGCGCTGGACCAGGCCGAGGGCGAGCAGACCTACGAGTTCGGCGAAGATGCTCAGGCCGATCAAGTAGAACGAGTACTTGCCGGGGTAGTTGGACTGGTGGAGCGGATCGCCCGCGGCGAACCCGCTCGGCATGCCGAAGGCGATCGCGGTGCGCCACAGGCCGGTCGGCAGGAGAGTGAGCGCGGCTCCCTTCGCGGCCCAACGGGCCCGGCGGGAGACGACCGGGCGGGCGGGCGACTCAAGGGCGACGCCGCCGGCGGGCGACTCGGTGGGTCGGGCGATCGTGGCGGCGGTCATGTCTGCGTCCTTTTCGGGAGTCGTTCCTGCGGTGCCTCAACCTTCGTCGGTGGGTGGGGTGTTGGACATCCGCCGATCGGGAGACCGCGTGGGACGACATGCGGGGTGTCTGACCCGATCGGCAGAGGCCGGCGAAGGACTTCGACCACCTACTGCGCTGGAACGTCAGGGACCGCTCTCGACCTCCTCCTCGTACTCCTCTGCGATGTCGGCTATGCGCGCGGGTGTCTCCGGCGGCCGGTCACCGCCACCTTGGTGGCAAAGCCGTACAAGCGCGCGACGGCCCGGACACCCTCGGGAAGCTCGGCGTCCCAGCTTCCTTCGTGCTCCTTCGTCAGTCGGCCGATCTCTGTTCGCAGTGCCTCGCGTCGGTCCTTCCGCACCTCGCGTGTCAGGCGCAGTTCCAACGCGATCAGGCTGCCCCGGGCGTCGCCCCGCTCCAACAGCACATCGCTGTAGGCACGCCAGGCGGCGAGGGTCGTCCGAGTCTGCACGCAGTAGTTGTTCCAACGGCGTTGTTCTCAACCGAAACTACCTATGGGTGGCTGCCGACAATCGACGACCACGCGTGCCTGGTGCCCACCCCGGGCCTGGCCGGGCCTGGGCCCGGGCCGGGCCCTCGTCCTCGCCCGGGTTCGGTCATCGAGCCAGTGAGGGGTTCGGGGAGATTCGTTCGGGGGTGGGTGTGCGTCCTCCCGGTGGGCGGGGGCGTCGTGTGCGGCGGGGCCGGCGGCGGCCCATGCGCATCGGGGAATCCTGGTTTCTGATGCGCTCCAGCCGTGCCGTCTCGTCGCGGTCGCCTCCGGAGCCGTAGGGGCCGGTGAGCGGGACGGGATGGCGGAGCGGGTCGGACAGCGCGACGAGGAAGGGCAACTCTTCGTCCCGGCTGTCGGGTTGCTCGAACTCCATGTTCCAGCCCTTCACCACCAGGACCGGCCCGGACTGCTCGCATCGGGTGTAGTCGATCAGGCCGGAAAGGTCCTCGATGGTGGGCACGCCCTTTGCCTCCGACGGCAGACGCCCTCGCCGGTACGCCTGCCGCTCCTGTGCGGACGCGCCTTCGTATGCCGGCACCTTCACGCTCCAATAGGCGTGAATCGCCTGCCACAACACCGATTCGGGTGCGGTGACGAGGCCGTCGGTCCAGTGCCGGCCGCTGCCCACCTCGAAGCTCAGGAAGCCGCCCTCCCAGCTGTTCGGCTTGATCTCGGCGATGCCACGGGCGCCGGAGTCGTCGAAGCCGAGCAGGTGGTGCGGGACATCGATGTAGAGGGCGAGTCCCTTGTCGAGCATCGTCCGCTCGAACCGCCGCCGACCGGAGGTGACGTATTCCTTGTGCCGATCGGCCAGTTCCGGGCAGCCGGCCACCGCCTGTTCGTAGCCGGTGACCGTATCCGAACGCCCGGTCCACTCGCCGTACAACTGAATGATCACGCGTGACTCCCCACCTCAGCGCGATAACCGACGGAAGTCACCCAATCACTATCCGCGAACACCTCGCAGGTAGGTTTTACGCCAAGCTCCGGGCTTCCCCAGGTGATCCGGCCGCACGTGGCCGGTTGTCGATCCCTCCGGTCGATCCCTCCGGTCGACTCCTCTTGTGGATCCTTCTCGTCGATCCCTCTGCTCGATCTGTCGGAGTCGGGCCCGGGGTTTGGTTGTTCGCCGGGTGAGCCCGCATGCGGTGCGTCTATTCGATTCCTTGGTCCCGCCGTCCGCATTCGGATTCCTGGAGGCGCTCGATCAGCGGTTCGGTGGAGGAGTCTTCGGGCACGGTGGTGGTGGAGTCGCGGGTGACCGGGCTCGTTCGGGGCCAGGCGTCGAGGGCGTAGAGGATGTCGAAGTCCTCCAGGTCCATCCAGCCGATGGCGTGGTCGGGGTCGTGTTCGGCGTCGCCGATCCGGACGGCCGCCGTGCCCTCATGGGGATGGATGCCGCCGGCGCGGCGGACGGCGAGGATACGGACCCGGCCCGGGGAGAAGTCGGAGGTGGGAGCGAACTCCTCGCGTAGGCGCCAGGTTTGCCCGGGTTCGACGATCAGCCACGGCGAGCGGTCGGCGAGGCGCTCGCACGCCGCGCGGGTGGCGGCCTCGCGGCTGAGGAGGTCCTCGGTCATGAAGGTGTCGATCCATGCGTTGACGAGGGCGCCTGCGGCCTGGGCACCGAGGACCTGGTCGACGGGCTTGTCGTTGGGGTTCATTGGATCTCCTGGTGGGATGCCTTCGGTGAGGGTGTCGTGGGACGGCTGGTGAGCGGTCGGCGGCGGATGCCGTGAACGCGGCCGGGCGTCGGCGTTGGACCTTCCGCCGCCGGTGCCCGGTCCGGGACAACACGGGGATGGGCGAGACCCATACCGGCGACGAGTGTGATCCTGTCGGCGCGCCGCGAACGAGGCGATCGTCGTCGGGCGTCGGTTGCGGCGTACTGCTGTCGGAGTGGTCGGCGCCGGTTGTTGTTTCGGCGCTTACTGAACTACTCGAATACCGGATCCGCCCGGTTGCCACCCCGCGTCGTTTTTCTTCACCGGGTGGCCGGCCGCGCGACCGCTCGACGGTCGGTGGCCGGGTCTCGGCCCCGGGAGCGAGTGCGCCCGCGTGCGCTGGGCCGCAGGTTGCGGGATCGCGACGACCTGCGCGGACGGGCCCGGCGGGCAAGCCGCGCCCGGGCGGACGCGTGTGCGGGTAGTGGCGGTCGTGACCCTTCTCACGTCGGGTGAACGCGCGTACAGTCCCGGCCTGTTGCGTCGGGGATGACCGCGCGGAGCTGCTCCGTGCGTGGGCCTCGGCCGTTCTCGACCGGTCGAGGACTCACTCTGCGTGCGAGGTGTGGCCGGTACGGCCGCCTATTCGAGCGGGCGGTGGATCGCCTCGCCGCGCACGATGTGGGTCCCGTCCCAAGCAGCCATGCAGAGAGCCTGGCAGCGGCCCGGCTTGATCGGCAGAGGCGCACCGGCGGCGCTCTCGAGGCGTGCGCATCAGTCGGGGAGCGCGGCGGGGGAGGCGTCGACGCCGGAAGGATCGCGGGGTTGCTTCGGCCACTTGCACCACGCGCACCCCGCGCCTCCCCCACCCGACGGTCAGGTCGCGGTGGGCAGGTATCGCGCTACCGCGAGGTTGGCGATCGTGCGGAGCTTCGAGAAGTAGGAGGCGCAGTATTCCTCGTTGAGCAGGGGCACGATCTTGTCGAGGTCGGCGATGCACGCCCAGAGGACAGCGATGCCATCGCCGTCGAGTCCGCCGCTCAACTCTCTCGACACGAGACCGGCGACGTCGGCGTCCAGGAGGATCAACTCCACACCCGCGATGTCCACGCCGCGGAAGCTCGCGGGGAACGACGCTCGCCGATGCTCGGCCCAGAGCCGCCCGAGCAGCCCATCGCGACGGGCCTCACCGCCCTCATCGGCGGATTCGGTTTTTGGGGGGCGAACCGGTGGTCTGGTGCTGTGCGTTGTGGGTGGGCGGCACGGTTTCGACGAGTTCGGCTCTCGTGTTCGGCCCGGTTTGCCGCTTCGGGGCGTGTGTCCGCCTCGTCGCGTGTGGGGCAACACGACGGGGCCCCCGCGGAGAACCCGCAGAGGCCCCGGGTATCGGACGCGGAGGAGGCGGCCGAACCGGAATCACTGAACGAGGCGTCAGACGCCCACACGCTCGAGGAGCGAGCGGTGGCCGTTGTCGTGCTGGTAGCCACCACCGTGGGGGTGGCCCTGCGGACGGTGGCCCTCGTGCTCGTGGTCGCCGTCGTAGTAGACCTCGTTCTCGACCTCGGCGACGATGCATTCGTTGCCGAACGCCGGGTTGAGCGCAGCGGCCCCGTTGGCGGTGTCGCCGCATCCCATTGCCGGGGTATGGAACGGGGACTGGCCGATGTTCCCGGAAAAGACACCCGAGGAGTGCACCGCGGCGGCGTCGGCCTCGGAGCTCGCACTCGCGGCACCCGTGCCTCCCATCACGAGGGCGGCGGTACCGGCAGCCAGGACACCGGCCTTCTTGAACGAGTTCACGACAATCTCCCCTGTAGCGTATCCGCGCCGCCCGATGACGACGCGCACTCCTCTCAACGAGGCTGTTCGTCTCGGGAAACCACTAACGCAACGGTTCACCCGATTGACACACGATCGCCTCGCTGCACCGAGTCGGCGATCCACGGAGGCGGAGGCGGAGTCCAGACGCGGCGGTGCCGCGTCCCCTCCCGCGTACGGGAGAGCCGGGCGGAGCGGCGGGGTTCGGGTCGTGGGAGTGGTCGAGCGATGGACGAAGGAGGGACCGCCGTCTTCGCGAAGGACTGGAGGAACCGACTCACCCTCGACCTCGCCGACCTCACTCCTGGGTGACCCGCGCATGTCGGTATCGACCCGCCTCGATTCCGCCGCCGAGCCGGCGCCGCGTGGGCGCCGGGCGTGAGGGGATTCGGCTACCCGGCCCGCTTGGCGGCGTCGATGGCCGCCGCCACGTCGTTGACGGTGACCAGGCGCTCCCTCGCGGTCAAGGTGATGCCGTGTTCGCGTTCCAGGTTGAGAAGCAGTTCCGCCTTTTGGATCGAGTCGAATCCCAGGTCGCTCTCCAGGTTCGTCGTCCCGGTGATGTCGTCCACGTTCACCCAGGCCAGGTTGCATGCGGCGGCGATGACGGCTTTCTCGGTCGTGCTCAACTCGTACTCCCAGGATCGCGGCCGGCCGTCCCGCCCGGCCTCCGAAGCCGCGCCGGCGACCGGTACGGCCACGCACGGCTCACGTAGGCCAGGGTCTCACGATCCCCCCGACGTCAACCAATGGTTGTCCGCTCCGCTCCGCTGTGGTGTGGGGAGGCGGTGCGCGCAGGCCGCTCGGACGCGATTGCGTCAGGCCGGGTATCGACCGTTTGGCGAGGGATGGATGGTCCGTGGGCCGGCGGCGGTGGTTTCCGCGTGACGCGGTCGAGGGCGGGATCGGGGTCGGGGTCGGGTGTGGTGAGTCCGTGATCAATCGCCGGCGGTGCGTGGTGCGGTCTTCGTGTGATGGTCCAGGAGCCGGGTCAGCAGACCGGTCAGTGTGCGGCGTTCGGCCTGAGTCAGGGGCGCGAGCAGGTCGTCCTGGGCCCGGCTGATGATCGCGTCGAGGCGGCGCAGGTGGTCGCGGCCTTCGGGGGTCACGGTGATGACGTTGCGACGGCGGTCGTCCGGGTCGGGCGTGCGGTCCACGAAGCCGCGTTCGGCGAGGTCGTTGATGACGGCGACCATGTCGCTGCGGTACACGCCGGTGCGACGGCTCAGCGCCGACTGACTTGCGGGGCCGCTCCGAGTGAGCGCGACCAAGACCACGAAATGCCACTTGCGGGCACCTTCGGTGGCGAGGCCGTCGGTCACCAGACGATCGGCGTGCATCGCGTTCCGGGTCAGCAGCCTGCTCGGCAAGCCGCGTACCCGGGCGGGCATTTCCCCCGCGTCCGGGCCGTCGCCGCAAGTCCCAGGGGTGCTGGTGTTCGCGGCGGTGTCGTTGGCCGCTCGGCTGCTCATGGCATCGATATTACCCCGTTGCATTAGTGAGACTAACGATATATGGTCCAGGAGATCAAACGTTAGAAACACGAACGTTCATTGCCCGAACGAATGATCCGGGATGTTGCCACATCCGATCCCGATCCCGATTTCGATCCCCACGCGGGTCAGGGTCAGGGTCAGGAGCCGGGTCCGGACAGCCGGGCACCACGAGAGGAAACACTCACCATGCGTACCGTCGACGTCCTCGACTCCCACATCGCCTACACGGAGACCGGCGACGGGCTGCCCGTGGTGTTCCTGCACGGCAACCCGACCTCGTCGCACCTGTGGCGCAACGTCACCCCGCACGTCGCCGGCGGAGCCCGCGCCTTGGCCCCGGACCTGATCGGCATGGGCGCCTCGGGCAAGCCCGACATCGACTACGACTTCGCCGACCAGGCCCGCTACCTCGATGCCTGGTTCGATGCCCTGGACCTGGGCGAGGTTGTCCTGGTCGGCCACGACTGGGGCGGCGCGCTCGCCCTGGACCGGGCGGCCCGACACCCCACGCGGGTGCGCGGAGTGGTCATGCTGGAGACGATGCTCAAGCCGCTGACCGCCGAGGAACTCCCGCCGCCCGCGCGTTCCCGCTTCGAGGCGTTCCGTACGCCCGGAGTCGGCGAGGAACTGGTGCTCGAACAGAACGTCTTCATCGAGACCGCGTTCAAGGGCGGCGTGCTGAATCCGCTGAGCGAGACGGACGTGCAGCCCTACCGCGACCCGTACCCTACGCCGGAGAGCCGGCGTCCACTGCTGGCCTGGCCGCGGATGATGCCCATCGACGGAGAGCCGGCCGACGTCGTCGCCCGCATCACCGACTACGACGCCTGGCTCGGGGCCAGTACGGACGTTCCCAAGCTGCTCCTGACCTTCGACTCCTCGCCGACGCTGCTCATCGGTGACGAGATGATCGCCTGGAGCCGCGAGCACATCGCCGCCCTGGACATCGAGCACTGCGGCCCGGCCGGACACCACGCCCCCGAGGACCGGCCCGACGCCATCGGCACGGCGATCGCCCGGTGGCTGGACGCACACGGGCTCACCTCGCACGGCTCCCGCTGACACCACCCGGATCGACGTTTTCGGGATCCATCGGGGGCGGTGGCGACGGTCGGGGCTCGGGGCCGGGAAAGCGGGACCCGGCGGTCCCGCCCGCGCGCGGCGGTCGTCTCAGCCCGCGGCCGCCGCTCGGAACGGGCGGAAGAACGCGCGCAGTTCCTTGAGGAAGGAACCGGACGGGTGACCGGAGCGTGCCCGACCGCTGACCGCACCCCGTCGGCGCCTGCCCCCGGGTGGGGTCAGCCGCCGTCCTCGGTCGGCGATTCCGTGCCGGCGCCGGCACGATTCGCGTCGGGAGGCGGTGGGAGTCGGTAGACGGACACGTGTGAGCTCGACTCGGCGGTGAATTCGGTTCCCTGCCAGTCGGCGTGCCTCGATTCGAGCTCGAAGCCGGCCAGTTGGGCCATGAGATCCAGTTCGGCCGGCCAGATGTAGCGGTGCGGGCTGCGAAACAGTCGGGCCCGGGTGCCGTCGTCGAATCGGAAGTGATGCGAGACGAGGTGCTGGCGCAGCACGTCGTAGGTGTCCAGGCCGACGTATCCGGTCTCGGAATGCCAGACCACGGCGTGCTGACCGGGCGGCAGTTTGCGCAGCTCGGGAACCCCCAGCTCGACGACGAACCTTCCGTCCGGTGTGAGGTGGCGAGCGGCGTTGCGGAAGCACGCGACCTGTTCGGCCTGGGTGAGCAGGTTGGAGATGGTGTTGTAGACCAGATACACGAGTCGGAACGTGCCCGGGGCGCGGGTGTTCGCCATGTCGCCGACGACCACCGGAATCGTCGTCTCGTCCACCTTCGTACGCAGCCGGTCGATCATCGGCTGCGACAGCTCGATACCGGTGACCCGCACTCCTCGCCCCGCGAGCGGTACGGCAACGCGTCCGGTACCGATGGCGAACTCGAGCGCCCGTCCCCCGCCCGCCAATTCCGCGAGCCGGTCCAGAGCCGGCTGCAAAACCTCCGGCGCAAACATCCCGGTACCCGGCGTGTCGTACGTTCGGGCAGCCTCCACGCCCCAAATCTCATCCAGTCCCATGCCCCCCACGATTCCCGCGGCAAGCGCCGATGTCGACGCCTTTTCCGCCCGCGCGCAGCCGCCTCCACGGAATGGATCGTGAGCGGCACGGTCCGCGGCGCCGGAACGCGCGCGGTCGACTCGACCTCGGATCGCGCCGCGACACGAACGCGACGAACACACCGCTTGTCGAGCCCGGCTCGGACGCCTGGGCCCTGCGCCGCCCGGGCGTGCCCGGCGGGCGCTACGCGTCCCGGTCGTCGGTGGGTGGGGTGGGGCGGTGGGGGCCTCGGTAGGGGAGGGTTTGGCTGTAGACGATGTTGGTGGTGGTGCTGCCGAAGTGTGCGAGTCGGTCGATGGTGCTTTCCAGGTGGGTCATCGAGGTGGCGGCGACCTTGAGGGTGTAGCAGTCCTCTCCCGTGGTGCGCAGGCACTCCAGGATCTCCGGGCGCTCTTCGAGGAGTCGGTGCAGGGGCGCGTGCCTGCTGCCGGGGTACTTGAGGCGCACCACGGCCAGTACGGCGAAGCCCGCCTTCGAGAGGTCGACCTCGGCTCGGTATCCGGTGATGACGCCGATGGTCTCCAGGCGTCTGACCCGCTCGGTCGTCGCGGAGGCGCTGAGGCTGACGCGTCGTCCCAGTTCGGTCAGCGCGATGCGCCCGTCTTGTTGCAGCTCCGCCAGGATGGCCCAATCGGTGTCGTCGAGATCCTCGGTCATCCGGCCAGAATACCGGCAGATCCACGGTGGACGCGGGCGAAGGCAGTGAATGATGTCTTCAGATATGTGGTTGTCGCCGGATAGCCTCGGGGCATGCAACTCGGCGTCAATGTTCCCAATTTCGGCCCCGGCACGGATCCGGGCGTTCTGCGCGACTGGGCGCAGACCGTGGAGGGGCTCGGATTCGATCTGCTGATGGTCTCCGACCACGTCGCGGTCACGCCCGATGTCGCGGAGCAGTACCCCGCCCCGTTCTACGAACCCTTCACCACGCTCGCCTGGCTGGCCGGTGTCACCCGGCGGGTGCGTCTGGGGACCACGGTGCTCATCGTCCCCTATCGGCATCCCCTACTCGTGGCCCGGATGGCCGCCAACCTCCATCAGCTCAGCGGGCGGCGCCTGGTCCTGGGTGTGGGCGTCGGCTGGGCGCGGCAGGAGTTCGAGGCGCTCGGCGTCCCGTTCCGGCAGCGCGGGAAGCTGACCGACGACCATCTCGCGGCCATCCGCACGGCCTGGGACGACGAGGGGGACTACGGCGTCGGCCGCATCCCGATCTGGGTCGGCGGCAACAGTGACGCGGGCATCGATCGGGCGGTGCGCCTCGGCGACGCGTGGCACCCCCTACGACGCACCCTGCCCTGGATGCGGGCGGCGACGGACCGGCTGCGGGCCGTCGCCGTCGAGCGGCAGCGCCCGGTGCCGGCGCTGGTTCCGCGCATCGCGCTGCGGGTCACCCGGGAACCACTGCCCGATGCCGAGCGCCTCGCCGGCGAGGGAAGCATCGACCAGATCGCCGCCGACCTGGATCACCTGCGGGCCCTGGGCGCCGACACCGTGGTCCTGGACCCGTTCAACGGCGACCCCGGCGAGACGGCGCACCCGCAGGCCGCATGGCGGATGCTCGCCACCGTGGCCGAGCGGGTGGGCCCGCTCACCCATCACCTTACGGAGACACCATGGCAGTGACCCCGGACGACCTCACCCACCTGCGCCGCTGCGTGGAACTCGCCGCCGAGGCGGTGGAGGCCGGCGACGAGCCGTTCGGGTCGGTCCTGGTGGCCGCCGACGGTAGCGTCCTGGCCGAGGACCGCAACCGCGAGCGAACCACCGGCGATGCCACCCGCCATCCGGAGTTCGAACTGGCCCGCTGGGCCGCCACGAACATGACGCCGCCGGAGCGGGCGGCGGCCACCGTCTTCACGTCCGGCGAACACTGCGCGATGTGCGCGGCGGCGCACGGCTGGGTGGGACTCGGTCGCATCGTCTATGTGAGCTCCGCCGAACAGACGAGCACCTGGCTTGCCGAACTCGGCGTTTCGGCGGCGCCCGTACGCAACCTCCCGATTCGGGAGGTCGTTCCCGCGCTCGTGGTGGAGGGCCCCGTTCCCGACTTGGCGGAGGAGGTACGCGCCCTGCACCGTCGGTTCCGCGAGGCACATCGCTGAAGCCGTTCCCCACGACGCTCTCGGCAGGGAGCACCGCGTCAGTGGCCCGGTGTGCCCGCGTCGTGGGCGGGTTGCCCCGCCGGCGCCGCGGAATCCGGTACGGCGCCGAAGTTGCGGCCGCGGTCCGCGTACGCGGTGATCGCCCGCCACAGGTCGCGGCGGTCGACGTCGGGCCAGCGGGTGTCGCTGAAGTGCAGTTCCGCGTAGGCGGCGTGCCAGGGCAGCAGGTTCGAGGTGCGCTGTTCGCCGCCCGTGCGCCACAGCAGGTCGACGTCCGGCAGGTCGGGCAGGGCCAGGTGGGCGGCGAACACGCGCTCGCAGATGTGCGCCGGGTCGATCCGGCCGGCGACGGCGGCTCGGGCCAACGAGGCGGCGGCCTGGGTGAGTTCGATCCGGCCGCCATAGTTCACGCACAGGGTCAGGGTCAGCCCGGTGCGATCCCGGGTGGCGTGTTCCAGGCGCACGAGCCGTTCCAGCACGTCCTGCGGCAGTCCTTCGGCGGAGCCGGCCCAGCGGAAGCGCACGTCGTGATCGAGCACGGCCGCGTCGACCATGTCCTCTCGCACGAGTGCGAGCAGGCCGTCGATCTCCTCGGGTCGCCGACGCCAGTTCTCCGTGGAGAAGGCGTAGAGCGTCAGGTGCCGCAGGCCGATCTCCAAGGCGCCGTGTACGACGTCGCGCATCGACTCGCCGCCCGCGCGATGGCCTTCGGTACGGGGCAGGCCCCGGTCGGTGGCCCAGCGGCCGTTGCCGTCCATCACGACGGCCACATGCCGGGGGAGCCGGCGCGGGGGACAGCTCGGCGGGCGCGCGCCCGAGGGATGCGGCCGGGGAGGCGTGGGGGTCTCGGTGCGGGGCGCCGGCAACAGGGCCGACAGGGCGGGCGGGCGAGGGGTCGCGGTGTCCCGTCGGGACCGCGCGGGACCGATCGGCGTGAGGAAGCGCCACGCCACGTGCGCCTTGAGCCGAGCGGGGAGCAGGATGCGCCGGCTCGCCAGCCGGGGCAACCGGGGCTTTCCGCGTAGTAGCTGTGCCCCGGCCCGCTCCACGCGTTCCAGCCGCAGCCGCCCGATGTCGGTCACCGCACGCGCCACCACGGCGAGTGCGGGGGGCAGTTCGCGGAACAGGTCGGGTTGGGCCAGCCAGAGGCGGGCCTGTGCCGCCAGGTGCGCGATCATCGCCTCGACGGGCGCGTCGTGCGTGCCGCCGGCCAGGTCCGCCGCCGTGAGGCCGTGGTCGGTGAGCACCTCCACGGGCACGGTGATCCGGCCCTGGGCGAGGTCCTCCGCGAGGTCCTCGAGATTGTCGATGATGCTCAGCGCGTCCACCCACTGCCGGGCGGCGTCCAGGTAGCGCAACCGCAGTGGCAGGTACAGGCCCGCAGCGGCCAGGAGCGCCGCGCCCTGGGCGAAGAAGGAGGTGTTGACCGCCTGGGAATAGGCGCTCCACGCCTTCCAGGTGGGATGGATACGGCCGGCGATGTCCGCTCGGGTGGCGGCGAACGCCGCCGAGAGGCCGTCGGTCGGCAGGTCCCAGGTCAGCATCGTGTGCACCAGGGCCCGGCGTACCGGATCCTCGCTGTCGCCGCGCCGCAGGTCCTCGTCGAACGCGGCGGTCCAGGCGTCGAACAGCGCCTCTCTGCCGGTGGGATCACCGGTGTCGGCGACGTCGTCGATCACCCGGCCGGCCGCGTAGATCGCCCACAGCGCCGGGCGTAACGCCGGCGGCATCAGCCGGGCGGTCGGGTACTCCGTGCCCCCCGCCCGGCGGATCGCCCTGCGGCATGCCTCGTAGCCTTCGACGAGACGCGGTTCGTCGATCGCTGCCGCGCGGTAGACGGAACGGGAACGGCGCATGGGGCTCCTCGGCCGGGCGGGACGGCGTGCGCGTCGCGGCGGGCACATCCGTACGGGACGGGCGGATCCGTACCAGGCGCGCCCCGGCGGGTCGAAACCGCGCGGATCTCGCACGATCGTGGCAACGCCCTTGTCACGACCCGGTGTTGGCGGATGATCCGGGCATAGGGGGAGACAACCGGTTTCCGGCCCGCCATGTCACGCGTATGGGCCGAAGATGCCTCGCAAGGGTGATCCGTCAGGGCCGAACGGGTGACGAGACGTCGGGGGTGCGGCATAGGCGGCGAGGATCCGGGCCGGCCGCGTGGATCGTGCGGGCCGCGCCCGTCGACGCGCTCCGTGCCCCGACCCCGCGTGTCGATCACCGGCGGGGTCGGGGCGGTGTCAGCCCAGTCGTACGCGCAGTTCGCGCAGCGCGCGTACGGAGAGGTTGTCGTGCCACCGGATGTCATCGTCGGCGAGTGACATCACCGGTGCTCGGCGCAGGAGTTCGCCGAAGGCGATGTGTGCCTCCATGCGGGCGAGCGCGGCGCCGGGGCAGGCGTGGACTCCCGGCCCGAAGGCCTGGTGCCGGCGCCCTTCGCGGGCGATGTCGAAGCGATCCGGGTCGACGAAGACGCTCGGATCGCGGTTCGCGGCGCCGAGCATGAAGAACACCAGGTCGCCCGCGCGGATCTCCCGACCGCCCAGCACCAGGTCCCGGCGTGCCATCCGGGACAGCCGTTGCACGGGGCTCTCCAGGCGCAACATCTCCTCGATCGCCGAGGGCAGCAGGTCGGGACTCTCGCGCAGGCGCGCGAGTTGCCCGGGATGGCGCAGCAGCAGCAACAGGCCGTTGCCGAGCAGGTTGGTGGTCGTCTCGAAACCCGCGAAGATCATCATCAGGCAGGTGGAGACCACCTGTTCGTCCGACGAGGAACCGTTCCGGAGCAGCACGCTGATCAGGTCGTGGCCCGGCGCGCGGCGGCGTTGGGCGACCAACTCGCCGAGGTGGGCCGAGGCTTCGCGGACACTGTCGAACGCCTCGGCGGCGGTGGACAGGTAGGTCGCGGGCGGGGCGCCGAAGAAGTCGACGATGCCGATGGCGCAGCGTTTGAGCAACTCGTGGGATTCGCGTGGTGCGCCGATGATCTCCGAGACGACGTAGAGCGGCAGCGGCACGGCCAGGTCCGCGACCGCGTCCAACTCACCGCGTGCCAGGGCACGGTCGAGGATCTCGGTGACCGTGCGCCGGACCAGGGGCTGGAAGGACCGGATGACGCGTTGGTTCATCGAACGTGTCACCGGAGCGCGCAGCGGCCGGTGTTCGGGCGGATCGGCCATCAGCGGCCAGCGCGAGAGCACTTCGGCCAACGGACGAAACCGATCGCGGTGGGCGGGCGGGAACTGTCGCAGGCGTGGGGTGATCCGGTCCGCGGAGATGTCGGGATGGGCGGTTCCGCGGACCACGTCGTCGTACCGGGTGATCAGCCAGGCATTCCACCGGGGGTCGTAATGCACGGGATCGTGCTCGCGCAGGGCCCGCAGTGCCGGGTAGGGATCGTTCCGAAAGGACGCGGAGACGAGGTCGATGTGTGCGGTGCTCGTGTCGGGACGTATCGTCACCGACCCGCCTCCCGCCCGATCGGAGCATGGTCGCGTCGTGGTGAAGGCACGTTTCCGCTCGACGCGGGGCGTAAGGGTAAGTGCGGGTGTGGGCGAGAGAGGCGACTAAGTGTAATCATGTGATTACTATAGCCATATCGCTGGAGCCCCTTCGCCCCCTCAGACCTCACGAACCACCGACGGCAACCGCCGAATTCCGGTGCGGGCGGGAGTGAATCCGTCGGGTGACGGCGCGGAAGTCGCGGGCCACGTGACCGGTGAAGCGACGGCGGGTCGTGCCGAGCGACGCGAGTGCCTTGCCGTGGTCGTAGACGACCACGGCGGTCGCGCCCGCGGTGATCATCCACCAACCGGCGACCGCGATCGCTCGGGTCGGCGGTGCCAGGTCCGCCAACGACGTGCGCAGGACGTCGCAGTGGAAGGGGACGTGACGTTCCTCGTCGGCGAGGATGCGGGCGGCGACCTCGGCGGCGAGCGGGTCGCCGACGCCGTCGTGGAGCGCGCGGTAGTACGGGAGCGCGATCACCTCGGCGACCATGAGGACCATCAACTCCAGGCGCAGGCCGAGCGAACGCCGCAGCCGGCGAAAGACCGCGTCGGACCAGTGGCCCGGGATCGTGTCCGCGCCGGCCGCGGCGAGCAGGTGCGCCAGGAGTCGGGCGTGGTTCTGCTCCTCGGCCACGAACAGCCGGATCGTCGCGGTGTAGACGTCGTCGCCGTCGGCGGCTGCCTTGGCGATCAGGACGCGGCCGTCGCTTCCCTCGCCGACCTGGAAGCGCTGGATGCTGCGGACCACGGCCGGGTGCAGCCGTGCGCCGGCCGCCCACGCCGGGTCGCCGTCGTCCGCGCGTCGTTGCGCCGCCGCCCGGAAGTCGCTCAGCCAACGGTCGTGGTCCGCGCTCGAAGAATCCTGGATCTGCGACATGGACGCTCTCCTTCCGTACGCCGTGGCGCACGCGAACGCGGCCGGATACCGCGTTCTGCGAAGGACGCGCGCGAGCGTCCGACGGTTGTCGAGCCGGGGCGGCTCCGGGGCGGCGCGGGCTCGGCGCGGCCGGGCTTCGGCGCCGGTGCTTGCTCAGCCGTCGGTGAACGCCGCGTAGGGTTTGGGTGGTTCGTCCTCCGGTGTCGCCGGCACAACGTACGGAGCGACGGTGGCGAGGGTGTGGCACGTTCCGCGGTATTCGTGCACCGGCCGTGAGTCGGCAACGACGCCCGCACCAGCGCGCAACCAGGTGCGGCCGTTCCGCGTGTAGACCATGCGCAGCGCGAGCGCGGCGTCCAACTCCCCGGCGTGGGTGCCCCGTACGACCGCGCCCGCGTACAGGCCGCGAGGCGCCTCCTCGAACTCGGCGATCATCGAGCACGCGGCCGTCTTCGGCACGCCGGACACGGTCACCGCGGGGAACAGCGCGAACAGCGCGTCCCACGGCCCGTGTCGCGCGTCGAGGCGCCCGAACACCCGGGAGCCGATGTGTTGGACGCTGCCGCGTTCCCTGGCGGTCATGAACTCGTCGACGCCGACACCGTCCGGGTCGCACAGCGGGGCCAGTTCGTCTTGCGCCAGGCGTACCGAGATCGCGTGGTCGTACACCTCCTTGGCGTCCTGGATCAGCGCGGCCCGCCGCCGTGCGTCGAACACCGGGTCGCCGTCGCGCGGACAGGTGCCGGTGAGCGGTCGGGTGGCGATCCGCAGGTCGGCGTCGACCTCCACGAGGGTCTCCGGACTGAACCCGGCGGCCCGGAGCCCGGGCAGGTCGAGCAGGAACGACCGCGCGGGTGTGTTCGCGCGAAGCCCGCGCAGGTAGGTAGCGGGGAAGTCCACCGGGTAGGGGACCTCGACACGGCGGGACAGGAGCACCTTGTCGAGTTCGCCCGCCCGGATGCGGTCGATCGCGGCTGCCACGGTGGTGGCGAACAACGCGAATTCGTCGGTCTCGACCTCCACAGGCCGCGTCGTCGTGGTGCTCGACCGGTCCGCGGCCGTCGCGGTGAGCAACACCCGGTCGAGGTCCTCGTCCGCCAGGGCGCGCACGGTCAGCGACGTCTCGTCGACCTCGACCTCGACGCGGGGAACGGTCAGCCGGCCCAGCTCCGGGCCCTGGTCGGAGGGCGGCAACTTCGCTGATACGCAGCCCAGTTCGTAGTCCAAGCGGCCGTAGACCCGCCAGTCCCGGATCGGTGCGTCGGCCAGGAGGGTCTCGATCGCCCGCGCAGGCGAGCCCGCCCACGGCACGCTCGTACGACCTTCGCCCACCCCGACCACCGTGTCGTGGTGGATGGTGAGCACCACGGCCGCGCCGCCGGCGAACCACCAGCGCGCTTCGCTTGCGTAGACGAGCGATTCGTCGAAGAGTCCGGACTCGGCCAACCGCACCGCGACGGCCGGCGGATCGTACCTCCCTTCTCGACGAACGTGCAGGTAGCGGCGGGTGGGCGCGGTCGTGGGGGAGTCGATGGTCACTGGTTGCACCGTCCTCGGAAGCTGCGCATGGGTGGGGCAGGGGGGCCGGAGCGGCAGGCGCGGATCCGGCGACGGACGTCGGATCCGGGTGGACCGACGACGTCCCGGAGTCGTGCGAGCCCGGCCGCGCGGATCGAACCTTCTTTTCCCGCAGGGGGTTTGGCTTCGATCATGGGCACGGTCGCGCGAGCGCCCCCTCGTCGGCGAAGCGCGCTCGATGCGCTTCGACGACCCCTGTATGGCGATTATTTAGGTTAGCCTTACCTAACTTGAACGTGCCAGGCCGGGTTTGGGTTCCCGCCCCGGGAACGAACTCGACTCGTGGGAACCGAGGAGGGGTCGTTGACGAACGCCCGCGCGCGCATGCGGCCGCGATCGCGACTCGGATCAGGTCGTCGTACGCGCTGTTCGGGCACAGCGTGGGTGCGGCCGTCGCGTACGAGGTCGCGCTGCGGCTACAGGCGCACGGACCCGGTGCGACCCACCTGTTCGTGTCCGGGCGGCACGCGCCGCACGAGGTCCGCGACGACGTGTACCTGTGTGACGACGACGGGCTGCCGGCCGAACTCGGCCGACTGGGCGGCACCGGAACGGCGTTGCTCGCCGGCCCCGCGTTGCGCGAGATCGTGCTGCCCATCCTGCGCAACGACTATCGGCTCGCCGAGCGCTATCGCCCGACGCAAGGCATCCGGCTGCGCTGCCCGGTCACCGCGATGATCGGCAATGTCGACCCGGAGGTGACCGGGACCGAGGCCCGACGCCGGGAGGAGGCCACCGGCGCGCCGTTCGACCTGCGGGTGCTGCCGGGCGACCACTTCTACCTGACACCGCAACGCGACGCGGTGGTCGCCGAAGTGGTCCGCCGACTCGTCCCGGCCCCGGCCGCACGGACGCTCGGGCCGTCCACCCCCTGACCGCCGACGGGGCCGCCGGCGACCCGAAGTTCGCCGGCCTCGGCCGCGACGCCGACTACGTCACCGGCCGGTCCGGCTCGCGCGGCGTCTTCCATCACGCGCCCGCGACCGATCCCGCCGTCCTGGCGTTCGAGGAACGTGCCGAGGAGACCGGAACGTGGCCCGAGATGTTCAGCGGACCTGCCCAGGTCGTGGACGCCGCCTCGACGCGCGTCGCGATCCCGGTACCGACCGTCAACGGCGCCCGCGAGCCGTTCTCCTGTGGCCCGGGCGCCGCGGAATGTTCTTCGGGTCCGGCGCCGGCCGCGGTCGTACGGCCGTACCACGCGCCCGCCGCACGGTGCGCGCGGCGGTGGTCCACGAGGCCGGCCACGCGGCACTTCCGGAACACGCGGCTCCGGCGGTCCGCCTTGCCGTGACCGACTTTTTCGACGATTACGTGGGGACCTGCCGACGCGTACGGGCGTGTCCTGATCGGTCGGCGAGTGCGGCGGCACGGCACCCCTGCCGATGTCGCACTCGCCGATTCGACGGCAACGCGCCCGCCACGCGGTCGACATCGGCCCGGGTGCCGGGGCCGGGGTGGGTGCGCCGCCGCCGCGATCGCCCGGGACCGGCTCGGCTACTCCGCAGCGGTACGGCTGCCGCCCGCCTGGTCGCTGTCCTTGAGCGTGCCCCAGCCGTGCCAGCGGTCGATCTCGACCCAGGCACTGACGCGGCCCCGGTCGCGCTGCGGGTAGTCCTGGCCGCCGTAGTGACGCGACAGGCGGTCGATGTCGATCAGGTCCTTGTCGTCGCGGATCTCGGTGACCCGGCCGATCAGGCTGAGATGCGTGTACCAGTTCCCGGTGTCGAGCACGGTCAGCGAGACGCGCGGATCGTTGCGGATGTGCTCGAGCCGTTTGCGTCCCTCGTCCATGTTGACGAGCACCCTGCCCTCGTCCCACAGGTACCAGGTCGCCGTGGAGACGGGTTGGCCGTCGGCCCGGAGCGTTGTCACGACCGCGGGATTGGGCTGCCGCAGCATCTCGATCGCCTGCTCGGGCAGTGGCGGCTTCGACATGGGTCCTCCTCGTCGGTGTCCGGCCGCGGTGGATTCCCCCGCGACGATGTCGCCGCACCCGACCGCACCGAAACCCTACTCCCGGATCCCTCGGATTCCGTCGACGCGCCGCCGCTACCGGTCCGTTCGGATCCAGTCCCGGTAGTGCGTCGGTGCCAGGTGCGCGTCCGGCCCCGCGGTGAGCACGTCGCCGGGGACGGCCGCGAACATGCCGGCCGTGTCGTCGACGACCACGGTGCGGGCGTCGGCGCGCGCGGCCAGGGTGATCCTGCCGAGTTCGTCGAGGGTGAAGACGTCTGGGCCGGCGACGTTGCGGATGCCCTGGAGCGGGGTGCCGACACCGACCTCGACGACCGCGTCGACGACGTCCGCGGCGGCGATCGGCTGGACCGGGGTGGCGGGCAGACGGACGGTGTCGTCGTCGGAGGTCCAGGACAGCACGGCATCCATGAACTCGAAGAACTGGGTGGCGCGCACGATGGAGTACGGCGTGGGCCCCTGGCGGAGCAGGTCCTCCTGTAGGGCCTTGGCGCGGTAGTAGTCCAACCGGGGCACCCGGTCCACGCCGACGATCGACAGGATCACCTGGTGTCCGACCCCGGCTTCCGCTCCCGCGTCGAGCAGGTTGCCCATGGAGGTGCGGAAGAAGTCCGGGGACTTCTCGTCGAAGGTCGGCGAGTTCGCCAGGTTGACCACCACCTCGGCGCCCTCCAGCGCCTCCCGCAGGCCCTTCCCGGTGATCAGGTCGACACCGGTGGACAACGCCGCCGGGAGGGCTTCGTGGCCGCTCGCGGTCAGTTTCCGGACCACCTGCGAGCCGATCAGCCCGGTTCCGCCGACGACCGTGATCTTCATGGCTGTCCTGCCTCTCGTCGAGTGCGCGAGATCGCGCGGGAACGCATCCAAACTCGGATACATCTTGTCCGTGATAATACTCGGATAGAGTTCATCCGAGTCAACCGGAGGGACGGTCGAGCGGATGAAGCTGTCGGGCGGAGTGGAGTCGGCGCTGCACTGCTGTGTGGTGCTGACCACGGCGACGGAGCCGGTACCCGCTGCGCGGCTCGCGGAACTCCACGGCGTCTCCGGCAGCTATCTGGCCAAACAACTCCAGGCGCTCTCCCGCGCGGATCTGGTGGGCTCGATCCAGGGCAAGTCGGGCGGGTACGTGCTGACCAGGGCGGCCGAACGGATCACCGTCCTGGACGTCGTGACGGCTGTGGACGGCGCGGAACCCGCGTTCGTGTGCACCGAGATCCGCCAGAGGGGTCCGCTGGCGGCGGCGCCGGAGGCGTGCATCCGACCCTGCGCGATCTCCCGTGCGATGGCCGCCGCCGACGCCGCGTGGCGCGCGGCGCTGCACGCGATCACCATCGCTGATCTGGCCAGGAGCGTCGACGAGGACTACGGCCCCGCCGCGCTCGCCGGCATCCGCACCTGGCTGAACGAACCGAGCGCCGGCGAGGGTGCGCCCGCCGCCGACTGAGCGCCCCTGCCGCCGTTCGAGCGCACGCCACCGACCGGCGCGCGCCACGGCCTAAGAAACGCGGATGCGATGGCAAGAGCCCGCTCGACCCGGCCATCCGCGAGGAGGAATGGCTCCGGGAGGAGCATTTGCGCTTCGCGTGACGCGTCGCCGGGCATGCTTGCGGGGACGAAGGTGTGCCGATTGCGGGGAGGCGGGGATGGTGGGCCGACTTGGGGTGCCGATGCGGACCACACCCTTCGGGTTGTCGGGGGCGGACATCCGGTTCGGCCCATTCGGGCCGATGTCGCCTTCGGCGACGGTGGGTTGACGGCCGCCCGCATTCCCGACTCCCCGACCCTCCCGACCTCTCGACCCTCCCGACCTCTCGACCTCCCGATCGGGACCTCGGGCGGGGCTCAGCCGAGCGTGGGCAACTCGTCGAGGGGGAGTTGACCGGTCTGCACCCCGCCGATCGGCAGGCCGCCCGTCGTCACCGCGTCCGCGAACATGCCGGCCGCCGCTCCGGGAACCTCCCCCGCGGTGGTCGGGGGTTGCGGAGCGGGATCGGCGTGGGCGCTGCCCGCCGTCGCGGCCGTTCCGACCGCCGCCAATGCCGTCAGCACGGCGATCCCGCCGAGCCGTCCTCGAAGAGTCATGTGCAAGTCCCTTCCGTACCACGGGTCATGGGTCGCGGGTCACGCCCCGGCGGGGCGGATCTCCGTCGCCCCCTGGCGGGGAGCGCCCGGGCGCGGATTGGCGTCGCCCGGCGACAGCGGGTCAACGCCCGTCGGCATGCAACGGTTACGGGTGGGTCGCCTCGTCGGCCGAGGCGCCGCCCGCCGTGCCGGCCCGTCGTCGGTTTCGTGGGCGCGGTCGGCGTACGGCCGCACGTTCGAGCCGGACGCCGAGCAGGGAGGGGCCAGGTGAGGCCGGGGGTCGCGTGCGGGCCGACGGCAGATCGCCCGGCGCCGCATCCACGGTCGATGGCCGGCGACGGCCGCGAGGCGTCGGCTCCCGTCAGGGAGGAGCCGACGCCTCGGAAGCCGTGCACTTCCGGGGCGAGTTCGCCTCGGAAGCCGTGTACCTCCCGGGCGCGTGCGCCTCGGAAGCCGTCTACCTCCGGGGCGAGTGCGCCCGGAGGCAGGAGTCATCGCTTGCCGGCCCTGCGCAGCGTGGTCGGCAGGATGCCGCCGCCGTCCACCTCGAAGGCGTAACGACGGGTGAACCAGGGGGAGTTGGAGTCCATGAAGGTCACCACGTCGACGCGTTTGATCAACTCGGCCTCGGCCGCGGTCCATTCCGGGCAGCCGGCGGTGTCCGGCTTGGTCATCGCCTCGGCCGTGAGGCGCTGGTACTCGGGGTTGTCGGTGGCGCCGAGGTTGAGGCCCTCGGCCGGCTTGGGACCGGAGAAGAACACCAGGTTCTGATCGGGGGTGGGCACCGAGATCGGCGCCCAGGCGATGTCCCACTGGCCGGCCATCAAGGTGGAGACGTTGGTCGACTGGGAGGTCTGGCTGGTGTCGACCTTCACGCCGAAGGCCTTCCACTGCCGGACCGCCAACTCGACGGCGGCGATCACCTGGGTGCCCTGGTAGCCGGGGTAGGGCATCGAGAGGGACAACTGTCGGCCGTCCTTGCTCCAGCGCCCACCGGACTTCTTCCATCCCGCGGCGCGCAGTGCCTCCGCGGCGCGGGCCACGTCGTGCGGCGGGAGGTTGGCGGTGACCGAGTCGGTGGGGCAGGGCGGTGCCATCGTGGTGCCGAGTCGGGTCGCCGGCGCACCCTTGCCGCCGGTGGCCACGGCACCGATCTGCTTGAGGTCGAGCGCGGCGATCATGGCCCAGCGCACCCGGGCGTCGGCGGTGACGCGATTCGGGGCCTCGTTGAACAGCAGCATGCCGAACGGGTCCCGCTGGATCTCGAACCCGAGGCCGGCCGCCGCGAGCCGGGCACGATCGGCACCGATGACCCGCGCCACGTCGAGTTGTCCACCCAGGAGCAGATTGGTCCTGGTGGACTCGTTGCCGACGAACTTGAAGACCACCCGGTCCGGTGTGGCGGCGTTGTCGGCACCGTCCGGGCCCCACGTATATCCGGGGCGTTTGGTGAAGGTGAAGTGGTCGCCCGCCACCACTTCGGTCAGCCGATAGGGCCCGGTGCCGTCGGACGCCTGGTCCAGCTTCTCCTGCGACCGCATGCCGGAGGGGCACACCAGTTGCACGGTCCCGGCACTGCGCAGCAGGAACGGGGCGGACTCCGGGGCTTTCAGCGTCAGGGTGCCCGCGGCGTCGTCCGCGGTGGCGGTGGCGCCGACGGGCACCAACAGGCCCGCCATCGGCGACTTGTTCGCCGGGTCGCCGATGTAGTTGTACTGCGCCGCGATCGCGGACGGGGTCAGCGATGTGCCGTCGTCGCACATCACGCCGCGCCGGAGGGTGAAGTTCGCCGTGGTCGTGTCGGCGGTCCACGTCTCGGCGATGCCGGAGGCGATGCGCCCGTCGGGTCGGATGTTGACCAGCGAGTCGTACGCGAAGCGGTTCATCATCACCGCGCTGGAGGCCAGCGTGGTCAGCGGGTTCATGCCACCGGGGTCGCCGGGCACCCCGATGGTGATCGTGTTGCCGCCGGTGGAGGTGCCGCCGCTGTCGGTTCCCCCGCACCCGGCGGCAAGCAGCCCCAGTGCGACGGCCGCCCCGGCCCCTCGGGACACGCGTCGCATCCGCACACTTCCGGTGCGGCGGCCGGCGGCGGCGTGACCGGTGCCGTTCGCCGCGTCCGACTCCTCGGCCACCGCTCGTCGACGGTGGCCGGGCGGCGGGCCCGGCAGTTCGGATCGTCTCGTCACGGGATTCCTCCTGGGGATGTGGCGCTCGCCGCACACGTCGATCACGCTAGGCAGCGTCCGTACGTCTCGAATCGTCGTCGTGCACGAAGATCGATCCGCGATGCTGTGCGACTCGCCGACGCCGATGCCGCCGCCCGACGGTGATGTCGAGGTGGATCGAGCCGGTCGACTGGAGAGGTATTCGGGTATGGCTTCCCCCAAGCGCTGTCTCGAGGACATGTCGGCCGAGCTCGACGCGATGGTGGTTCTGTTACGCGATCTGGTGACCTGTGAATCTCCGTCCGAGGACCGTGCGGCCCTGAACCGGTGCGCGGAGTTGCTGGCCGCGGTGGGCACGCGGTTCCTCGGTCGTGAACCCGAGCGTGTGCTGCTGGACGGCATCACGAATCTGGTGTGGCGGCCGCGGGCCGCTCCTGCTCGGGCACTACGACACCGTGTGGCCGATGGGAACCCTCGCGGAACTGCCGTTCTCGGTGCGGGAGGGGGTGGCGCGCGGTCCCGGTGTCTTCGACATGAAGGCCGGGATCGTGCAGATGTTGTACGCGGCTCGGGCGTCCACGGCGCGGGATCGGGTGGGGATGCTTCTGACGGGCGACGAGGAGACCGGATCGCTGATCTCACGTGCCCTGGTCGAGGAGGTGGCCGCCGAATCGGGCGCGGTGTTGGTGGGGGAGCCGAGCGCGGACGGGGGCGCGGTCAAAGTCGCACGCAAGGGGGTCGCCCGATTTCGGGTGGAGGTCGGGGGCCGGGCGGCCCACGCGGGCCTGGAACCGGAGCTCGGCGTGAACGCGACGGTGGAACTCGCCCACCAGGTACTCGCGCTGGTCCCGGTGGCGCGCGCGGAGCTGGGCACGACGGTCACACCCACCGTCGCGGCGTCCGGGTCCACGGTCAACACCGTGCCCGAGGCGGCGACGTTGGCGGTCGACGTCCGCGCCTGGAGCCGGGCCGAACTCGACCGTGTCGCAAGGTACATGGAAGGTCTGCGCGCGGTTCTGCCCCGGGCCGAGATCTCGGTCAGCGGCGGTGTCAATCGTTATCCGCTCGAAGAAGCCATGTCCCTCGACCTGCTCGCGCGCGTGCGCGCGGCGGCCCGCGAGATGGGCGTCCCGGAGCCGGAGACGGTGCGTTCGGGCGGCGGGTCGGACGGGAACCTCACCGCCGCGATTGGCATACCGACCCTGGACGGCATGGGCGCCGTCGGAGGGCACCCGCACGCCCGCGACGAGTTCGTCGACATCACGAGCATGCCGATGCGAACAGCGCTGCTGGCGACGACGATCGACGGACTCTGCGCTGTGGAGTAGAGGCAGGGCACGGAGCGGCGGCGCGTCGGAAGGCTGGATGTCCGGTGCCGGGTGCCGGGTGCCGGGTGTCGGGAGCCGGATGCCCGGGTTCCCGGGTGCGCGCCGTTCGCTCGGCCCGGAGGATTTGCTTGCTTGTACAAGCAGTATGTAGGTTGTCGCCATGTCGGACTTCATGCCGACCGGCGGGCCCGAGGCGGCGCCCGCCGGTGACGACGAGGACGACCGCTGGTGCATGGCGGTGCGTCTGTTGGGTCGGATCGAACAACGGTTGGACCAGGCCCTGCGGCAGTCCCACGGCCTGCAGCTCTCGGAGTATCGGGCGCTGTGCGCACTGAGCAGGGAGGACAGCGGAGGAAGCCTGCGAATGGGGGAGTTGGCGGAGCGCATCGGCCTGAAGGTCAGCTCGGTCACCCGACTCGTGGGGCGACTGGAGGCCCAGGGCATGGCCGAACGAACCTCCGTGGGTGGCGAGGACGGCCGGGGCGTGCGCGCGACGATCAGCACGGCCGGACACCTTCGCTACCAGCAGGCGACGGCCACCTACCGCGCGGCGCTCGGTGCCGAATTGGACGCCGCTCGCGAGAACGTCCACTTGGCCGAACTGGCGGGCTGGGTTCGCCATACGTGAGTTGGGCCGAGGTCGGCGCCGGGGTCGAGGCCGGAGCCGACCGATCGACGCGTGCCGCGTGCCGCCCCCTTCGACCGTTCACCCGGTCGACTCGGAACGAAGGATCGAGAGCCTTGACCGACGCAACCGTTCACTACGACCGACTCCTGGCCGAGCAGTACACCTGGATGCTCGGCGACGACATCGAAGCACTCGCCGCCGGACAAGCCGCGCTGCTCCGCGGCCTGGGCGTGCTGCCCGGGCCTGCTCCGGGCGTGGCCGTAGACCTGGGATGCGGCCCGGGCCAACAGACGCTCGCCTTGGCCCGCGCCGGCTTCGCGTCGGTCGTCGCAGTCGACAGCAGCAAACTCCTGCTGGCCGAACTCGCCCGGCACACAGGGGACATCGCCGGGATCGTCCCGGTCCACGCCGACATCCGCGGCGTGCTTCCGCAGGTCGCCAGACCCGGGACCGTGGACCTCGTCGTGTGCATGGGCGACACGCTTCCCCACCTGCCGAGCAGGGCCGACGTGACGGCGTTGCTCGCCGACACCGCGCGTGCCCTGGCCCCGGGAGGCCGGTTCGTGGTCACCTATCGCGACCAGTCCCGACCCCTGCACGGGACGGACCGGTTCATCCCCGTACGCGGCGACCGGGATCGCGTGTTCACGTGCTTCCTGGAGTACGTCGACGAGGACACCGTCATGGTCCACGACCTCCTGCACACCCGGAGCGGGGACACCTGGAGCCTGCGGGCCGGCAGCTATCCCAAGCTGCGCATCGCCTCGGACTGGCTGAACGAGCAGTGCCGGCGGGCAGGGCTGGAAATACGCGACGACACGACGGGCCCGCGAGGCATGCGCATCCTGCACGCCGTCAAGACCTGACCTCGGCCTCGGCCCTGCGACTTCGCCGACAAGGCGCGGTGCCGAGCCCCCGCGTTCCTTGGTCTCCGAGTCCCCGACAACTCCTATGCCCGACCGGGCAGATCGTGATGGCCGACCATGACGGACACGACCGATCCGAGCAGACGAGGCGACCTATTCGTGGGCGTCGCCGCCAACCGGCGTTTCGACGGCCCCACCACGGGGGGCGAGTTCGGCATCCTGACCGACATCCTGGCCGCCCAGCGCGCGACCCTGGAACTGAAGTGCTCCGGTCTGGGCCCGGAATTGGCCCGGCGATCCGTGGAACCCTCCACCCTCTCCCTGCTCGGCATCGTGCGCCACCTCGCCGACGTGGAGCGGCGCTGGTTCCGCCGGGTGCTGGCCGGCCAGGACGCACCGGCCCGGTTCTCCTCGCGAGCGGATCCCGACGGCGACTTCGACGGCGCGGCGCCCGACTCCGCGATCGTCGAGGAGGCATGGCAGGCCTGGCGTACGGAGGTCGCCTTCGCCGAACGCTTCACCACCGAGGCGCCCGACCTCGACGTCGAGGGCGATGACGAGTGGCGCGGAACGGTGTCCCTGCGTTGGGTACTCGTGCACATGGTCGAGGAGTACGCGCGCCACAACGGCCACGCCGACCTGCTCCGCGAACGCATCGACGGAGCAATCGGCCTGTAACCCGGGCCGGGACCGGCCCGTCGTACCCGCGCGTCCCTCGACGCCGTAGCCGGACGCACGGCCTCGCGAAATGACGTTGCCTGGGGGCGACGTCGCGGCGTGCCCGGAGGTGGATCCCGGGACGCCGCTTCGGTCAGGAGCGCACGGCCGCCTGGAGTTTGCCCACCTGGGTGCGGGCCAGGGTCTGGTTGGGCTGGACCGCCTTGGTGCTCTCCAGGTCGACGGTCGATACGAGCACGAGGTGCGATCCGACCCGCACCAGCAACAGGCCGCTCGCTCCCGCCTCGGGGTCCTGCGCCGTCACCGCGAGGGACTCGTCGCCCAGGGCGGGCCCGTTCGCCCGGGTGTAGGCCATCGTGGTGCGCGTGCCCTGCTCGTCCCTGGTCGTGATCGTCGAGCACGCGGCGAGAGCGGCGCGGCCCTTGGCCAGTAGATTTTCCGCCTGGCCCGGGCTGAAGGCGTACAACTCGACGATGTCGACGCGGCTCGGCATCGGGTCGGCCGGGGTCGAGTCCGCGGACGTCGCGGCCTTGATGGCGGCCAGGGGCGCGGGCGTGCCGTTGCCGGGCAGCATGAGGTCGACGAACGGCTGGCATTCGGGCCGCTCGGCGGTCTCCTTCCCGCCGAGGACACGGGGGTTGGGAACGTCCTTGGTGTAGTCCGCTCCGGTGTTCATCTCCGGCTGCGTCACCACCACGGAGGAGAGTTGATCCTGCGTCAGCACCCGGCCCGCCGATCCGGTCGACCCGCCGCCGCTCGACGGATTCGGCTTGGCCGAGGGCGACGTGGCGTTCGCTGTGCCGGAGCCGTTCGAGTCGGCGGGGCCGGGCGCCTGGGACGGACCTGGCCCATCGGCCGCGGCGCCCGTCGTGACGACCCCCTTGGCACCCTTGTCGTCCGTTCCGGAGTCGGAGTCGCACGCGGACGCGAACAACAACGGCACCGACGCGGCGACGGCAAGGGTCGCGAGACGAAATCGTGCGCTGCGCATGTGCCGAGTTCCCCCATGGGTCGATCGAGAGCACGAGTCTTCCGCCGCTCGCGGACCGACGAAAGATCGCATCCCGATCCCGAGGGACCCTTGCCCGAAGGCGAGGGACCCCGAGGGATTCGACGGTACGCCGTCGGCCGAGTCCGGGGCATCGGTAAATGGCCGGCGCGGGTCCGGACGCGGCAGGAGGTTGTGCAGTGTCGGGGCCGACGCGAACCTGGCTGTGCTCGCGCCGTTTGCTCATGGAGGGACCTGCGACGACCGGTGACGCATCCGAGCCGTCCGAGCCGTCCGAGGGTATCCAGGGCGTCCAGGGCGTCCAAGGCGTCGGTGTCGCCCGGACCCCGACCCGAGGTCCGTATCGGGGCCGGCGTGCTGCACGGCAGCCGGGAGGCGGGTGTGGCGGTCTTCCGCGGCATCCCGTTCGCCGAGACCTCCCGCTGGATCCGGAACGACCACACGTTTTCGGTAGTGCCGTTGCTCGGGACATAGCCCAGGGGCGGTGGTGCCATGACGTGGTCTGTCCGCTTCGGACAGCGACCCGGAGCGTTGCTTCGGGCAGCGACCCCGGAGCGGTGGTTCCCGGGCGTTGGCCCCGGGCCCGATCCTCGCTTCCGGGGTCGGTGGTAGCCCGGCTCCGGGGTCGCGAGTCCCGATCAGCGCAGCGCGATCGTGACTCCCGGGCGCGCGGGCACGAGTTCGCCGATCACGGGGTGGCCGGGGATTTTGTCGCTGGCCACGCTCGGCTGTCCGGTGGTGGTCGACATCGGCTCCGGATTGCTCTCGCCCGAACCGCTGTTGCCCGACGAACCCGACGCGGCGTCCATGGTGCGCGCGGGAGCGACGCTGGTGACCGCGAGCGGTGACAAACTCCTCGGCGGCCCGCAGGCAGGGCTGCTGTTCGGGCACGCCGACGTGATCGCCGCGCTGCGCGCGCACCCGCTCGCCCGCGCCCTGCGCGTGGACAAACTCACCTTGGCGGCCCTGGAGGCGACCCTGCGCGGGCCACGCCCACCGGTGACCGCAGCCTTGCACACCCGGGCCCGGGAACTCGCCATGCGGTCATGGGACTTGGCCGGCGCACTGGAGGCGGCCGGGGTGCCCGCGCACGTGGTCCAGGCCCAGGGCCGGGTCGGCGGCGGGGGAGCGCCGGGCGTGGCACTGGCATCCTTCGCCGTCGCGCTGCCGCACGAACTCGCCGGGCCCTTGCGCATCGGCGAACCCGCGGTCGTGGGACGGGTCGAGAAGGGCCGCCTGCTGCTCGATCTGCGCTGTGTTCCGGCGGACCGGGATCCGGATGTGATCGCGGCGGTCGTACGCGCGCACAAGGAGGCGTGAGGTGCGGGTGCGAGTCCGGGGCCGGGCGATCCCGCTCGTGCGCGGGTCCACGGGGCCGTCGCGGGTCGTTCGCGGCCCGCGACGCCCGGGCGCGGTCCCGCGCCCGCGCGGGAGGCTGTGAGATGCGGGTGGTTGCCACGGCGGGGCATGTCGATCACGGGAAGTCCACGCTGGTGCGCTGGCGGCCTCGGTGCGCGCCGGCGCGCTGTTCCGGGCCGCCGACGCGGTACTCCTGCTGCCCGACGCGCCGCGGGAGGCGATGCGTCGGCCGGCCGTACTGGAGCAGCCGTTCACCGTCGCGCGGGCACGGGCCGCGCTGCACACCACCCGCCGGGTGGCGATACCCGTCCTGGAACACCTGGAGCGCGCGGGCCGGATCCGCCGCCTGCCGGACGATCGCCGGACCGTGGTGCGGGTCGACGGGCCCGAAGCCGCGCCCGGGTAACCACGGGAGCGCCTCGTGCCACCGCCGGCCGGCCCGACCGCAAGGGCGGCCGAGCCGGCCCCCCGACCGCGGTCGGGGCGGGTCAGTCCAGGCAGAACTCGTTGCCCTCGGGGTCGGTCATCACGATGTGGCCGCTGCCCAGCGGCGGAGCGGGCTCGTGGCGCTGCACCCGGGCGGCCCCCAACGCGACGAGCCGGGCGCACTCGGCCTCCAACGCCGCCATGCGCTCCTCACCCTGTAGTCCGGGAGACACCCGCACGTCGAGGTGCACTCGATTCTTGGCGACCTTGCCCTCGGGTACCTGCTGGAAGAACACTCGCGGACCGTTTCCGTCCGGGTCCTCGAGCGCCGACCGGGTGTTGCGCTGGTCCTCGGGCACGCCGATCCGCGCGAGGAACTCGTCCCACGCGGCCAGCGGGTCGGCCCCCTCGGGCAGGTCGACTCCGGGCGGGCGGGGGATGACATAGCCCAGCGCCTCGCCCCAGAAGGACGACAGCGCCGCCGGGTCGTGGGCGTCGAAGGTCACCTGGATGTGGCGGCTCATCGGGTTGCTCCGTTCGTGGCGGGTCGGATGTGCGAATGGAGGTCGCGCGGCAGGCGGACCTCGGACGGGCGGTGGATCGGCTCGCGGTGCATGTGCGGGACCGGATCGGCCATATTCGCCTCGGCGAGGCCGTCGAACCGGGTTCGGAGCCGGCGGTTCCAGTGGGCCTCCCACTGCTCGCGCGGCGTCCGGTTCCAGTCGATCTCGTCTGCGTCCATGGACCCACCCTGACACCATAGGCGGACAGGATCTGTCCGCCATGGCCGGCAGGGTGTTCGATATGGACGTGGCGCGCGGTGACGAGCGGGGTACGACGGAGCGGGTGCTCACGCTGCTCGGGCTGCTTCAGCAGCGCCGGGCCTGGTCCGGTCCCGAGCTCGCCGACCGCCTGGGGGTCACCGCGCGTACGGTGCGGCGCGATGTCGAGCGGCTGCGGTCGCTCGGCTATCCCGTACATGCCGGCCAGGGGGTCGGCGGCGGTTACCAACTCGGCACGGGCAAGGACTTGCCACCGCTGCTGCTCGACGACGAGGAGGCGATCGCCACCGTGGTCTCGCTGATCGCGGGTGCGGGCGGCGCGGGTCGTGCCGGTGGTGCGGTCGTCGGGTCCGGTGAGGCCGCGCTGCGGGCGCTGACCAAGCTCGACCGGGTGTTGCCCACCCGGCTTCGGCACGAGGTGCGTGCGCTTTCCGGTTCGGTGGAGTCGTTCGGCGCAGGCCGCGCATCGGTCGACCCCGAGGTGCTCATGACGCTGGCCAGGGCCTGCCGTGACGAGGTCGAGGCCGGCTTCGACTATCCGACCGGGAGTTCGGGGGGATCCGGGGGTGCCGGGGACACGGGGAGTTCTCGAAACTCCGGGAGTGGGCTGCGCCGGCGGCGGGTCGAGCCCTACCGCCTGGTCGCCTCCGACCGGCGCTGGTACCTCCTCGGCTACGACCTCGATCGCGACGACTGGCGCAGCTTCCGGGTCGATCGCATGACCGCCGTGTCCGCCCGCACCTGGCGGTTTCGGCCGCGCGCGGCGCCGGACGCGGCGGCGTACGTGCAGGAGGGTGTCGCGAGTCGGGTCTACCCGCACCGGGCCCGCTTTCTCGTGCACGCTTCGGCCGACACGGTGCGCGCGCAGATCTCGGCGTCGGCGGCTGTGGTGCGACCACGCGGAAGCCGGCGCTGCGAGGTGCTCAGCGGCGCCGGCAACCTCGACGTCGTGTTGATGCACGTACTCCTGCTCGGGCACGACTTCGAGATACTCGACCCGGCGGAGCTGGCGAGTCGTTGTCGCGTGCTCGCGGAGCGACTACTGGCGGCCGGCGCGACGCTCGCACCCGAGCCGGACTCGGATCCGGAGAACGACCCGAACCCGGATACCGACCCGAACCCGGGCTCGGCTACGTCTTCGCCCGCACCGTGATGCTCGCGGTGCCCGTGGCACTGTGCGCGGTCACCAACCAACATTCCGGCCCGGGCACTTCGACGCCCATCGGCAGGGCGCCGGGCAGTCCCTGAGCGGTCGGGGCGAGTTCGGCCCGACCGACGCCCCGGGTTTCCGAGACACCCCGGACGGTCACCGTGGGAGCGGATGATTCCCCTACCCACAACGGGTACTTGCCCGCAGAGCCTTCCTCGCGCTCGGACAACAGGTCGCCCCAGTGGCCGGTGTTCGGGGCGTAGAACCAGATTCCGCCGCCGCCCACGACGCGGGGCGAACCCGCGTCGTGGAGGGCTTGGGGCAACCCGGCATCGGTGGGCACGACGGCATCGTCGCACCCCGCCGATTGCCTTCCCCGGTCCCCGTTCCGAGCCGGCGCGCCGAGCACCAGAAAGCGCGGTGCTGAGCCGGTTTTTCACGGCGCTGCGGGGGACAGGCGCTATTCGCCCATGACTTCGTCGGGGCGCAGGGCGTCGAGGATGAGGGTGAGGCCGAAGGTGAACTCCTCGGCGTAGTCGTATCCGGGTTCGAGGGCCTGTTCGGTGACGAGTTCGGTGAGGTGGGGGTAGGTGTCGGCGGGCATCTCCCGCAGGATGGCGCCCGCGACCTCGTCGAACTCCGCGGAGTCGCCGAACGGCAGGCTCGATTCCTGGATCACGAAGCCGTACACGTAGCTGTCGATCAGCGACACCGCGTGCGCGGTCATCCGGACGGAGAACCCTCCGGCGCGCAATGCCCCGATGACGGCGTCGTGGTGGCGCAGCGTCGCGGGGCCGGGTCGGGTGCGAGAGTCCAGCAGGGGGACGGCCCACGGATGGCGCCGGAGTACGGAACGGGCGGAGGACGCTCGCAGGCGCATGGCGCTCTTCCAGTCCGTGTCGCGCGGTGGCAGGTCTATCTCTCCGAACACCGCGTCCACCATGCCGTCGAGCACGTCGTCCCGGCCCGCGACGTGGTGGTAGAGCGACATTGCCTCGACGCCCAGCGGTTCCGCGATGGCGCGCATGGTGAGCGCTGCCGAACCCTTTGCGTCCGCGACCGCCACCGCCGTGCGGATCACGCGCTCGCGACTGAGCGGCGTGCGCGCCGAGGCCCCGCGCCGGCGCTTGCCTTCCTCGCTCATCCGCTCCTCCTTTTGCTTCTGTTGACTACCTTACAACATAAGGCTAACTTACCTTACAACATAAGGTCGTCATTTCGACGAAGGGGCCGCGCCATGGGCACGGATCGAATGAAGAAGGTCTGCATCGTCGGAGCCTCGGGGAAGCTCGGGCAGTACATGGTCCGGCAGGCGTTGGACCGCGGCTACGAGGTGGTCGGCGTGTGCCGCGAGCGCAGCGTGCCGAAGCTGGCCGCGTTCGACGGCCGGATCACCGTCGTCCCCGGGCCCACGAACGACCCGGAGGTGATCCGGCGGGCGGTCGCCGGCTGCGATGGGGTCCTGACGGTACTGGTGCCGTGGGGCGTGCAGCAGTACGCGTCGGGTACGGCGCAGGCGGTGCTCGATCACGCGCGGCCGGGCGCTCGCCTGGTGTTCTCCTGCGGCTGGCACATCACCCGCGACGGCAAGGACCGGTATTCGCGGATGTTCACGATGGGCGTCCGGATCGCCGGCGTGTTGGGCAAGCTCGTCCGTGCCGTCGAGATCGACGACCAAGTGGAGGCGTGCCGCCGGGTGTTCGAAAGCGACACCCGGTGGACCGTGGTGCGCGGCAGCACCCTGAAGGAGGGCGACAGTCAGGGACTGCCCGTATGGAGCCGGCACGTGGGCGACCCGGTATTGGCCAGCGACCTGACCCGCCGGGTGGACTTCGCACTGTTCATGGTGGAGGCGCTCACCGACGACACGCTCGTCCGGGAGGCCCCGGCGATCGTCGGCTGCCGCACTCCCAGCGCCCTCGCGCACAGCGGGCGCGCCCAGGGGCAGGCATAGCACCGACAACGGTCGGCCGGATCGACATCACGGTGTGCCCGCCGCGTTGATCAGGGCGGTCGCGGCGGTGCTGACGTCCTCCGGTGTGGTCCATCGTCCGAGGGACAGCCGTAGCGCGCCCAGTGCGCGTTCCGGGGCGATGCCCATCGCGGTCAGGACCGGGGAGGGGGTGTGCCTGCCGCTGTGGCAGGCCGAGCCGGTGGACGCGGCCAAGCCCGGGGCGGCGGCCAGGAGTTCGTGGCCCAGGGTGCCGTCGATGCTGATGTTGAGCGTGTTCGGCAGGCGCTCCTTCGCGGGGCCGTTGAGGTGTACGCGACCGGGCAGCGCGGTGGCCAGGCTGCGGTGCAGGTCGTCGCGCAGCGCCGCGATTCGGGTCGCCGCGCCGTCCGCGAGTTCGGTCGCCGCGATGTCCGCGGCCGTGCCCAGGGCGACGGCCAGGGCGACGTTCTCGGTGCCCGCGCGCAGGCCGTGCTCCTGGCCGCCCCCGTAGACCACCGGTTCCAGGGCGAGCCCCGCGCGCACGTACAGGGCGGCCGTGCCCTTGGGCGCGTACATCTTGTGCCCGACCACGGTCAGCAGATCCACGTCGAGGTCGCGCACGTCGAGGGGGATCCGGCCGGCCGCCCGGGCGGCATCGCAGTGGAACAGCGCGCCGTATTCGTGCGCCACCGCGGCGAGTTCGGAGACGGGCTGGAGGGCTCCGGTCTCGTTGTTGGCGGCCATCACCGACACCAGGACGGTGTCGGCGTCCAGCGCCGCGGCCAGTCGGCCGGGATCGACCAGTCCGGCTGCGTCGACCGGCAGATACGTCACGCGTACGCCGTGCAGACGCTCGAGCGCGCGGCATGTCTCCAGGACCGCCGGGTGCTCGGTGACCTGCGTGATCACGTGCGGCCGCGCGGCCTCGGAGGCCAGGACCGCGCCGCGGACGGCGAGTTGATCGGCCTCGGAGCCGGAACCGATGAACACGATGCGCTCGCCATCCGCTCCGAGCAGGGCCGCGACCCTGGCGCGTGCCGCCGCCAGGGCCGCACGGGGTTCGTCGGCGTAGGGGTGATCGCTGGAGGGATTGCCGAACCAGTGGGTCAGGAACGGCCCCATCGCGAGCACGACACGCGGGTCGACCGGGGTGGTCGCGTTGTAGTCCAGGTAGATGGGTCCGTCGGCGAGGGCCGGGCCGCCTCGCGCCGTTCCGTTCATGGCATCTCCCTTCTGCTCAGGAGCTCGTGTCGCCCGTGGGGATGGAGCGTTCGAAGAAGGTTTCGAGGACCATCGTGGCTTGTGTGCTGCTGACGCCGGTGATGGCGTGGATGCGGCGCAGGACGTCCTGCATCGCCGCGGTGGAGCCGGTACGGATCTTGAGGAGGATCGAGGCCGTCCCGGCGATCACGTGTGCCTCCTGGATCTCCGGGATGGCCGCGAAGGACGGTGCGGAGTCGCCCATCCATGCGACCGAGTCGACGGTCACGAAGGCCAGGACGTCCAGGTCCACCGCGACCGGGTCGACGTCGACGGTGGTGCGGCGGATGACGCCCGCCGCCCGCAGCTTGCGTACCCGCTCGTGTGCGGCGCCGGCGGACAGTCCGACCTCCTTGCCGAGTTCGGCGTACGTGCGCGTCGCGTCCTCCTGAAGCAGCGCCAGCAGACCCCGATCGATGTCGTCCATTGCGGTTCCTCCGTTGTCGCGCCGATCGAGGGGGCTCGATGGTAGCGAGCCGTGTCGGGGCCGCCGTGACCGCGTGTGGCCGGCCGCGATCGTTGCCGACCGGGACGCCGCCGAGCCCGGGTGCCCGGGTTCGCCCGTACGAACCCGCAGGTGCGGAACGGGTTCGGCGAGGTCTTGACGCAACTGAAGCATATTCTGTAATCATGATGATCGATAGGATGATGTTCAGTGGCGGCGAGGAGTTGCGAGACGATGTCCGACGCACAAACCCCGATCTACGACATGATCGACGAACGTTTCCGCACCGGGCGATGCATGAACGGTGACGACCGGCTGGAGACGCTCTATTCGGGTGGCCGCTGGTCGGAGGGCCCGCTGTACTTCCCCGCGGGGCGCTTCCTGATCTGGAGCGACATCCCCAACGACCGCATGCTGCGCTGGGACGAGACCAGCGGCGTCGTCAGCGTCTTCCGTTCGCCGGCCGGACACCCCAACGGCAACACCCTCGACCGCGAGGGCCGACTGGTCACCTGCGAACAGGGCAACCGTCGCGTCACCCGTACCGAACACGACGGCTCGATCACCGTGCTGGCCGACCGCTTCGGGGGCAAGCGGCTGAACAGCCCCAATGACTCCGTCGTGCACTCGGACGGCTCGATCTACTTCTCCGACCCCGACTTCGGCATCACCAGCGACTACGAGGGCCATCGTGCGGAGAGCGAGATCGGGGCGACCAACGTCTACCGGATCGACCCGCTGACCGCCGAAGTACGCCTGGTCGCCGACGGGTTCGCCGGCCCCAACGGGCTGGTGCTGTCCGAGGACGAGCGGCGGCTGTACGTCTCCGACACCCGGGCCAACCACGTGCGCGTCTTCGACGTTCGTGCGGACGGGACGCTCTCGGACGGCGAGGTCTTCGTCGAATGCCGCCCCGGTGACGGCCGGTTCGACAACATTCGCTTCGACGACGAGGGCCGTCTGTGGGTCGCCGCGATGGCCGACGGCGTGCACTGCTACGCCCCCGACGGCACCCTCATCGGCCGTATCCGCACCCCCGAGCCCGTCGCCAACATCACCTTCGGCGGCCCCAAGCGCAATCGGATGTTCCTGGCCGCCAACACCTCGCTGTACTCCCTGGTCGCGGCCGTCACCGGCACCCCACGGTTGCCGAAGCGCTGATCGGGCGGCGCGTACGTGCGGCGTGGGGGCGTCTGGCGCCGAACCGACGCGGCGGGGCGAGGGGTGTCGGCACAGGGTTGCCGCACGCCTCGCCCCGCCGCACTGTCGGCCCCCGGGCGGCCCGGCCCGTCAGTCGGCGGCCTCGACGCGTGCTGCCGGCACGGCCTCCTCCAGCAGGGCACGGAGTCGAGCCGGAGGTTGGATGCCCGAGGTCGGGGATCGCCCGTCGATGACCACCGACGGGACGCCGGTGATGCCCAGAGCCGTGGCACGGGCCTCGTCCGCTCGTACCTCCCGGGTGTAGGCGTCACCGTGCAGCAGGCGGCGGACATCGGACCCGGGCAGTCCGGCCGTGGTGCCCAGGTACGCCAGGACCTCCGGGTCGGCGATGTTGCGACCCTCGGTGTGGTAGGCGTGGAACAGGCTTTCCACGACCGGGTCGGCCAGGTTGTGCTCGGCGGCCAGGTACACCAGGCGGTGCGCGTCGAACGTGCTCACCGGCCGGGCGAGATGCAGGTTCAACTCCAACCCTTCGAGCCTGCCTTCGGCGCGGATGTGCTCGATCCGCTCGGCCGCTCGATCGCCCCACCACGTCACCATCGCCTCGGCCGCCGTCGGGCCGGGCACGCGGCCGGCATCGGGGGCGAGTTCGCGGCTTCGCCAGATGATCCCGACGAGCGGGCCGCCCTCCGGCAGGCCCCGCACGGCCGCTTCGACGCGTCTCTTGCCGATGAAGCACCACGGGCACAGGACGTCTCCGTAGATCTCGACCTTCATGGCCGGCCCTCTCTCCTGGACGGTGGCCGATTTCGGGCTATTCCCCGGTCCGAGGGCCCACTTCGCGCACGACGGTGTAGGTGGGGGCCCCGGTCATGCGCGGTTCGGCCCGGCCGCCGAGTGCTTCCACCGCCTTCCCGATGGCGGCCATCCTGCCGTCGGTGTCGGAGTTCTCGACGAAGTGGCGGTAGTCGGCCTCGCTCGCCCAATGCACGATGTTGTACACCCGCGTCCCGTCGGTGCTCACGTGGAAGCGGGCCGAGCGGTAGCCGGGGTAGAAATTGACCCACTGTTCCTGGATCTCGGCGAAGGCATCGACGAGTTCGCTCTGCGTGGCGGGGCCGTCGACGGTGTAGTCGATGATCGAGTAGAAACCCTGGTCGGTGCTCATGTCAGTGCTCCTGATACCGGCTGTTCGAGTGGAGTGGGGTGGCGACCCCCGATCGGTATTCTGGAACTTCAAGTTGGGTTGAGGTCAAGCGTGATCGTCGAGCCCGGTCATCGGGTGACCGGCTTCACGCACGACGCCGACGTCGCGCACGCGGTACCGACCAGGCCGTCGCCGCGACCACGACCAGGCCCGCCACGGCGATTCCCGTCCGGCGGATCGTGGGAGAGGCGCCCGTGCCGCGGCCGGGCGAGGTCGTGCGGACGATCGGCAGCGAACGTGTCGGCGGGCCGCTATGGCATCCCCGGTGCGGACACGCCGGTCCACCACCAGGATTCCAGCTCGTCGCCGTCGAGTACCCCGGCCGGTGGGCGGTCCCCCGGCGGCACGTCGACGGCGAGCGCGTGTGTGCGGCGTACGATGGCGCGCAGTTCGCGGACAGCGGGCATCTCGGCCAACTCCTCGACGTCGAACGGGCAGCCGACGGGGCCGTCCAGGAGCATATGGCAGCCCAGCGAGTACCACATGGCGATCAATTCCCGGTCGCCGTGCTTCTCGGCGGCGACCGCGACCTCGCGGACCACGTCGATCAACGGGACGGGCCGCGGCGCCGCCGCGTCCGGGCCGTCCAGCAGGCCGGACTCCACCATGCGCCGCCACAACTGCGAGCCCGCGTCGCAGTACAACAACGGCGGATCGACGTAGCCGTCCTCGAGCCAGGAGGCGTAGCCGTCGAAGTCGTCGTGCTCCTCCGCGTCGTCGGGGTAGGTGCGCAACCCGGTGAACTCGCGCAGCGCGTCGAAATAGTCCTGCCGTTGCGGGTAGTCCGGGTGCCGATCGAGGGGAAAGGCGTAGCTGAACCGGCGGCGCAGCAGGATGTCCATCACCCGGAAATGGGTGAACGAGCAGTCGAACCCCTCCTGGAAGCCGTACAGCACGGCGAACCAATCGCGCAGGCGCGGCTCGTCCGGTCCGTGGTGGGCGTCCAGGACCCTGATCGAGTCCGTCACCAGATCCTCGATCTCATGCATCGACACCGCGAACTCCCGCTTCTCGATTCGTCGTCCCGCCGGGTGCGTGGTGGAGGGACCAATTGTCTCGGCCGGGATTCCACCACGCCGAGCCGACACCCTCGCGCGCGGACGCGAAGGTCGCTCACCCCGCGAGCGGGAGGCCCGGTGTGCGGAACACCCGGTGCTCGGCGTCGATCGCGAACACCCCGCCACCGTCAGCGACTTCACGTAGGCCTGGCTGGTCGTGGTCGCCCCCGAGGCCGAGTCCACGTCGGCGCTCTGCGCGACCAGGGTCTCCTGGACGAGTTGCGACCGGCCGCGTCGGCCTCGGGGCCGATGGCCCTGCGGAAGGCATGAGGCCCGGGGACCCGCACCCGGGACCCGCACCTCGGGGACCCGCACTCGTAGACACTGTCTACGGGTGTGGTAGACACTGTCTATGGCAGACATGGCACGCGAGGAATCGCTTCGGGAACGGCTGATCGACGTCGGCGTGGAGGTCGTGACGACCGATGGGATCTCCGCACTGGGTCTGCGTGAGATCGCCCGCCGGGCAGGGGTGTCGCACGGGGCCCCGCGCAGATACTTCGCCACACATCACGCGCTGCTCTCGGCGATCGCCCGGCGCGGCTTCGCGGACCTGAGGACCCGGTTCGAGGCCGCGATCGCCGCCGGAGCGTCGCCGCGCGACCGGTTGGCGGCGCTCGCGCGGGCGTATGTCGGGTACGCGCTGGAGCAACGCGGCATGTTCGAGCTGATGTTCCGACACGACCTGTTGGACAGCGAACGGCACGGATCGGAGCAACCGCGGCTCCGGGAGTCCACCCTCCCGCTGTTCGAGATCATCGTCGGGCTCATCACGCGGTGCCGGACGGAGCAGGAGAAGGACGCGCGGCGCGGCGGCGCACCGAGCAACGCCGGGCCGGTTCCGTCGCCGGCGGTGACAGCCGCGGCGCTCTGGTCGAACCTGCACGGCATCGCCCAGTTGTGGGCCTGGGACAGCCTGCAACTCGCGCTCGATACCACGTCGGCGGGCGGCGGATCCGGACGAGGACCCGAAGGAGGACCAGAGGGCGGATCCGCGGTCGGCCCCGAAGTCGGCCCCGACCGCGGACCTCTCGATCTGCTCGTCAGGGCGGCCCTGGACGCTCACCTCGGCCCGGCGACCGCATGACCGAGAACACGAGGCGACACCTCGCGCTCGCCGTCAGCGTGGCCGGCGCGATGATCGTCGCGCTGGACGGCACGGTCCTGCTCGTGGCGCAGCCCAGCCTCCAGCGCGGCCTCGGCGCGAGTGTGGCGCAGGTCCAGTGGACCAGTACCGCCTACCTGCTCGCGGTGGCCGGACTGCTCGTCATCGCCGGACGCCTGGGCGACCGGTACGGACACCCCCGACTGATGTTCATCGGCGTACTCGGCTTCGGCGCCGCCTCGGCCGGCATCGCGCTCGCGCCGAACGTCGGCTGGGTGATCGTCCTGCGGGCGGTCCAGGGGGTGTTCGGCGCACTTCTGCAACCCGCCACCCTCGCCCTGCTGAGGTTGACATACACGCCGGATCGCCTGGGTACGCCGGTCGCCATCCGTACCGGCGCGATCGGGATCGCCGCGGCGGCCGGGCCCCTGCTCGGCGGCGTGCTCGTCGAACAACTGGGCTGGCGCGCGGTGTTCTGGATCAACGTGCCCGTCGCACTCGTGATCGCCGCGCTCACCCTCGCCCTGCGAGTGCCGACACCCGCGCGTACCGGGTCGCAGCGGCTCGACCTCGTCGGTGCGGCCCTGCTCGCGAGCGCGCCGGCGATCCTGGTGCACACGCTGGCCGAGGTTCCGACGCGCGGATGGACCGCCGCGCCGACGTGGCTCGGGTTCGCGGTGGCCGCGGGCGTCGCGGTGGTGTTCGTCGTGCACGAGCGTCGCGCCGCGCATCCCATCGTGCCCTTGGCGGTGGCCCGCTCCATACCGGTGACGGCATCGATGGTGCTGCTGCTGGTCGTCAGCGGCGGCATGTTCGGGGCCCTGTTCGTGAGCACGTTCTTCTTTCAGGGCGTGCTCGGGCTCGACGCGCTCGACACCGCTCTGCGGGTGCTTCCGCTGACCGCGCTCATGGTCCTGGGCGCACCCGTCGCCACCGCCGCGCTGCGCCGATACGGAGCGCGGCACACCGCGATCGCCGGCGTCGGCCTGGTCGTCCTCGGCATCGCGGCGTTGTCCCGGATCGATCCCGGCAGCACATGGATCCTCACGGAGGCGGCCTTCGCCGTGCTCGGCGCGGGGTTCGCCGCCGTGATGGTCACCGGCACCGGGACCGTCGTCGGCGACGCGCCGCCCGGGTACGCCGGGGTCGTCGGCGGACTCAAGCAGACGGCGATGAACGTCGGTCCGACCCTGGGCATCGCGGTCGCCGCCGGCGTCATGCTGCCGAAGTCGTCCGGCGTCGGGCCCGCGAGCGCGATGCCCGCCCCGACGATGGGTCCGGCTCTGCTGACCCTGGCCGGACTCGCCGCCCTGGGTCTGCTGCCGGCGTTGCTCCTGCCCCGCACCCGGCCCGGTCCGAGGAACGACACGTCGGTCTCGGCCGACGAGCGTGTCCACACCGCCGACCGACCGGCGTGAAGTCCCGGGCCGAGTCCGGCGATTGCTCGTCGAGTCGAGCGGGCGGCGGTCTCCGTTTCCCTGCGGAAACGTCTCCGATGAACGGAGATCTCGGTAGGTATGCCACCGGTGGGGGCACCCCGACCCTCGCGTGACCGCGCGCCCGTACACGTGGCATGTGCTGCCCCGTCGTCGTGGCCGCCGCGGTCGGGCACGCGGGCGGCTCGGGCGGGAAAGCGAAAGCGGGACCCGCGGCCTTCACGGCGCGGGTCCCGCAAGGGATATCGAAGGGCGTCAGGCGGGAACGATGTTCTCCGCCTGCGGGCCCTTCTGGCCCTGGGTGACGTCGAAGGAGACCTTCTGGCCTTCCTGGAGCTCGCGGAAACCCTGGGCGGCGATGTTCGAGTAGTGGGCGAAGACGTCCGGGCCGCCGCCGTCCTGCTCGATGAAGCCGAAGCCCTTTTCCGCATTGAACCACTTCACGGTGCCGGTGGTCGCCATGTCATTCTCCGTCTTTCGGGGGCAGTGCCGGAATGCGATGTGCGATTCCGTGTTCGCCGCAAGGAGCCCACCCGGAGATGACCGGCCAAACAAAAAGTGCACCCACGGATCACGCCCGTCAGGTGCACATAAAGTTCATGAGGACCACAACTGCAACTGGAATCAAGATAGCACGGAAAGCGACCAGACCACGGCGGAACGTCGCTCGACCCGCCCGCGCCGGCGCGCGACCCGGCGGGGGAGGGCCGCCGAGCCCACGTGCCCGACATCGCGCCACGGCCGCGGCGCGACATCGCGCCACGGCCGCGGCCGACCGGACCGACGAGTCGACGACGGGCCACATGACCCCCAACGCGGCCACTCGTACGGGGGTTGCGCGGCTCGGCCGAAGGCGAGGGCCGAGGGTGGGGCCGAAGACCGGGACGAGCGACGCTGCTCCGAACGGATGACGGCCAATCAGGCAATCATCAAGCCGGATCCGAGGGCACCCGTCGTGTGGGTGATCGGGGCGCGCGGTGCCGAGGACCCGCTACGAGGTGCGGTTCGGGTGCGGCGGAGCCTGCCACGAGGACCCTCACGCCCGCCCCGGTCGGGCCGCGGCGCGTGACGGTCGGTGGTCGTTCGGCACACCCCGTCACCTGTAGCGTGCCCCGTCTGCGATATGGCCACGGCCGCGGGACGGAGGTCGTCACCGCCGGGCCCCCCTGTCGCGGCGCGCTCATCGTCGGTTCACAGGAGGGTCGTTCGGGTGTTCAGTCGTGTCGCCATCGTCAACCGTGGTGAGGCCGCGATGCGGCTTGTCCACGCCGTCCGGGAACTGGCCGCGGAAACCGGGACTCGGATCGAGACCGTCGCCCTGCACACCGACGTCGACCACGCGGCCACCTTCGTGCGCGAGGCCGACCTCTCCTACGATCTCGGCCCCGCCTCGGCCCGCCCGTACCTCGACCATGCCGTCCTGGAGCGGGCGCTGGTGGAGACCGGGGCGGACGCCGCCTGGGTCGGCTGGGGCTTCGTGGCCGAGGACCCGGCGTTCGCCGAGTTGTGCGAGCGGATCGGCGTCGCCTTCGTCGGCCCGAGCGCGGAGGCGATGCGCCGGCTCGGTGACAAGATCGGCGCGAAGCTGATCGCCGAGGAGGTCGGCGTCCCGGTCGCGCCGTGGAGTCGGGGCGCGGTCGAGACCCTGGACGCCGCCCTGGCAGCGGCGGCCGAGATCGGCTACCCGCTGATGCTCAAGGCCACCGCGGGCGGTGGTGGGCGCGGCATCCGGGTGGTCACGAGCGAGGCGGAGCTGACCGACGCCTACGAGCGCACCAGCCACGAGGCCGCGCGCGCGTTCGGCAGTGGCATCGTCTTCCTCGAGCGCCTGGTCACCGGGGCCCGGCACGTCGAGGTCCAGGTGATCGCCGACGGGCAGGGCACCGCGTGGGCGCTCGGCGTCCGCGACTGCTCGATCCAACGGCGCAACCAGAAGGTCATCGAGGAGTCCGCCTCGCCGGTCCTCGGCCCGGAACAGACGGCCGAACTCAAGGCATCGGCCGAACGACTGGCCATCGCGGTCGACTACCGCGGCGCGGCCACCGTCGAGTTCCTGTATCACCCCGGCGACAAACGCTTTTCCTTCCTCGAGGTCAACACCCGCCTCCAGGTCGAGCACCCGATCACCGAGATCACCACCGGGTTCGACCTGGTCAAGGCGCAACTGCGGGTGGCATCCGGGGCCAGGCTCGACGGCGGGCCGCCCGCCGAGCGCGGGCACGCCATCGAGGCCAGGTTGAACGCCGAGGACCCCGACCGCGACTTCGCGCCCTCCCCGGGCCGCATCGCGCGACTGGACCTGCCCGCCGGACCGGGCATCCGGGTGGACACCGGCGTCGGCGAGGGCGACACCATCCCGGCCGACTTCGACTCGATGATCGCCAAGATCATCGCCCACGGCCGCGACCGAGACGAGGCCCTGGGCCGACTGCGCCGGGCGATGGCGCAGACCACGGTGATCATCGAGGGCGGCGCGACCAACAAGAGCTTCGTACTCGATCTGCTCGACCAGCCCGAGGTGATCGACGCGAGCGCCGACACCGGCTGGATCGACCGCGTGCGTGCCGAAGGCAGGCTCGTCACGCGCCGGCACTCCGCCGTCGCGCTGGCCGCCGCCGCGATCGAGGCGTACGAGGAGGACGAACGCGTCGAGCGCCGACGGCTGTTGTCGACCGCGTTCGGCGGACGCCCGCAGGTGCGGCACGAGAGCGGCCGGCCGCTCGACCTCAAGCTGCGCGGCGTCGGCTACCGGGTACGCGTCGCTCGAGTCGCCGCCCACCGGTTCCGCGTCGCCATCCAAGCGGGCGACGACATCCGAACCGCCGACTTCGAGCTCGACCGCTTCGACCGGCACACCGGCCAGATCATCGTCAACGGCACCTCCTACCGCCTGCTCACCGACACCCACGGGCCGATCCACCAGGTCGAGGTCGACGGCGTCACCCACCGGGTCAGCCGCGACGAGGGCGGCGTGGTCCGCTCGCCCGCGCCCGCACTGGTGGTCGCCACGCCGCTGGCGGTCGGGGCCGAGGTCGAGTCGGGTGCACCGATCCTGGTGCTGGAGAGCATGAAGATGGAGACGGTGCTGCGGGCGCCGTTCAAGGCGCGGCTGAAGGAATGCGCCGTGTCCGTGGGCAGCCAGGTGGACACCGGAGCACCGCTGCTGCGACTGGAACCGCTCGCCGACGACAGCGCCCGAGCCGAGGACACCTCGTCCGCCGAATCCGTCGAACTGGACCTGCCCGCCGCGCCCGCGACGATCCCGACGCAGGAGCGGGTCACCCGCGGCTGCGAGGACCTGCGCGGCCTGCTTCTGGGCTTCGACGTCGATCCGCACGACGAACGCCGGGTCCTGGACGACTACCTCGCCGCGCGCCGGGCGGCCGGCGAGGAGGGCCACGGGCGACCGTTGGCCGCGGAACTCGAACTCGTCGACATGTTCGCCGACCTCGCCGAACTCAGCCGCAACCGCCCGGCCGGCGAGGACGGCCCCGGCGACGGCCACGTACACAGCGCCCGCGAACACTTCCATACCTATCTGCAAAGTCTCGACGCCGAACGAGCCGGACTGCCCGAGGCGTTCCGGGCCAAGCTCGCCAAGGCACTGGGACACTACGGCGTCACCGGGTTCGAGCCCTCGGCCGCGCTCGAGGCCGCGGTGTTCCGGATCTTCCTCGCCCAACAACGCGCGTCCGCCGACGCTTCGCTCGTGACCACGTTGCTGCGCGCGTGGTTGCGCGACCCGCCGCCGGACGAGACGCTGCGCGAGCCCGCCGGGTTGGTGCTGGAGCGGCTGGTGGCCGCCACGCAGGTGCGCTTCCCGGCGGTCGCCGATCTCGCGCGCGGCATGGTGTTCGCCTGGTTCGCCCAGCCGTTGCTGCGCCGCAACCGCGCTCGCGTGTACGCCGACGTCCGCAAGCACCTGCGTCACCTGGACGCGCACCCGGACACACCGGACCGCGCCGAGCGCATCGCCGCGATGGTGCGCAGCACCGAGCCGCTGGTGCGGCTGCTGGGCCGGCGGCTCGTGCGCGACGACCGGGACAACACGATCATGCTGGAAGTGCTGACTCGGCGGTACTACGGCAACAAGGCTCTGATCGGCGTGCGCACCACCGAGGTCGCGGGCTGCAAGTTCGTCGTCGCCGAGCGCGCGAGTTCACACCTGGTCTCCGCGGCGGTGCGGTTCGACGCGCTGGGCGGTGCGCTGCGCGGGTTGGCGAGACTGGCGGGCGAGGACGCCGTCGAAGCCGACATCTATCTCGCCTGGGAGAAGCAGCCGGCGGATTCCGAGGAGATGGCGGCGGCGCTGCACGAGGTCCTCGACATGCACGCGCTGCCGAACCGGGTCCGTCGACTCACCGTCACCGTCGCGGGCAGCCGGGGCGCGGTGATGCACCACCACTTCACGTTCCGCCCGTCCGGCACCGGGATGGTGGAGGAGCGACTGATTCGCGGTCTGCATCCCTACATCGCGCAGCGCATGCAGTTGGAACGGCTGAGCCGGTTCGACCTCACCCGCCTGCCGTCGTCGGACGAGGAGGTCTACCTCTACCAGTGCGTGGCGAAGGAGAACCCGTCGGACGACCGGCTCGTCGCCTGCGCCCAGGTCCGAGACCTGACCGAACTGCGCGGGCACGACGGCAGGTTGCTCGCGCTGCCGACGGCCGAGGACGTCTTCGCCACCTGCCTCGACTCGATCCGCCGCGCGCGGTCGCGGCGGTCGACCACGAAACACGCCAACACCAACCGGATCGTGATCTACGTCTGGCCGCCGAGCGAGATCACCCGCGCGGAACTGGAGACGATCGCCGGACGCGTACTGCCGACCACGGCGGGCGCCGGCCTGGAGGAGATCCTGTTCATCCTGCGGCAGCGCGACCGCAGGACCGGTGAACTGAACAAGATTGTCGTACGGATCACCTTCGACGCCTCCGGCGGCACCGAACTCACGGTCGGCGAGCGCACGGTGGAGCCGGTGGAGCCGGTCGACGACTACCGCCAGAAGGTGCTGCGCGCGAGTGGCCGCAACACCGTGTATCCGTATGAACTGGTCCGCCTGCTCGCCGGGACCGATGGCGGCTTCGTCGAGCACGACCTCGACGAACACGGCGCGTTGGTGCCGGTGGACCGGCTCAGGGGCGGCAACACC
>NZ_JBIWJT010000050.1:0-69350 GCF_044765325.1 Embleya sp. NPDC127516 | reverse complement strand
CGCGAAGCGCGGAGAGCGGCGGAGCCGCAAGCGTGGGCTTCGTGCCCCGGAGCGAAGCGGAGGGACACGAAGCCCCGAGCGAGGCACCGCTTTTTTGCGGAGGAGCGAAGCGGGGGAGCAAAAAAGCGGCGCCTCGCGAGCCGGCGACGAAGTCGCCCAACAATCAACGCACAACCAGCATCGGCATAAGCGCGTTGTCGACCAGGGATTCGATCTCGGCGCGCGACATCGGGACCCCGGTGATGGTGAAGCGCTGGCACAGGACCGAGGGGCCGGCCAGGACGCATTCCGGGGCGAGCGCGCCGGGGCGGGCCTCGCCGCGGGCAACCGCGTCGGCGAGCACCTCGGCGAGGAGGGACTGCCACGGGCCGATCACGCGGTGCTCCCACATCTCGGCGAACTCGTGGTGCCTGCTGATCTCGCCGCTCAACACCCGCATGCCCAGGCCGAGCGGGCCGAGCATGCCGTGCGCGACGGTTTCCAGGTAGACGATCAGATCGGCGCGCAACTCGCCGGGCAGGGACAACGATTCCGGCTTCGGCAGAGCGGCGGAGAGCGCGTCGGCGACCATGCTCATCTTGTCCGGCCAGCGGCGGTACAGCGCCGACTTGCCGGTCCCGGCCCGAGTCGCGACACCTTCGAAGGTCAGCGCGCCGTAGCCGCGGTCATCCAGCTCGGCGATCACCGCCTCGGTGATCGCGCGCTCCAGCGTGACGCCGCGCTTACGGGGGCGCTGCCTGTAGTCGGTGACCAGCAGGGCTGTCTCGACTTGACCCGCGCGTACTCCTGTGCTCACTCTCGCCTCCGATCGCCATGGTACAGAAAACGTTTGCGTTCTCTAATGCATAACCTCTAGATTCCCCTAGAGAACGCTCACGTCCACTAGTAATGCGAGGCAATCCATGACGACGGCACCTTCCGAGGTCGCCGGCTCGACCGGATCCCCGTCCGCGGACGCGCCCCACGCGCGTCGCGGATTGGCCTTGGCCCTGCTCGCAGGGGCCCAGTTGATGATCGTGCTCGACGCGACCATCGTGAATATCGCCCTGCCCGACATGGGCAAGGCGCTCGACATAAGCGAAACATCACTCTCGTGGGTGATGAACGCCTACATGCTGACCTTCGGCGGCCTGCTGCTGCTTGGTGGTCGGCTCGGTGACCTCTTCGGCCGACGCCGCCTGCTGGCGCTCGGCCTGATCGTGTTCACCGTCGCGAGCCTGCTCGGCGGGTTCGCCACCAACGAGGCGCTGTTGCTCGCCGCGCGAGCCCTGCAGGGCGTCGGCGGCGCGATGGTGGCCCCCGCGGTCTTGTCGTTGGTGACCACCACCTTCGAGGAAGGGCCGGAACGCAACAAGGCGTTCGGTGTGTACGCAGCGGTGTCGGGCATGGGATCCGCGGTCGGTCTGCTCCTCGGTGGTGTGCTCGTCGAGTACATCTCCTGGCGCTGGGTCATGTTCGTCAACGTGCCGATCGGCATCGCGCTCGTGGCGGCACTGCCGCTGGCCATCCCGGACGACGCGAAGACCGGCGAGAAGGCGATCTGGCGCGGCCGGTTGGACATCCCCGGCGCGCTGACCTCCACGCTCGGTGTGACCGCGCTGGTCTACGGCGTCATCCGCGCCGCGGACAAGAGCTGGACCGACGGGCTGACCGTGGGTTCGCTGATCCTCTCGGCCGTGCTGCTCGTGGCCTTCGTGGTGATCGAACTCCGGGTCGAGCGGCCGCTGATGCCGATGCGGCTGTTCCGCAACCGCAACCGCTCGGCGAGCTACGTGGTGATGGCGCTCGCCGCCGGCGGCATGATGGGCGCGTTCTTCTTCATCACGCTCTACATGCAGATCGTCGCGGGCTACACGCCGATCAAGGCCGGCCTGGCCTATCTCCCGCTGTGCGCGGGCGTGATGGTCTCGGCCCAGTTCACCAGCGTGATGTTGCCCAAGATCGGGCCGCGAGTGCTGCTGACCGCGGGGCCGATCCTGGCCGCCCTGGGGTTGTTCTACCTGTCCCTGCTCGAGGTCGACTCGAGCTATGTCGTGGGCCTGCTGCCCGCGATGGTCGTGTTCGGTCTGGGCATGGGTCTGATCTTCGTCGCGATCATGGCCACCGCGGTGGCCGGGATCGCCCCGGAGGACGCGGGTATCGGTTCCGCGATGCTCAACGTCACCCAGCAGGTGGGCGGAGCGGTGGCGATCGCGGTGCTGACCACGATCTACTCCAGCACCAAGGACAGCAAGATGGACGACCAGATCGCCAAGCTGGGCGAGAAGGCCCTGATCGATCCGGGCTCGATAAAGCTCGCGCTCACCGAGGGCTACACGGCCGGCTTCCTGACCGCGGCGATCCTGCTCGCCATCGCCGCCGTGATCGCGGTCGCGGTCCTGCGGGTCGACAAGTCGGAGCTGTCCAAGGACGCCCCCGCCGGACTGCACTAGGCGGGGCCGCACGGGCGGGACCGCGCGGGTGGCACCACACCGGGCGGGACCGCGCCGGGCGGACTTGCGGACATACCGATAAATCGTCGGTTACCTCGACACCCGGGCCCGGTTCACGTCGAACCGAGTCCGGGTGTTCGTGGTCCACGGGCGTGTCGCGTCCGTTTCGGACCGATCAGCGGTCAAATTTCCGCTTCCTCGGCCACTCTTCGTGGTCGAGGGCCGGGGGAATCCCCTGTGTTTCGGTCGAAGCGGGACGCGGCGTGGGCGGCAGACCGGGCAGGCGGGTACCCTGCGACAGGCAGCGGGTGCTCCACCCCGGGGCACCTAAATCGCGACGACGGGACGACCGGCGCCGTGGCACTCCTCCCGCCTGTTCCTGTCGAAACGGCCGCTCGGCGGGGATGATGGGCGGTGGGGCGACTTCGGGGGGATTGTGACGGAACACGGATGGCCGGGTGAGCCACCGGCCAAGGGGGATCCGGAACGGATCGGCCCCTATGCGGTGCTCGGCCGACTCGGTGCCGGCGGCATGGGCCGTATCTATCTGGGTCGTTCGCCCTTCGGGCGGCTCGTCGCGATCAAGACGATCCGTTCGGAGCTGGGCGGCGATCCCGGTTTCCGCGCGCGCTTCGCGCAGGAGGTGGCCGCGGCCCGCCGGGTCAGCGGCGTGTTCACCGCCGCCGTGGTCAACGCCGATCCCGACGCCGCGGTGCCGTGGCTGGCCACCGCGTACGTGCCCGCGCCCTCGCTCGAATCCCTGGTCCGCGCGTGCGGTCCGCTGCCGCCGCGCGCGGTGCGCTGGATGGCCGCGGGCATCGCCGAGGCACTGGAGTCCGTGCACGCCGCCGGACTCGTGCACCGCGACCTGAAGCCGTCCAACGTGCTGGTGGCCAGCGACGGCCCCAAGGTGATCGACTTCGGCATCTCGCGCGCCGCCGACTTCGGCTCGCTGACCATGACCGGCGTCGCGGTCGGTACCCCCGCGTACATGTCCCCGGAACAGGCGCAGGGCGTTCGGGACATCACCCCGGCGAGCGACATGTTCTCGCTCGGCGCGACGCTCGTGTACGCGGCCACCGGGCACTCCCCCTACCCCGACCGCAAGCCGGCAGAGGCACTGTTGCGCCTGGTCACCGGATCTCCCGATCTGGAAGGGCTGCCGCCGGAGCTGACCGGCCTGGTCAACCTGTGCATGCAGCGCGCGGCCGAGCATCGGCCGAGCCCGACCCAGTTGCTCAACCAGCTCGCCCCGATGCTGGACGACAGCGACGCGGACAGCCAACTGCCGGACAACGCGTCGGCGATGGTGCAGCGGTTCGAGAGCCAGTACCGGCCGACGATGGGCCCGCGCACGCCGCCCGTGCGCGAGCCGGCCGAGCCGGAGCAGCCCGAACTGCCGGAGAACGTGCGCCCGGACCCGAACAACATGGGCAAACTGCCCAACCAGGTACGCGAGGAGCCGCGCCCGGCACCGCGCCCCGAGACGCACCGCCCCCCTCCGCCGCAACGCCCGCCGACCAATCCGACCCGCAAGCCGCCGCCGCGGCCGCCGACCCCGCCGACGAACACCGGGCAGCCGGGCGGCTCGCGACCGGTCGCGGGTCGTCAGGTGTCCACGTCGTCCCCGTCGCCGGCGCTGCCGACCGAGCGGGTGGCCAGGCCGCCCGCGCCCATACCCAACTCTCCGGTCACGTGGCCGGAGAGCGGGCCCGACGTGCCACGCCAGCACCCCACTCCGCCGCGCACCCCCACCGGCGGTCTGGAGACCTCGCCGGTGTGGCGGTTCACCGCGACCGGCGAGATCCTCACCCCGCCGGTCCGCGCGGGCTCGGGTCGGACCGCGCGCGTGCACGTGCACAGCAACGACAACGGGCTGCACACCCTGCACCTGGCCACCCGCGAGTGGCGGTTCGACTCGTCGGGCTGGTCGCATCCGCCCGCCGTGGACGGCGAGCTGATGTACCTCAGCAGCCAGGACAACCATGTCTACGCGCTGGAGCTGACGTCACGTCAGTGGCGCTGGAGCTTCCCCACCGGCGGCGAGGTCGTGGCCGCTCCGGTGGTCGCCGACGGCACCGTGTACTTCGGCTCCAGCGACAACGCGCTGTACGCCGTGGACGCGGCCACCGGTCGATGTCGCTGGCGCTTCCCCACCGGCGGCTGGGCCACCTCGCCCACCGTCGTGGACGGCACGGTGTACTTCGGCTCCAGCGACCGCTGCGTGTACGCGCTGGACGCGGCGACCGGCTGGTGCCGGTGGCGCTTCGCCACCGGCGGCTGGGTGTCCTCGCCGACCGTGGCGAACGGCGTCGTGCACGTCGGCAGCACCGACCAGTACCTGTACCTGCTCAACGCCACCGACGGCGCGATGCGCGGGTGGTTCGGCGCGGGCGGCCCGGTCGCCCAGCCGGCCACGGCGGGCAACCTGTCGTTCTTCGGCAGCGGCGACGGCGGCCTGTACGCGGTCGACGTCAACACCACACGCTGCGTGTGGCGGTTCGGGGCGGAGGGCTGGGTCACCTCGCCGGTGGTCGCGGACGACATCGTGTACGCGGGCAGCAGCAACGGCTCGGTGATAGCGGTGGGCATGGGCGGCGAGCCACGCTGGCGCTTCACCACCGGAGGCCGGGTCACCTCGCCGATCGTGGCCGACGGGCTGCTCTTCGTGGGCAGCGCCGACCGGCACCTGTACGTGCTCGACGCGGCCACCGGAAAGGGCCCCGCGGACGCGACGCCCACCGGCTGATCCCGGCCTGCCCTGGTTCGATCCTCGGCCCTCGCCACCTCGTTCGACTCCCGACCCCTGGGACGGGTCCGGGTCATTGATCACGTTCGGATCACAAAACTACCGATCAATCAGGAGTTGTCAGTACAGTTCTCCCGCACCGGGGTCGATCGAGTGCGCTGCACCGCCCGCGAGAGACCTCGGCGCGAAACACGATGGCGGAAAAACAAAACGATCTTGGAGCCGAATACCTCGAACCGTGGTTCGAGACCTTCGACTCCAAGATCGTTTCCGCGTGTTCCCTACGGTCAGCGGGCACCGATGGGGGTGTAGTCGCGCAGCGCGACGCCGGTGTACACCTGGCGCGGGCGGCCGATCTTCGCCTTCGGGTCGGCGATCATCTCCTGCCAGTGCGCGATCCAGCCCGGCAGCCGGCCGATCGCGAACAACACGGTGAACATCTCGGTGGGGAAGCCCATAGCCCGGTAGATCAGCCCGGTGTAGAAGTCCACGTTCGGGTACAGCTTGCGCTCGACGAAGTAGTCGTCCGCGAGCGCGCGCTCCTCCAACTGCATCGCGAGGTCCAACAGTTCGTCCTTCTTGCCCATCCGGGACAGGACGTCGTCGGCCGCCTTCTTGATGATCGTCGCGCGCGGGTCGCGGCTCTTGTACACCCGGTGGCCGAAGCCCATCAGGCGCACGCCGTCTTCCTTGTTCTTCACCTTGTTCACGAACGAGTCGATGTCGCCACCGTCGTTCTTGATCTGCTCGAGCATCTCGAGCACCTGCTGGTTGGCACCGCCGTGCAGCGGACCCCACAGCGCGTTGATGCCTGCCGAGATGGACGCGAACATGTTCGCCTGGCTGGAGCCGACCAGCCGCACCGTCGAGGTCGAGCAGTTCTGCTCGTGATCGCCGTGCAGGATGAGCAGCTTGTCGAGCGCGTCCACCACCACCGGGTCGGCCTTGTACGACTCGGCCGGGACCGCGAAGGTCATCCGCAGGAAGTTCTCGACGTAGCCGAGCGAGTTGTCCGGGTAGAGCATCGGCTGGCCGACGGACTTCTTGAACGCGTAGGCCGCGATCGTCGGCAGCTTCGCCAACAGCCTTATCGCCGAGAGCCGGACCTGCTCCTCGTCGAACGGGTTGTGGCTGTCCTGGTAGAACGTGGACAGCGCGGACACCACGGACGACAACATCGCCATCGGGTGCGCGTCGCGCGGGAAGCCGTCGTAGAAGCGCTTGACGTCCTCGTGCAGCAGGGTGTGCTGGGTGATCTCGTCGCGGAAGTTGTCCAGCGCGCTCGCGGACGGCAACTCGCCGTAGATCAGCAGGTAGGCCGTCTCCAGGAAGGTCCCCTGCTCGGCGATCTGCTCGATCGGATAGCCGCGGTAGCGGAGGATGCCCTCCTCGCCGTCGATGAAGGTGATCGCCGATTTACACGCGGCGGTGTTGACGAACCCTCCGTCGTAGGTCACCAGCCCCGTCTTGGCGCGAAGTGTCGAGATGTCCACGGCGGTGTCGCCAATGGTGCCCTCGACCAGCGGAAGGGTGTGCTCGTTTCCTTGGTGGCGCAGTACTACCGAGTCCTCGCTCATGGGGGTCCCCTACTTCTCGGCTCAGGCTCCGGCAGCCACCCGGATCGTGTCCGTGCGGTTCCGGTCTTTGTGACATGTGTGCATCAGTACGAATAGCAGGCGCGCGAGGCGACCTCGCAGCCACCTCCCACCTGGGCGACAAACCGTGAGCCGCGTCACCTGACCCAGGGTGGCGGGTCGAGATGCCCAGAGTCATCGCCGCAACCGTGCACGTGTTTCGGCTTCCCGTTACGAGTGTCACCCATGCGGCGTCATGATGAGGGCACACGATCGGGTGGCCCGGGGGGACTTTGCGTGACCGATGTCGACAGGCGGGGTCCGGCCCCCTTGGACGCGTACGATCCGCGCCGGATCGGGCCCTATCGGGTGCTCTCCCGACTCGGCCGGGGCGGCATGGCCCGGGTCTTCCTGGGACTGTCCCCGGCGGGCCGGCTGGTGGCGATCAAGACCATCCTGGCCGAGTTGGACCACGACGCGGACTTCCGCCGCCGGTTCGCCCGCGAGGTGCACGCCGCGCGACTGGTCAGCGGGGTGTTCACGGCCGCCGTGGTGGACGCCGACCCGGAGGCCGAGCGGCCCTGGCTGGCCACCGCGTACGTGCCCGCGCCGTCGCTGCGCGAGGTGGTCGACGAGTGCGGTCCGCTGCCGCCGGACGCGGTGCGCTGGCTGGCCGCCGGGGTGGCAGAGGCGCTCGGCGCGATCCACGGCGCCGGCCTGGTGCACCGCGACCTGGCCCCGGGCAACATCCTGGTCACCCTGGACGGTCCCAAGGTGATCGACTTCGGGCTCGCGCTGGCCGAGGACCAGGACACCGTCAATCTGGTCGGCACGATCGCCTACATGGCGCCCGAGCAGGTCGAGGGCGAGTCCGGCACGGTCCGCTCCGACGTGTACGCGATGGGCGCCACGCTGCTGTTCGCGGGCACGGGTCACGCGCCGTACGAGGGCAGCGCGATGCGGGTGATGAGCGCCGTGCGCAATCGCGACCCGGACCTGACCGGGCTGCCCGAGGAACTCCTGCCGCTGGTGGAGTCGTGTCTGCGCCGCCGCGCCGACCGACGCCCCTCGCCGGACAACGTGGTCACCGACTTCGCCGCCCTGCTCAGCCGCCGCCGACGCCCGCACGAGGCTGCCTCGTGGTTGCCCCGTCCCGTCCTGGAACTGCTCTACGAGCACGAGCGCCGGATCCGCCCCGCCGTCGAACCGCCCGGCCCGCCCGCGGCGCGACCGGCACCCGAGCCGGAGGCGGTGCGGGCTCCCTCTGCCGAGCGCCCGCGCCCGGCCCGGCCCGCGCGCCGACGGGCCGCCGAACCCACCGCGGCTCGGCCCGCGCCCGCCCCGACCAAGCGCTACACCGAGGATCCGTACCCGACGCGTGCGCCGATGCTCGACCGGATCGGCTATCGGGTGAGCGACTCGGGGGCGATCAGCGTGACGGCCTCGTCGCTGTCCGAACCGGGCCTGGGACGCTGGCACTCGGTACTGGCGCCGGTGGTGGGCCCCGCGTTGGGCGCCGGGTACTACGGGCCGCGTCGGTCCGCGGTCCGCTTCGGCATGCTCGGCGGCCGACCGACGCTGATCCGGCGCACCGCCGCACACGCCCTGGTGCTGATCGCCCCGGCCCGACCCGAACCCGGCGCGGTCTCGCTCGCCGGGCCCCGGCACGCGCTCGCGCTGGGCGCGGCGCCGGTGGACCTGCCGGATCCGGATCCTCCGGGCCACCGGCACGTGCCCCGGCTCGACCCGGCGGTGCTGAACGCGGAGCTGACCCGCCGCGAGGCCGGGCTGCGGCTGCGCGCCACGCGACATCCCGACGTGCTGACGGACGTGATCTCGGCGGTGCTCACCCGGCCGGAGGCCACCTTCGCGCTGTCCGAGGCGGACGCCGTGCCGGACCCCGAGGCGGTGTTGTGGGGCCTGTGCGAACTGGTCGGCCCGCTACTCCCGTACACGTTGTCCTTCTCCACGCTGAGCGCGTCCGAGCCGGACGACGAGCCGCGGCTGGTGGTCCACCGACAGTGGCCGGCCCACGACGCGCGCACCCGGCGGCATCGGATCGTCCCGGGCGAGGAGTTGTACTCGATGGGCGACGCGCACCGCGCCGCCGCCGAGGCCCTGGTGCGCGGCTACACCGGTCCCGACCGAGCCGCCGCAGCGGCCGCCCTGGGCCCGCCGGGCCCGTTCCGCTCCGCCGCGCCCACGGCCCGCTCGCAGGCCGTCCTGCGCGCCTTGGAGGGCCGGTAGCACGGGTCGGCGAGCCGGGCCGGGTGGACCCGGCGCTATTGCGGCGGCCGGAGCAGGCCGGCGGTGAGGCCCTCCAACAGGCCCCGGCCCAGGTCCTCGCCCAGGGCCGCCGCGCCGCGCAGGTCGGTCACGAACGCGCGCAGCGCCCGGAAGGTCTCGCCGTAGGCGCGCTGCCGGTCCGGCGGCAGCAGCGGGATCTCGATCCGGCGCACGTCGACCCGCACGATGCTGGACCCGTACCCGGCCCGCCTGGCCTGGGCCGGGTCGGTCAGGAACCCGGCCAGGAACCACGGATCGAGGGTGGCCGGATCGGGGCGCAGCAGGTGCAGGTTGGGTCCGAGCACCGCGTCCCGCTCGGCGGGTCCGGCCACTCGGACCGCGCCCGCCCAGCCGTTCTCGCCGCTGCCCAGCAGGGTCGGCACGATCACGTCGCCCGCCCGGATGCGCGGGTGTTGTGCCTCGTCCGCCTCGGCGACCGACAGGCGCGCGCTCGGCGGCACGGCGGCGGCGAGATCGGTGGTGGTGAGCATCGGCACGGTCGGCCCGGTCGGCGTCTCCTGGCCGCTCCGGCCGGAGCGGGTCGCGCTGCGGTACAGCGTGACCGCGCCGGTGCGGGCCAGATCGGCGAGCGTGACCGAGCGCCAGGTCGGCGCCCCCGGGTCGGCGGCGGGTACATCGGGCACCAGTTCCGGGAGCCGGTCCAGCAGGTCGAGCAGCCGCCGGCGGGTGTCGTGCACCCGCTCGGCCACGTTCAGGTCGGTGCGCTCGGGCAGGTTGTGTGACGGGGTCAGGTCGACGTTGTCGTCGAGGAGTTCGATCAGCGGCACGGCGCGGTGTCGGCCGGGCACCTCGGCCAGGCCGCCGGGATCGGTGCCGAAGTCGTGCCAGGCCCGCACGCCGGCCTGCGCCGCGGCCGCGTCCTCGATCGCGGCGAACAGCACGTGTGAGGGCATCAGTTCGCCCGAGGGCCGTTCCAGGATCCACAGGTGCAGCGCGACGCCGAACGGCGGCGCGGCGCCCGCGGGCAGCGCGAACACCGCGCGCAGCGCGCCCCGGCGCAGCAGTTCGGCCCGGATCCGCCGGCCCGAGCTCCGGGCCGCGACGGCGGGCGGCATCAGCAGCACGACCCGCCCGCCGACCTCGGTGTGCGCCAGCGCGTGCTGGACCCACGCGAGTTCGGACTCGGTCCTGGGCGGCAGGCCGTACTCCCAGCGCTGGTCGTAGGCCAGTTCGTCGTGACCCCAATTGCGGTCGTTGAACGGCGGGTTGCCCACGACGGTGTCGAACAGCTCGTCGGGCCACGCGTCCGCGCGCAGCGCGTCGCCCTCGGCGACGGCGATCGCGGTGTCCGGTCCGGCATCGGGGTGCAGCGCGATGCGGGCGCGGATCAGTCGGGCCAGGGCCGGGGCCTCGGCCTGCCCGCGCAGGGTGCGCGCGGATCGCACGAAGCCGAGCAGCAGATCGCCGTGCGTGGTCGCCGGATTCAGCACGGATGTCACGGATTCCCGTCCCACGCACGCCAGTTCGGCGATCAGCGCGACGGTGGCCGAGGGGGTGACGCCGCCGGGGCCGGCTGCGGACTCGGCGAATCGGGAGTAGAGGGCGGCGAACACGGCCGAGGCCCCGCGGGTGCCGGCGAGGTCGCTCGCGGCGCGCAGCAGGGCGGCGTGCGGCCCCACCGGCTCGGGTGAGCCGGCCGCCAGGTGGTCGCCGATGTCGGCGAGCCGGCCGGGGACGTCGTTGGAGGCCGCGACCAGGCGCCACAGGTGTTCCTCCGGCGCGACCTCGGCGATCTTGCCCTGGTCGCGCAACCAGCTCTCCACGTCGGACAGCGCGAAGGTGGGGCTCGCGTCGCTGCCGCCCACGGGCCGCGGGAAGTCGTCGAAGCGCCGGCGCCAGTTACTGACGGCGGCGCGTCCGACACCCGCGATGCGGGCGATCTCGGCAGCGGTGACCTGGGGGCTGGTGGGCACCGTCTCCTCCTCCTGGACCGATTGTGAACCTTCCGGAGTCAACCATATCGAGGTGACTCAAGGTGCGAGCAAAATGCTTGTTGACAGCGTTCACAGCCGCTGCTTCTATTGACCACGGCAGCACGGAGCAACCCCGGAAACACCCGCACCGTGCTGTCACTTGACCACCGGCCGCTCGGCCGGCGGACCGATCGGCGCAGTAGGCGGCCGAGACGCAGTGCCTCCGAAGGGAAACCTCATGTCCGCGCTCGCTCCCCGGCAGACCGTTGTGCAGCAGTCCGCTTCGACCGCAGCCCCGCGGGGACGTCGCCGCGGCCTGATCACCACCGTGGCCGTCGCCGCGACGATCGCCATGACCGGATCGCTCGCCGCCTGCGGACCCACCAGGAAGGAAGAGGGCAAGGCGTCGAGCGCGTCGGCGGAGTCGCCGAGGACCACCGGCGCGGCCGACACGAGCGCGGCGCCCGGAGCCGACGAGCCCAAGACCGGCGCACCCAAGTCGGACGCGCCCAAGGCCGGCGACAAGGGCGGCACCGACAAGGTCGCCCAGGACCTGCTGACCCACCTCAAGACCACCAAGCACGGCGGTGTGGTGTCCGAGGTCCGGATCGTGAAGCAGTACGAACGCTACGAGGTCACCGTCAACACGACGCTGCCCGCGGAGGTCTCCATCACCGAGGACATCAAGGGTGCGAACGCCCGGATGGACAAGGGGCGGAAGCTCGCCGTCGAGGCGATGCAGTGGACGCAGGACTCGTCGAGCCTGACGATCGGCTCCGTCTCCGTGCTCGACAAGGAGAAGGGCACCGCCGGCATCGAGAACGGCGCGGAGAAGGACACCGACAAGGCCGGTTCCGAGAAGTACGCCGCCGACCTGCTCGCCAAGCTCAAGAGCACCACCCACGGCGGCCTGGTCACCAAGGTCCGGATCTCGAAGACCTATTCCGGCTACGACGTCGTGGTGCTCACCTCGCTGCCCGCCGAGGTCTCGCTCACGGAGAACCTCGCCGCCGAGAGCGCCCGGATGGACAAGGGCGGCAAGCTCGCCACCGAGGCGAAGCAGTGGGCCGAGAACAACACCACCCGCAAGGTCTCCTCCGTCGAGGTCCTCGACGTCGAGAAGGGCACGGCGGGGATCGAGAACCTGGGCTGACCGACGCGCGGTCCGGGACGGCGTCGGGGGGCGACGGCCGGGGGCGTCCGGGTCGGCATCCGGGAAACGACGAACACACCCGCGACGGAGATACGCGGACGACGAACTTTCATCCGGGGGGATGAGGGAGGGGGTCGCGGGGGCGGGGTGCCGTACGGCGCCTCGCCCCCGCGGTGTGTCCGGGTCCGGTCGGCGGCTTCCGGCGCTATCGCCAGGGGAGTTCGGCGAGCGCGGGCGCCGCGTCGTCGCGCAGCACGGTGCCCTCGATCACGCCGTACGGCCGATCCGTCACCTGGTACACCTCACCCGTGTTGTGCAGACCGAACGCGTCGAGGTCGACCGGGAGGTGGTGCCTGTTCGGCAGCGTCAGTCGCACCTCGACCAGGTCCTCCCGCTCGGTCAGCACCGCCTCGCCCATTGCGTACAGGGTCTGTTGCAGGGACAGGCTGTGCGTTTCGGCAAAGGTACGCAGCAGCGTGTCGCGAGCCGCGCAAAAGGACGAGTCCCAGTCCGTCGACGCGACGTCGGACCGCCGATGGCGCCAGCGCGCGTGCACGCTCGTGGCCAGGATCCGGTCCCGGGTCGGGGCCAGCGTCGTGTAACGGTCCGTCATGAAGCCGTGGAACTCCGACCCGGTGGACTTGAGCGCGGTCACGTCCTCCAGACCGGCGCAGACCTCGGTACCGGCCGGCCCGTGCAGCACGCCCGCGTATCGGGCCCCGGCCGCCCGGGTCCACGCGTGTGGGTGCGGCCCGTGCGTGCCGGGGATCCGGATCCAGGGGTATTCCAGGACGCGCACGCGCGCGGTATCGATCGGGGCGTACGCGTCGACGAAGTGCCGGGCCAGGCGCAGCCCGAACGCCTCGACCGCGGGCAGCGGTCGGTCCTGCGCGAACGCGTACACCACGGCGCGCATCGTGTCGGTCGGGATGACGTGGGCGTTGTCGCCGCGCAGATGGGTGGCCGCGAGGTCGCCGGACAGTGACACGGACACGTTCAGATCGCACAGTTCGTGCTCGGTCGCGGTGGTCCGGGTGACCCGGACCAGTCGTACCTCCGCCTTGCCGTATCGATTCGGCCCCAGAACGATCGCCATCGGTTCAGCTCCCTCGCCACGCGGGCTGATGTTGCCGGGTGTTGCCGGGTGTTGTCGCGAAGCTAGCGGCGCACGCGGAGCCCGGTCAAAGGCGCGAATCGGGACATGTCCTGGCGATTCGCTGCGGTTGCCGGGTCGGTGACGAGACGTTCACGAGTCGTCGACGAGCCGGTCCGGGTCCTCGGTGGGGCCTCGGCCCGGAGGGTAGGCTGCGGCAAAGTCCGCGGGGAGGCGAGACAGACAGGGCCGGAAAAAGCCCTGGGCCCCTCCCTGCCTTGGCGCAGCACGTACATAGAGGGGGCGGCAGTCATGGATCCGCTGAAGCCGGGCGATCCCGGGGTTGTCGGGCGGTACCGACTGTCGGCCCGATGGGGACAGGGCGGCCTGGGGACGGTCTTCCTCGGTCGCGCACCCGGCGGTGACCACGTCACGGTCAAGCTGGTGCGGCCCGACCTGGCGTCCGACAAGACGTTCCTCGAACGCTTCCGCAAGGACGTCACCACTGCCAGGGAGGTCGGCGGCACACACGTCGCGCACGTCCTGGACGCGGACCCGGACGGCACGCCGCCGTGGCTGGTCGTCGAGCACGTGGCGGGCCCGTCCCTGGAGTCGGCCGTCGGGGCGCACGGGCCGCTGCCCGAGCACTCGCTGCGTGCACTGGGCGCGGGATTGGCCGAGGGGCTCGCGGCCATCCACGAGGTCGATCTGACGCACCGTGACCTCAAGCCGGCCAACGTCCTGCTCGCGGCCGACGGGCCGCGCGTGGCGGACTACTCGCTGGCCCGGGCCCTCGGTTCGGCCGGGATGACCCGGACGGGTGTCGTGGACGTCCCGGGGCTGCCCGCACCGGAGCAGGTCACCGGCGGCTCCATAGGCCCGGCGATCGACGTGTTCGCGCTGGGCGGTGTGCTGTGCCACGCGGCCGGCGTGGCGCCGTTCGGCGCGGGGTCGGCCGCCGAGATCGCACAGCGGGTCGTGCGCGAGATGCCGGACCTGACGGAACTCCCGGACTGGCTCGGTGAGATCGTCGCCGACTGCCTGAAGAAGCGGCCCACCGCACGGCCCTCGGCGGCCGACTTGGTGGCACGCTTCGCCGCGGCCGAGCCGAGTGCGGACTGGCTTCCCGAGGAACTGAGGGCACTGGTCGCCGCGGCGACCGCGGCCGTGGGCGATGCCCCGCCCCCGAAGGACGCCGAGAGCGCGGACGGGGAAGAGGAAGAGCCGGAGACCACCGAGGTCCCGGCAGCCGCCGCACTCGCGACCGCGACACCGACCGACACGGACGAGACGCCCGTGGCGACTCCGGCGGTACGCGCGGGCAAGAAGGCCGCCGGCAAGCCCGCGACCGGTGCTGCTGCCGCCGCGAAGAAGGTCGCGAAGAACGGCGCGAAGCCGGCCGCGCAACCTGCCGAGGACGAGGCCGAGACCGACGCGACTCCGGTGGCAACGCCCGCCGTGCGACCCGGCAAGAAGGGCGCTGCGAAGCCCGCCGCCGAGCCGGATGCCACCGCGACGACCGACGCGGACGACGCGACTCCGGTGGCAACGCCCGCCGTACGGCCCGGCAAGAAGGGCGCTGCGAAGACGACCCGCGCTCCCGCCGCCGGCTCCGATGCCGACGAGGCGGGCGACGAGACTCCGGTGGCGACACCGGCATCGGCCGCGCCCGGGAAGATCGCGAAGCCGACCGCGCGAGCCGCCGAGACCGAAGCCGAGGACGAGGCCGAGGACGACGCGACCCCCGTGGCCACGCCCGCCGTACGCGCGGGCAAGAAGGGCGCGGGGAAGCCCGCCGCCGGTGGTGGCGCCGCGAAGAACGGCGCGGGCCGGGACCAGGGCGACGCCGACGCCGACGCCGACGCCGACGAGGTGAGCGACGACGAGGACGACGCGACTCCGGTGGCGTCGCCGGCGGTGCGGGCCGACCAAAACGGTGCCGGGAAGCCTGCCGCGGAAAAGCCCGACCCGGACTCCGACGCCACGACCCCCGTGGTGGCACCGGCCGTTCGCGTCGGCAAGGACGACGACGTCACCACTCCGATCGCGACCCCGGCGGCCCCCGCTCCCGAGGCGGACAAGCCGGCGGCCAAGGCGCCCTACGACGGTGGCGCGCCGGTCAAGGTGCCGGCCATCCGTCGGGGCACCGACGCCGAAACGGTCAAGGTCGCCCGGGACTCCGAGTCCCCCGCGCCCGCCGACGCCGGTGCCGAGACCGTCAAGGTCGCCCGGGACTCCGAGTCCCCCGCGCCCGCCGACGCCGGTGCCGAGACCGTCAAGGTCGCCCGGGACTCCGAGTCGGCGGCGCCGCCGCGACCGGACGCGCCGACCAGGGTGGTGCCCGCCCCGCCGTTCCCGACCGACGCGCCCGCCGCCGCGACCGAGGTGCCGCCCTTCCCGACCGGTTCGCCCTTCCCGCTCACACCCGCGCCGGCACGCGCCGCGCGGCCGGCCAATCCGGTGATCTGGCACGCGGTGATCGCGCTGCTCGGAGTGACCGCCGTCGGCATAGGGCTGTTCCGCATCACCGACTCCGCGTGGCGCGACGCGCAGAACGCCGTCATGGGTGTGGTCCTGCCCGGCATCTCGGTGCTGGCGGGCCTGGCCGGCCTGGTCACGCTGGCGCTGGCCGTGCTCGATTCGCGGCGCAAGGCCGCCGCCGGCCCGGCGTACCCGCCCGGCACCGCTCCCGTCGCCGAACCGAGGCCGACCGAGGCGGACTCGGCGCGGTAGCCGTACCCGAACACCCGCGACGGGCCCGCCGGTCGTCCCTCGACCACCGGCGGGCCCGATCGTCCTCCCGCGCCCGCACCCGCGCCGACCGGTGACGGCGTGTCAGTTGCTGCCGCCGCAGGACGAAGAGCAGCCGCCGTTGCTGTAACTCCAGCCCAATCGAGGGTTGTACGCCCCGCTCGGATCCCGGTCGAGCGCCGCCCTCGGCCCGAAATCATGGGCAACTCCCGCACCCGGCAGTGTCGTTGCGCGTCGCGTGACAGGTCGTGTTCAGCCGCGGGCAGCGCCTGGCGGCCACACCACGTGCACTCGTGTGCCCGCCGCGCGGGCCTTGGCGACCACCTCGGCGGTGCCGCCGCGTGCGCCGCCGGGTCGGCCGTCCCAGACCGCGAACACCACGTCCACCGCCGCGAGCAGCGCGTCGTTGGCCGCCGCGTACGCGTCCTCGGACGCCCGGCGGAACGGCATCACCCGGACCTCGTCGGCGCGCGCGATCAAGTCCTCGAAACCGGCGCGGTAGTTCGGACCGACCTTGGTCTCGCCGTAGTCGGCCGACGGCAGCAGTGCCACGAGCCGGCCGCCCAGGTCCAGGACGGCGCGCGCGAAGATCGCGTCCGCGCCTGCCGCGAGGCAGCTGTAGCCCACGAGCTCGTCCGGCGCGACCCGGGCGAGCAGCTCCCGAACGGCCCGATCGACCAGCGGCACGGTGTCGGGCGTCAGGTTGATGTGGCCGGTGATGCCGTAGCTCGTCACGCCTACTCCAGTCCTGGTCCACTCGGTTGAGGGAACCCCCCATTGTTTGGGCAAGCGACCGGGGAATCCGCACGAGCCGGTCGATAATCGGAGCAATTCGGCCGCGCAAGCCTCGACGCGAACGGGTCCCGGCCGGTTCGCCGACTCGCAGCGGCAACGACTCGCCGGTGCGCACACCGGCACCAGGGAGCGCCATGCATCGGAGAAAGCGTCGAATCGCGAACTCGGCCCCGGCAGTCGTGCTGGCCGCGACCCTCGCCGCGTGCTCCGCCTCCTCGGCCGATGGACCCGCCGACGTGCGGGTCGTCGACCCGGTGATCTCCGGGGCCCACCCGGCGACCCCGGAGGACTACCCCAAGCCCTCCGTCGCGCCGCCCTGCGACCCGCGCCAGAGCCTCACGCCGCCCGGGTCGCTGCCCACCCCCGGAGCGATGCCCGCCGGTTCCACGATGGAGCGCGTGCACCGACGCGGGTACCTGATCGTCGGTGTCGACCAGAACACCCGATTCTTCGGCGAGTTGGACCGACGCAGCGGGCTGATCAAGGGATTCGACATCGAGATGGCCAAGGCCCTCGCCCGGGCGATCTTCGCGGGTCCCGACGACCCCGAGCGGCTGCGCTACAAGGTGATCACCCAGGCCCAGCGCACCGACGTGCTCCGCAACGGGGATGTGGACGTGGTGATCGACACGATGACCATCACATGCGACCGCAAACTCCAGGTGGCCTTCAGCAGCGACTACTACACCGACGGCCAACGCGTCCTGGTGCGCACCGACTCGGGCGTGCGCTCCCTCGCGGATCTGCGCGGCAGGCGGGTGTGCACGGTCCGCGCCACCACGTCGATCGTGTTCCTGCGGGACGACCCGGCGGGCGTGCTGCCGTACGCCGTGGAGAACTGGACGGACTGCCTGGTCGCGTTGCAGCAGGGCGAGGTGGACGCGATCTCGACGACGTCGGCGCTGCTCAAAGGACTTCAGGCACAGGACTCCGACACCGAAGTGGTCGGTCCGACCTTCAGCGACGAACCGCACGGCATGGCGTTCCCGTTGGCACACCAGGACTTCGTGCGATTCGCCAACGGGCTGCTGGAGCGGATGAAGCGGGACGGCTCATGGCAGAAGTTGTACGACGCGTGGCTGGCCGGACCGCTGGGGCCGCAGTCCCCGCCGCGCGCCTCCTACGTCGGCTGAACGGTCCCGGTCGCCGGGTCCGGCCCGCCGCCGAGGCCGTCCGGGAAGTCCCGACGACTGCGCGAAGTTCCGCCGGGCGCGCCCTGGTCGGGACGCTCGCCGGTCAGGGTGGGTCGCAGTGTCTCGATGACGGTCGGGTCCTCGATGGTGGAGGGCAGTACGGGCCGTTTGCCGTCCGCGATGTCGCGCATCGTGCGGCGCAGGATCTTGCCCGAGCGGGTCTTGGGCAGCGCCGGGACCACGTCCACCCGGCGCAGGGCCGCGACCGCGCCGATCGTGTCCCGAACCAGGAGCACCAACTCGGCGGACACCTCGGCGGGTTCCCGATCGACACCGGCCTTGAGCACGACCAGACCGCGCGGCACCTGGCCCTTGAGCTCGTCGGCCACCCCGATCACCGCGCACTCGGCGACGTCCGGGTGCGCGGCCAGCACCTCCTCCATCGAGCCGGTGGACAGCCGGTGCCCGGCGACGTTGATCACGTCGTCGGTGCGGCCCATCACGTAGACGTAGCCGTCCTCGTCCTTGCGCCCGCCGTCGCCGCTGAGGTAATAGCCGGGAAACGCGGTCAGATAGGACGCCACGTAGCGCTCGTCGTCGCCCCACAGCGTGCTCAGCGTGCCGGGCGGCATGGGCAGTTTGAGCACCACCGCGCCGTCCACGCCGGGCGGCACCTCGACGCCCTGCGGGTCCAGGATCCGTACGTCGTAGCCGGGCACCGGCAGGGTCGGCGAACCGGGCTTGGTGGGATGCGGTTCCAGGCCCATCGGGTCGGCCACGATCGGCCAACCGGTCTCGGTCTGCCACCAGTTGTCCACCACGGGGATCCCGAGCAGGTCGCCCGCCCAGCGGTAGGTCTCCGGGTCGAGCCGCTCGCCCGCCAGGAACAGCGTGCGCAGCGCGGACAGATCGTGTCCGGCGAGCAGTTTCCCGTCCGGGTCCTCCTTCTTGATCGCCCTGAACGCGGTCGGCGCGGTGAACAGCATGGTGGCCCGGTGCTCGGCGGCCACCCGCCAGAACGCGCCCGCGTCCGGTGTGCCGACCGGCTTGCCCTCGTACAGCACGGAGGTGCAGCCGGTGAGCAGCGGCGCGTAGACGATGTACGAGTGGCCGACCACCCAGCCGACGTCGGACGCGGTCCAACTCACCTCGCCGGGGCGCACGCCGTACACGTTCTCCATCGACCACCGCAGCGCGACCGCGTGTCCGCCGTTGTCGCGCACGATGCCCTTGGGCGGCCCGGTGGTGCCGGAGGTGTAGAGGATGTACAGCGGGTCGCCGGCCGCGACGGGCACACACTCGACGGGTTCGGCCGTCGCCATCGCGGTGTCCCAGTCCAGGTCGCGTTCGGTCACATCGGCGGTGAGCTGGGGACGTTGCAGCAGCACCACCTTGTCGGGCCGGTGCGTCGCCTCGGCCAGCGCCGCGTCCACGAGCGGCTTGTAGGCGATCGTGCGGGTGGGCTCGATCCCACAGGACGCGGCCACCACGACCTTGGGCCGGGCGTCGTCGATCCGCACCGCCAACTCGTGTGCGGCGAAGCCGCCGAACACGACGGAGTGCACCGCGCCGAGTCGGGCGCAGGCCAGCATCGCCACCACGGCCTCGGGCACCATCGGCAGGTACAACACCACCCGATCGCCCCGGCCCACCCCCAGTCCGCGCAGCACGCCGGCGAATCGTGCGGTCAGATCGAGGAGTTCGGCGTAGCTCAGGGTGCGCCGCGTGCCGGTGACCGGCGAGTCGTACACGATCGCGGCCTGTTCGGCGCGCCCACCCGCGACATGCCGGTCCAGTGCGTTGAAGCACGTGTTCAACACGCCGTCCGGGAACCAGCGGTACAGCGGCGCGGCGGAGTCGTCCAGGGCCCGGCTGGGCGGCGTCACCCAGTCGATCGCGGCGGCGGCCTCCAGCCAGAAACCGTCCGGATCGCTCAGGCTGCGCCGATGGGCCGACTCGTACGCCCCGCCAGTGTCGCGGCTCATCCGCGGTTCCTCCCGGTAGTCCGGTCGCGGCACCGGGTGACCGTGCCGTCTCGCCGGCAGGATCCCGACGCGAGGGCCCGAAGTCAAGACGGACGTACTCGCGTTCGAGCACGTGGGCGGCGGGAGCCGTGCCGCGCACGCGGCCCGGAGGGCCGGGAGGTGCTCCCGGCTCCGGGTCCGCGACGTCTCGGCCGCGGTGTCCTACCAGGCGCCGCCCGCGACCTGACGGGTGGCGAGGTTGATTCGGTTCCAGACGTTGACCGAGGCGATGGACAGCAGGAGGCCGCCGAGTTCCTGCTCGTCGTAGTGCTTGGCGGCCTCGTCGTAGATCGCGTCCGGGATCGGGTCGCCGGCGTCGGCGACCCGGGTGACCGCCTCGGTCAGCGCGAGGGCCGCGCGCTCGGCGTCGGTGAAGTACGGGGCGTCCCGCCAACCGGCGACGGTGTCGATGCGCTCGTCCGCCTCGCCGGCCTTGCGCAGGTCGCGGGCGTGCATGTGCACACAGACGCTGCAGCCGTTGATCTGGCTCGCCCGCAGGTTTGCCAGTTCCAGGGTGACCTTGGGAACGCCGGTCTGTGCGGCGGCGGCACCGAGGGCCATCAGCGCCTTCATCGCGCCGGGAACGACCATCGCGGGGTTGCCCATACGTGCTTCCATGGCTGTGCTCCTCGAGAGGTGGTCTCACCGGAGGTTGTCTCCTCGCCTCCGGCTGCCGGCCGTTGCTTTTCGGTCCGACACAGCACTGACGGAGCCCGCCGGCAAAGTGTGACGCCCGAGGAGAGAAAAGTTTTCGCTCCGTGCCGAAGGGGAGGTAGCCCGCGATGGCAACGACCGCCGGTCATTCGGAATGGGCGTCCGACGCCGTCCTGGAGCCGTTGCGGCGCCATCTCAGGGACCCGTCCGCCGAGTTCTGGATCGGACCGGGGTGGTATCGGCTCGCGCTGCGCTGCCACGAGGCGGTGGCGGTGGAGTTCCCCGACTACGAACTCCTCGCCGTCAAGCAGAAGTGGGCGGCGCTCGCCTTCCAGGCCAACCCACACCCGTGGACCCCGAACGGCACCGCCTGGACCCGGGCCGAATCGACCCGCCTGCACGCCGTGACGGGGGAGTTCGACCGAATCTCCCGAACCGTCTGCGAGAGCTGCGGTCGCCCGGGCACCCTCCGCGGCATGCGCCGACTGCACCTGACCCTGTGCGACGCCTGCGAGACGACGGTGCCGGCCGGCGGGCTCCGGTAGCCCACCGGAGCCGGCTGCGCCGTTACAGGCGGTCGTACCAGCCGGGATGGCTGTTGTGCAGGGCCGCCAGGGCCAGGACTATGCGGGCGTCCACGTGGCCCGGGGGGAGTTCGTACGAGTCGGTGGTGCCGACGCTGCCCAGGTATTCGAAGACGCGGGTGCCGTCGTGGCGCCAGATCGTGCGCAGCGGCAACCTCGGTGCCTTGCCGCCGAGTACGGCCACGGCCATCATCAGGCCCCACAGCGGGCACAACGCCCACCACGCGATCCAACCGAACGTGGTGCCCTTCGCCGCGTGCAGCGTGGGGCCCTCCGCCGGGCGGATCGTCCAGGACGTGCGGCGCAGCCGGCGGATGCTGCCCTGTTCGCGATGCACCGTCGCCAAGTGCTCGCCGGCCGGTCCGGTGACGCTGTACACCGCGTAGTCGGCGGCGGCCGAGTACGTACCCACCGCCGCGATCCGCTGTCGGCGGGCCCGGTCCGCCCACAGGATCAGGTGTCGGGAGGGGGAGCTGCCCATTCCGTCGGTGGGCGCCGCGTCGATGTACGCGATGTCCTCGTAGTGCCGTGCGCCCTGCGGGCGGATCCGGACGATCGGGCCCACCCACGTGTGTTCGGGAACGTCCCTGGCTTCATCAGCCTGGAGCGCGCGGCGTACCTCGATTGCGGCACCCGCGACGGTGTGAAGCGCGACGGTCATGTGCGTCCAGAGTTCGGAAAACGGCCGGTCCGAACAGCAGCGTAGACAGCGCGACAACCCCTTGGGGAGCGAGGGAGCGAGAACTCCACCAAAGCATGGACCGGCCGGCCGGATTGTGCCGGTCCGGCCGGTCCGAAGTGCGGGTATCCGAGCGGTTGTCGGCGATTCAGCCGCGCTGCGGCACGCCGGTCGCGAAGTCCTCGCGGTGGTCGTGGGCCCATTCGCGGAAGGTGCGGCCCGGTCGGCCCGTGATCGCCTCGGTGGTGCCGGACACCGGTTCGGGCTCGACCGCCGACTCCCACAGGTCCAGCAGCGCGTTCGCGTAGCCGGGCGGCATGTGCCGGGTCAGGCCGGCGAGCGCCTCGTCCCGGGTGACCTCGGTGAACGGCAGTTCGCGGCCCAGGACATCGGCCAGGATCGCGATCTGCTCGACGAAGGACAACGATTCGGGGCCGTTGAGGTCGAGTGTCTCGCCGAGGTGGTCGCCGGCCACGAGCACGGCGGTCGCGACGTCGGCGATGTCGTCCTCGTGGATCGGGGCGACCTGGGCATTCGGGTACGGGAGTTGGATCTTGCCGGTGCCGAGAAGCTGGTACTTCCAGCCGATCGCGTTGCCGGCGAAGGCACCGGGACGGAGCACCGTGTACGGGATCCCGGACTCGGCGACCGCGACCTCGACCGCGTGGTGGCTCGCCGCGAGCGGGTTGCCGCTCGGGTCGGGCGCGGCCGTCGAGGCGGAGGACAGCAGCACGATGTGCCGGACGCCGGCGGCCCGCGCGGCGTCGACGAAGGCGGCGATGCCGGCTGCCTCGGCGTACAGGAAGACGCTGGTGACGTCGTGCAACACCGCGGCGGCGTTGTCGGGTTCACGGAGCGAGAGGCGGACGGCTTCGACGCCGGCGGGCGGTTCGAGGTCGGTCGGGTCGCTGCTCGCGATCCGGACGCTGTGGCCGGCGGCGACCAGGCGGGTGAGGACGCCGCGCGCGACACTGCCGCGGGCTCCGGTGACGAGGGTGGTCATGGTGACTCGTTTCCTTGCTGTACGGGTTCTTGGTGGACCGGGCGACGGGTCCTTCGTGGACTCGGCGGCCCACGACGGTTCTTCGTGGAACCGGCGGCCCACGACGGTTCTTCGTGGAACCGGCGGCCCGGGGTTCTTCACGGACCGGCCGGCCGTCGGACCGGACGGGCCGGCCGTCGGACCGCCGGGGAAAGGCAACTCGGGTCGAGGACCTAGCTCTCGTGCGGCCTGGCGTGCCTGGGGAGCAGGAACACCAGGCCGGCGGCAAGCAGGCCGAGGCCGGCCACCGCGAGTGCGCCGACGGCCATGGCGGTGGAGGCGCTGTGGTTTTCGGCGAGTTGGAGGAACAAGGTGGTGATGCCGGCCACGCCGAGTGCGCCGGCGAGTTGTTGCATCGCGGACAACGACCCGGAGGCGCTGCCCAGTTCGTGGTCGGCGACACCGGCCAGGATCACGTCGAACAGCGGGGCGAACACGGCGCCCATGCCGAGGCCGGCGACGAACAGCGGGGCGATCAGGTTCACGCCGGTCGTGTCCGAGCCGTAGTGGGTGACCACGGCGGCGAGGGCGATCAGGCCGCTCACGTTGACGCCGGCGCCGATCAGGAGCAGGTTGCGGCCGAGCCTGGGGATCAGTCGGAAGCCCGCGATCGAGGCGACCACGATGCCGACGGCGATCGGGGCGAGGGTGAGACCGGCGGCGAGCGGGCCGAAGTCCAGGTGCAGTTGCACGAACAGCGAGGTGATCAGCATGAAGCCCGCGGTGCCGGCGAAGAAGACGAGGCCGAACAGCATGCCGGAGGTGTAGGCCCGGTTGCGCAGCAGCGTGGCCTCGATCAGCGAGTGGGCGCTGCGGCGTTCGCGCAGGATGAAGCCGGCGAAGGCGGTCAGGCCGGCGCCGAGGCAGCCGAATGTCCAGGCGGGCCAGTCGGCTTCGGGGCCCTGGATGAGCGGGAGGATGACCAGCGTCGAGGCGACGGCCAAGAGCGCGGCGGCGAGCACGTCGATCCGCACGCCGGGGTTCGGGGCGTCCTTGGGGATGTAGCGGAGTCCGCCGAGCACGGCGGCGAGGCCGAGCGGGACGTTCATCAGGAAGATCAGCCGCCAGCCGGTGCCGAACAGGTCGAGGTGGATCAGCGCGCCGGCCAGAATCGGGCCGCCGACGGCGGACAGGCCCAGGATCGGACCGAACGCGGCGAACGCCTTGCCGGTCTCGGCGGGCGGGAAGACCGACTTGAGGATGCCGAAGCCCTGCGGGATGAGCAGGGCGCCGAAGGCACCCTGGGCGATGCGGGCGGCGACCAGCAGTTCCGGCGCCGGGGCCAGGGCGCACAACAGGGACGCCACGGCGAAGCCGCCGGCGCCCAGCAGGAACAATCGGCGTCGGCCCCAGCGGTCGCCGAGTCTGCCGCCGACGACGAGCAGCACGCCGAACGCGAGCGTGTAGCCGGAGGCGAGCCATTGCAACAGCGAAGCGCCGCCGCCGAGATCGTCGCGGACGGACGGGCCGGCGACGTTCGTCACGGTGCTGTCGAGCAGGTCCATCACCTCGGCGACGAGCACGATCGCCAGGATCCGCCACCGCCAGGCGTACGCGGCGGGCAGCGGGGGCTCGGTGACGGGGGCGGACGGGTCGACGGTGGTGGTGGTCATCGGTACTCCTCGAAGGGTGGGCGGCGCGGCTCACCGCCCTGCGAAGTGCCGCGCGACGAGCCATGTTCGTGACGAACGCTGTTCGCAACGAACAATGTACGTAGCGAACAGTGTTCCGTCAACGCGTATACTCGGGGCATGGCGAAATCCCCCGGCGAGTCGCGCCCATCCACCCCTGCCGCTCCGGTCAGCCGGCGCACCCGCCCGGCGAAGGCCGCGCTCAGTGCGGACGCGCTCGTGTCCGCCGCGCTCGCGATCCTGGACGCGGACGGCCTGGAGGCGGTGACGATGCGTCGGGTCGCGCAGGCGCTGGACACCGGCGCCGCGTCGCTGTACGTGTACGTGGCGAACCGGGACGAGCTGCTCGCGTTGGTCTACGACCGAGTGCTCGGCGAGATCCCACTGCCCGCCGTCGCGCCGGTCGGCGAGCCGTTCCCGCACTGGCGCGCGGAGTTGGGCACGCTGATCAGGGAGGCGATCACCGTGCTCGGCGCCCATCGCGGCATCGCGACCGTGGCCCTGGGGGACGTACCGACCGGCTCCAACGCGCTCGCGCTCGCCGAGGCGATCCTGGGTCTGCTGGCCGGCGCGGGCATCGACGACCTCACCCGCTCACTCGCGCTCGACCTGATCAACCTGCACATCACGGCCGCGGGGGCCGAGGAGTCGGCGTACGTCGACAAGGGCGCCGAGGGGCAGACCGAGGAGAGCGCGGTCGCCGCGATGGACGAGGCGTTCGGCCGACTCTCCGCGACGGACTACCCCCACCTGGTCGCCATGCGCAAATCCCTCACCCAGGTCTCCGGCGACGACCGCGACACGTGGGCGATCGAGGTCCTGTTGAACGGCATCCTCGCCACCCCGGCCCCCGACCGACCGACCACCTCGTCCGACGGGTCGCTCGCGGCGCGCCGACCCCGCGCCGCGAGCGACCGGTGAACTGCCCGACCCCTGCGAGCGCTCCGTGGTGTCCTCATACGCGCCCGCACGGCTCGGCTCGACACCGGATTCGCCGGGAGCGGCCCGGGGCCGCTGCGTCGATCGAACGCTCAGGCCACGTGAAAGGACATGTCGCCGATGTTCACGGTCACGTCGAGGCGACCGCCAGCACGGCCGCATAGGAGCGCAGCGTCTCCAGCTGCACGAGAAGGCAGATCTCCCATGACACCCACCGAATATAATCTTTGGCCCACATTTGTGAGGCCGGTGCGCACACATGACCGTGAGTCGAGTCGCGCGGGACGGCGCGGATCGGTGTCGAAGGGCCCGGGGGCGCGGGCAGATGATCACAATGGGCGTCATGGTTGATCTCGCCGAGTCCTCGTCGCCCGCTCCACGCCGTCCGGATCCGGGCGGCGTGGTTCGTACCGCGTCGGAGCTGGAGAAGCTCCGGGGTGTGCGCCGGATGAAGGTGATCGCCACCGGGTTCCTGGTGTTCGCGACCGTGTTGTACATCCTCGCGCGGTGGGCCGAGGCGCGCGGTGCGGGCGCGTGGGCCGGATATGTGCAGGCCGCCGCGGAGGCCGGGATGGTCGGCGCGATGGCCGACTGGTTCGCGGTGACCGCGCTGTTCCGCCGCCCGCTCGGACTGCCGATCCCGCATACCGCGATCATCCCGACCCGCAAGGACGCGCTGGGGCACAATCTCGGCGAGTTCGTCGGGGAGAACTTCCTCTCCGACTCGGTGGTACGGCAACGACTGAGCCGGATGGAGGTGTCCCGGCGGGCCGGCACCTGGCTGGCCGCTCCCGGGCACGCCGAGCGGGTGACCGACCAACTGGGCGCGCTGGCCCGCGCGGCACTGACCGTGCTGCGCGACGAGGACGTGCAGAGCGTGTTCGGACAGGCGATCACCCGTCGGGTGTCCGCGCAGGCCGTCGCCCAGCCGATCGGCGAACTGCTCGACCGGCTGGTCCGCGACGGCGCGCACCGGGGCCTGGTCGACCTGGTCGCGGTGAAGGCGCACGACTGGCTGGAGCAACATCGCGAGGCCGTCCTGCGAGTGGTCAACGAGGAGTCGCCGGGCTGGTCGCCGCGCTTTCTCGACCGGCAGATCGCCAACAAGGTGCATCGCGAACTGGTCCGGTTCGCGGGCGCGGTGCGGGACGACCCGGAGCACCCGGCCCGACTCGCGGTGGACAACTTCCTCGCCGAGGTGGCCCGCGACCTCCAGCACGATCCGCGGATGATCGCCCAGATAGAGGGGTTGCGGGACCGCACCATCGCGCACCCGGCGGTCCAGGAGTTGATCGCGTCGGTGTGGGGCGCCGCGCGCGCCATGCTCGTCGAGGCCACCGAGGACCCGAACAGCGAACTGCGCAACCGGGTCACCGCGGCCGTGCGCTCGCTGGCCGGTCGGCTCGCCGAGGACGCGCGCGTGCGCGACAAGGCCGATCGGTGGATCGAGCAGGCCGCCGCGTACGTGGTGACCACCTACCGCGACGAGATCACCGCGCTGATCACCGACACCGTCGGCGCCTGGGACCCGAAGGAGACCAGCCGCAAGATCGAGATCAACGTCGGACGCGACCTGCAGTTCATCCGGATCAACGGCACCGTCGTGGGCGCACTCGTCGGCCTGCTGATCCACACCCTGACCCAGGTATTGAGCTGACCCGAGGTGCTCGACCGCGGACCCGGGTCGGCCGAGCACCCGGTTGCCCGGCCGACCCGGGCCCGGTTCCGCGTACGGCATCGCACCCGACCCGCCTGCCTGCCCCGCCTGCCTGCCGACCGCGCCCGATCCACCCGCCTACCCGGACAGTTCCTCCGCGCGTGCCTTCGCCGCCCGCAGGTCCACCTTGCCCGCCGCCGTGCGCGGGATCGATTCGACGAAATGGATGCGCTTGGGCGTCTTGTATCCGGCGATCCGGGTCCGGGCGTGCGCGGTGATCGCCTCCGGCGTCGGGTCGGTGCCCTCGCGCACCACCACGAGCGCGGTGACCGCCTGGCCGAAGCGCGGGTCCGAAACGCCCACCACGACCGCGTCGAACACGTCGGCGTGCGACTTCAACACGTTCTCCACCTCGTCCGGATAGACCTTCTCGCCACCGGTGTTGATCGTCGCGCTGCCACGCCCGAGCAGGGTGATGCCGCCGTCCTCCTCCAGCAACGCGAAGTCGCCGGGCAGCACCCAGCGGCGCCCGGCCGCGTCCCGGACGAAGGTGGCCCGGGTCTTCTCGTCGTCGCCGTGGTAGGCGAGCGGGATGTGTCCGCTGACGGCCAGTCGGCCGACGTCGCCCGAGCCCGGCTTCACCGGCACCAGTCGGTCGTCGAGCACGGTCGTGGTGTCCGAGGAGGCGAACCGCGTGGCGGCGCCGACCGCGCCGGTCTGCCGCATGGCGGCGCCGGTCTCGGACGCGCCGAAGCTGTCGATCACGAAGATGCCGGTCTGTTCCAGCGCGGTGCGCACCGAAGCGCTCATCGGCGCGCCGCCGTTGCTGATCGCCTTGAGCGCGGACAGGTCGTGGGTGTCCGGGTTGGCCGCGAGCCAGTCCGCCAGCGGCCGGCCCATGCCGTCGCCGACCACCGCCATCGACAACGCCCGCTCGCGCGACGCGAGCGCCATCACGGCGTCCGGGTCGAAGGCCCGGCCGGTCCACATCAGGTACGTGTTGCCCATGTAGAAGGTGTTCCACATCGACCACTGCCCGCCGCCGTGCATCATCGGCGCCAGGCCCAGCGTGGTCAGCCCCGCCGACTCCCGGACCGTGTCCCCCAGTTCGTCGGGCCTGGCCAACTTCGGCCGGCCGCCGCGACCGGCCTGGAGGGCCGCGAAGAAGATGTCCTCGCCGCGCCACAGCACACACTTGGGCATGCCGGTGGTGCCGCCCGTGTACAGGCCGTACAGGTCGTCCGCGGTGCGCGCGTCGAAGTCGCGGGCGGGCGAGACCGCCGCGAGCGCGTCCTCGTAGCCGACGGTGTCCTCGGTAGGTTCGGTCGAGCCGTCCTCCAGGATCAGCACGTGCCGCAGCGCCGGGAAGTCCACCCGGATCGCCGCGGTGGGACCGGCGAACGAGCGCTCGGCGACCACCGCGACCATGCCCGAGTTCTCGTACAGGTAGCGCAGTTCCGCCTCGACATAGCGGTAGTTGATGTTGATCGGCACGGCGCGCGCCTTGTGGCAGCCGATCATCGCCTCGACCCACTCCGCGCGGTTCCACGCGTGGATCCCGACGAACTCGCCCGGCCGGATCCCGACCCCGAGCAGGTGGTGCGCGAACCGGTTCGCCCGCTCGTCGAGTTGACGGTACGTCAGTCGGACCTCGCCCGCGATCAAGGCGGTGCGGTCGGGAATCGCGTCCACCACGATCTCGAAGAGATCGGCGAGGTTGAACGACGGGCTGACGGGCGTCATGGTCGGCTCCCACGGCGGATGAACGGATGCTTCCGAAGCCGGATCCGAGGCACGGATCCGATCCGGATCGAAGCAGGGATGGGCCAACTTACCCTTGACTCGATCAAAAGAATAGGTTCGCCACGGCCGCCCGACACCACCCGCGCGGGCCCCGCCCGACGGCAGCGCAGGCCCCCGTCCGGCCGGGCCGACTCCGGACACGATCCGGCGAAGACCGCCCGGAACGTCCCCTTCCGGCGGAAGCTTCTCGCGACCGCTCGGTGTGCCGGCTCGGTCGAAATCGCCCGGGACATCCGCGCCCGCCGGGCTCCGGAATCGGGCCGAGATTTCCCCGTCATCCGACGCAACCCGGGTGAGCTCGCGCGCGTGAACATGATGAGGACCCGCCGGGGGATTGCCGTCCCTGACCCGGCGGGCCCGTTCATGCCGAAGTCTTCCGATGGCACATCACGTGCCCTTGAACTCCGGAGTCTTCTTCTCCGCGAAGGCTCGCGGACCGATCTTGGCGTCGTCGCTCATGAATACCCGCATTCCGATCTGCGACTCCAGCTTGAACGCATCTTCCTCGGTCAACTGGTCGGTTTCACGCAGAACGCGCAGGACCGCCTGAACGGCGATCGGACCGTTGGCGGCGATCTGGTGGGCGATCTCCTTCGCCTTCTCCAGCGCGCCGCCGTCCGGCACGACGTGTCCGATCAGACCGAGCTCCTTGGCCTCGGGCGCCTTGATGTGGCGGCCCGTGAGCAGCAGGTCGGCGGCGACAGTGTACGGAATCTGGCGGCGCAGGCGCACCGCCGACCCACCGAGCGGGAACAGGCCCCAGCGGACCTCGGAAACGCCGAAGCGCGCCGACTCGCCGGCGACCCGGATGTCGGTGGCCTGGAGGATCTCGGTGCCGCCCGCGATGGCGGGGCCCTCGATCGCGGCGATCAGGGGCTTGGTGAGGGTGAAGCCCTTGAGGACCCACTTCATCACGGACATGTCCATGGCCGGCTTGCCTTCGCCGCCCTTGAACGCGTCGCCGGGCGCACGCCGACTCATCGCCTTGAGGTCGGCGCCCGCGCAGAACGCGCCGCCGGCACCGGTGAGGATGGCGACCCGGATCTCCGGGTTGTCGTTGACCTCGTCCCAGGCGGCCTCCAGGATCTCGATCATCTCGCCGGTGACCGCGTTGCGGGCCTCGGGCCGGTTCATCGTGATGATCAGGACGTGGCCGTCCCGCTCGACCAGGGCGTGGGGTTCGCTCATGTCTGTTCGTCTCCAGGAATCACAGGGGTGCGGCGCCGACGCGGCGGCGCCGAAGGCGTGCTCGGGAAAACCGGGTCAGGCGAACTCGCCCGCGGCGGTCGCGGCGAAGCCGGCGCCGATCCGCAGAGCCTGCTCGGTCGCGCCGCCGAGCGAGAGTTCGAGCTGCTTGGCGTGGTTGAAGTAGCGGTGTACGAAGTGCTCCTCGGCCACGCCCATGCCGCCGTGCACGTGGACCGCGGCGTGCGCGACCCGGTGTCCGCCGTCCGCGGCCCAGAACTTCGCGGTGGCGATCGCCTCGGCCGCGTCCAGCCCCTCGGCCTCCTGCCACGCGGCCTGCCACGTGGTCAGCCGAATGCCCTCGACGTCGATGTACGCGTCGGCCAGGCGGTGCCCGACCGCCTGGAACGAGCCGATCGGGCGCTTGAACTGCACCCGCTCGCTCGCGTACTTCGCGGTCTCGCGCATCGCCTTCTCGGTCACCCCGAGCTGGGTCGCGCACAGCGCCAGGGTGGCCCGGTCGCGCAGGTCGCGAGCCGCGTCGGGGCCGCCCAGCGGAGTGCCCACGGCGTGCTCCAGGGTGACCAGACCGGCGATCTCCTTGGCGGTGGTCAACTGGGGCTCGATCCGAACCCCCTCGGCCTTCGGGTCGACCAGGAACACCCCGCCGTGACCCGCCACGTCCGCGGACACCAGGATCAGGTCGGCCACGGTCGCGACCGGCACCCCGGTCTTGACCCCGTCCAGGTGCCAGACCCCGTCCGTGCGCACCGCCTTGGTGGCGGGCGCGGCGCCGTCCCGACCGAACGGCTCGGCGAGCGCGTAGGTCAGGATCCGCGAGCCGTCCACGGCGCCCGGCAGCCAGGCCGCCTTCTGCTCGTCCGTACCCATCCGGTTCAGGATCGAGGCGGCGACCGCGATCGAGGGCCCGAACGGCACCGGCGCCAGCGTGCGGCCGATCTGCTCCAGGATCAGGCACTGCTCGAAGACGCCGTAGCCCGAGCCGCCGAACTCCTCGGGCAGCCCGATCCCGAGCAGGTTGGCCTTGGCCAGCTCCGCCCACAGGTCGCGGTCCAAGCGCGGCTCGCCGCCCTCCTCGACCCGCTTGTCCAGCGCGGTGAGCGCCTCGTGGGTGACCCGCTCGCCGAGGATCCGCCCCGCCAGGCCCACCAGGTCCTGCTGTTCTTCCGTGTAACCGAAGTCCATTTCACCTGTCCTTGTCAGCGTGGTGACGGCGGGTCAGCGGGGCGGTCGCGGCAGGCCGAGGCCCAGCATCGCGATCATGTCGCGCTGTACCTCGTTGGTGCCGCCGCCGAAGGTGAGGATGAGCGCGGTGCGGTGCATCTTCTCCAGTCGGCCGCGCAGCAGAGCACCGGGTGAGTCCTGCTGGAGGTAGGCGTCCTCGCCCATGCACTCCATCAGCAGCCGGTATGCCTCGGTGGCGAACTCGGTGCCGAAGATCTTGGTCGCCGAGGCGTCGGCGGGGCCGACCTTGGTGCCGTGGTCGACCGACCAGGCGATCTTCCAGTTGACCAGCTTGAGGAACTCGACCTTGGCGTGCACCCGGCCGAGGTTGGCCTGCACGTGCTCGCGGTCGATCACCCGGGAGCCGTCCGGCAGCACCGTCTGCTCGGCCCAGCGCCGGGTCTCGTGCAGCGCGAGCTGGATGCCCGCGGCCGAACACAGCGCCACCCGCTCGCGGTTGAGCTGGCCGGTGATCAGCTTCCAGCCGCCGTTGAGCTCGCCGACCATCGCGGAAGCGGGCACCCGGACGTTCTCGTAGAACGTCTGCGACGTGGTCTGGCCGCCCATCGTCTTGATCGGGGTCCAGGAGAAGCCCTCGGCGTTCGTGGGCACCAGGAACATGGTCAGGCCCTTGTGCCGCGGCGCGTCGGGGTCGGTGCGCGCGGCCAGCCAGACGTAGTCCGCGACGTGGATCAGCGAGGTCCACATCTTCTGGCCGTTGATGATCCAGTCGTCGCCGTCCCGAACCGCCTTGGTGGTCAGGGCGGCCAGGTCGGTGCCCGCGCCCGGCTCGGAGTAGCCGATCGAGAAGTGCATGTCGCCGGTGAGGATCTTGGGCAGGAAGAAGTCGCGCTGCTCCTGCGTGCCGTACTCCATCAACGTCGGGCCGACGGTGTTGATGGTCAGCAACGGCACCGCCGCGCCGGCCAGGGTGGCCTCGTCGGTGAAGATCAGCTGTTCCAGCATCGTGCGGTCCTGGCCGCCGTATTCCTTGGGCCAGCCGATGCCCAGCCAGCCGTCCTCGCCCATCTGCTTGATGACGCGGCAGTACGCGCCGTCCTTGCCCGTCAGGCTGGTCTCGCCCGCGGCCTGCTCGGCCCGGATCTCCGGGGTCATGATCCGCGCGAAGTACTCGCGCAGTTCCCGCCGCAGGTCCTCCTGCTCGGGTGTGTAGGTGATGTGCACGTGATCTCCCTGGTAGCCGTGGAAAGCACTGACAGCCGGTGGTCGATCGCCGGTTGCCGGGACGCGAAGCCGATCGCCGGGGCCGGCCCGGCGCGGGCGGGGCGCCGTCGGATCAGCCTCTGGGCAGGCCCAGGATGCGTTCGGCGACGACGTTGAGCTGGATCTCCCGGGTGCCGCCACCGAGCAGGACCGCCGGCAGCGAGAGGTAGGCGGTGAGCAGTTCGCCCCCGAGGTCGTCGTGATGGGTGCCGCCCGCGCCGATCCGGTCCAGGCGCGCGGTGACCACGGCCCGCTGGTGTTCGGTGACCGCGAGTTTGAGCACGCTGGAGGCCGCGCCCGGGTTGAGCCCGGACAACTGCTGCAGGGTCGAGCGCAGGGTCAACGCGCGCAGCGCGAAGTGCTCCGCCGCGAAGCCGCCCAGCCGGCTCGCCACCGCGGTGTCCGCCCACGCCGCGCCGGTCTCGCCGAGGTCGGCGAGCAGCTTGCCGAACGCCTGCATGCCCGGCCCGCCGGCGATCATCACCCGCTCGTTGGCGAGCGTGGTGCGGGCGATCCGCCAACCCGCGTGCACGTCGCCGACCACCTGGTCGTCGGCCACGAACACGTCGTCGAGATAGACCTCGTTGAACTCCGATTGACCGTTGGACTGCTTGAGCGGGCGCACGTCGATCCCGGGCGTGGCCATGTCCACGATGAAGTACGTGATGCCCTTGTGCTTGGGCGCGTCCGGGTCGGTGCGGGCCAGGCAGATGCCGAAGTGCGCTTCGTGCGCCTTGGAGTTCCACACCTTCTGGCCGTTCAGCCGCCAACCGCCGTCGACCTTGGTCGCCCGGGTGCTCAGCGACGCCAGGTCGGAGCCGGCGCCCGGCTCGCTGAAGAGCTGGCACCAGACGATGTCGCCGCGCAGCGTGGCCGGCACGTAGGCGTCGCGTTGTGCGTCGGTGCCGTGCGCCATGATCGTGGGCAGCGCGAACTCGCCGATGATCGTGCTCGGCGGGATCAGCCCGATCCGGGCGAACTCCTGCTGGATGACCACCTGTTGGGCGGGGCTCGCGGCGATCCCGTAGGGTTTGGGGTAGTGCGGCGAGACGTAGCCGAGTTCGGCCAGGCGTCGCCGACGGGCGGGTTCGGCGAGGGCGTTCGCCTCGGTCAGGTGCGCGGCCACCTCGGTCCGGAAGGCGGCGATGGCGCCCTCGTCGAGTTCGAGGTCGAAGCGCCGGGTGGGGCCGCCGCCGACGCTCTCCAGCGCGGCCCGGCCGAGTTGTGCGGTCCACTCCCCCGACGGGCCCAGCCACTGGGCCAGGAAGACCGCGCGGCGCCAGTACAGGTGGATGTCGTGTTCCCAGGTGAAGCCGATGCCGCCGAGCATGGTGATGCAGTCCAGCGCGACCTCGCGGGCGAGCGGCAGACAGACCACGGCGGCCTCGGCGGCGGCCAGGCGCAGTTGCTCGTCGGCGTCCTCGGCGGTGTCGTCGGCGGCCCGGGCCGCGTCCCAGGCCGCGGCGGTGGCCAGTTCCAGCCGGGTGAACAAGGTGGCGGCCTTGTGCTTGATCGCCTGGAACGAGCCGACCGCGACGCCGAACTGCTCGCGGATCTTGACGTAGGCGAGCGCGGTCTCGAAGCACCAGCGGGCCACGCCGACCGCCTCGGCGGCGGCGAGCACGGCGGCCAGGTCGCGCACCCGGGCGGTAGTGATGCCGGTCAGCACCTGGGACGCGGTGATCTCCAGGTTGTGCGTGCGCACCCGGGCCACGCCGCGGGCGAGGTCGACCGGGTCCAACGGGGTGACCCGGATGGTCTCCTTGTTGTCGGGCTTGACCACGAACCAGATCTGCTCGTCCCGGCCGGGGTTGGTGTCGGTGCGCGCGCCGAGCAGCAGGTAGTCGGCGCCGACCGCGCCCAGGACCGGTTCGGCGATGCCGTTGATCTCCCAGCCGACCTGGGTCTGATGCGCGGTCAGGCCCGGCGCGACGGCGACCGCGCCGGTGACGCCCTCGGCGAATCGCGGCAGCAGGGCCTTGCCGACCTCGGGCGCGGCGTGCCGGGCCAGGACGGCGCCGGTCAGCACGGTGGACAGGTACGGGCCGGGCAGCAGGCCGCGGCCGGCCTCCTCGAGGGCGACGGCGAGTTCGAGGATGCCCGCGCCGGAGCCGCCGTGCTCCTCGGCGAGGTGGACGGCGGTCAGACCCTGGCCGACCAGGGCGTCCCAGCAGTCCGGGAGGGCGCCGGCGGACAGGTCGTCGGCGGCCCGGCGGGTGGCCTCGATCGAGGCGTGGCGAGCGACGAAACCGGCGACCGATTCCGCGAACGCCCGGTGCTCGGTGGCGAATCCGATCGGCACTGTGTACTCCCTCACCAATACTTGTCTCGATCAAGTAAGCGGACAGGCTACCTGACTGGATCCGGCGTCGCCAGATCCGCGTCCGGCCGGACCGGCTCACCGGCGTCCACACCCACGTGCGCATCGGCGTTCGCACCGCCTCCGCGCCCGGACGCCGCGCCACACACGCCGCACCCACCACACCCGCCGCGCCCGTCGGCCCCTCGGCCGCCGTTCCGTCGCCCGGGTACGGACGCGCCGGTCAGCTCGGGCGCGTGGACGGCAGCCCGAGCTTGCGGTGGTCCCAGGAGACGACACGGTCCGGGACGACCTTGATCACCACGCGCTTGTTCAGCATCATCTCCACGGCCGGGCGCATCTCCTCGGTGTACGGCGCCGCGTAGCGGCCGAACACGCTCACCCCGAGCTCCCAGATCCGCTCCGGCTCCTCGACCACCTCGGCCTTGCCGACGATGGACACGCCGCGCAGTTCCTCGTAGTACTCGCCGGCCTCGACCAGGCACGTGATGGTCGGGTTGCGGCGCACGTTGAGCACCTTCTGCGCACGGGCCTTGCTCTCCAGGCCGACCTCGCCCTCGATGAAGCCGTACCACATGCCGACCGAGTGGATGCTGCCGTCGGCGTTGAGCGTGGACATGGTCATCGAGTGCCGCTCGGCCAGGAAGTCGGCGATCTCCTGCTCGGTCATCCGGACCCGGTCGCGCTGCTTGACGCCGTGTCCCATGTGCTCGCCCATGCCGAACCCCTTCGCTCTCGTTCATCCGGGATTTTTATTGCCTGGGTCAAACATTGCCACGCCGAGAGGATGATTGACAGACCGTCAGTTCCGGTCCGGGCCAACTCCCGAACCATGATTGACAGTGCGTCAGGTCCTGCCTAGCGTCGGCGCCATGACCCGAACCGACGACTCCGAGGTACCCGACTACCCGGCCCGACTCCGACTCGACGGACGCGGCGTGGTCGTGCTCGGCGCGGGCCAGGGCATCGGCCGGCAGACCGCGCACGCGCTCGCCCAGGCGGGCGCGCGGGTGTTCGCGGTGGACCGCGAGCCGGACCTGGCCAAGGACATCGCCGAGGAGGTCGACGGCCTCGCGTGGTCCGGCGACGCCACCTCGCGCGCGGACGTGACCCGGCTGTGGGCCGACGTCGGGGCACGGCTGGGCCGAGCCCACGCGATCGTCGACATCATCGGCATGAGCCGGTACGCCGACCTGCTCTCCACCACCGACGAGGACTGGACCTGGCACCAGGACATCGTGCTCCGGCACGCGCTGCTCGCGCTGCAACTGGGCGGCGCGCACCTGGCCGCGCACGGCGGCGGCGCGATCACCTTCGTCGCCTCGGTCTCCGGCCAGACCGGCGCCCCGATGCACGCGGCCTACGGCGCGGCCAAGGCGGGCCTGATCTCGCTGGTCCGCTCGGCCGCGGTGGAACTGGGCCCCCGCGGCGTCCGGGTCAACGCGGTCGCCCCCGGCGTGGTCTGGACCCCCCGCGTATCGGCCTACCTCGGCGAACCCGGCCGCGCCGCCAACGCCGCCAACGCCCCCCTGCGCGACGTGGCCCTGCCCGCCGACATCGCCGGCCCCCTCCTCTTCCTCACCGGCGACCTGTCCCGCTACATCAGCGGCCAGATCCTGACCGTGGACGGCGCGGTCGGCGCCAAGTTCCCCTACCCACTCCCGGACATGGAGACGGCCCCGCACTGACGACGGCGCACCGTTCTCGCTCCTTCGGGTGAACCAAGATCACGCTCAGGGCGACTTTGTGCTCGGGTTGCCCGAGGAGTACAAGCCCCCGAAGGACCCGCGGTGGCCCAGGATCTGTATCTTGCGGACACCTCGGCGCTCGTCCGGTTCTACCGCAAGCAGACCAGCGAAGCATGGCACGAGCCATTCGCGGCCGGACGCGGCGGCTTGTGCGAACCGATCCGGCTCGAGTTTCTGCGTGGCGTGGGTGGATAACGCGGCATACGAAGCGCTCGATCGGTTCACCAGCGAGATGCTGCCCCACTTTCACGTACCGGATTCCGTATGGACGGAAGCCGCGGCGCTGCAACTCCGTCTCGGGGAGAAGTCACAACACGAATGCGCGAGTGTCGTGGATCTCGTGGTCGCGATCACGGCGGCCCGACACCACCTCGTAGTGCTGCACGCGGACCGCGACTTCGACGTCATCGCCGAGCTCACCGGGCAACCTGTCCGGCGCATCGACGCCCGTTGACGCTCACCTGAGAGGATGCCGAGGAGGCTGACGGCAGCAAGTGGAGCGAGGAGTACGCGGTGTCCGATGTACGGCGTGTAGGGGTGGTAGGGGCCGGGCTGATGGGGTCCGGGATCGTCGAGGTCTGTGCGAAGGCCGGGCTGGACGTGTTGGTGGCGGAGACCGGCAAGGCCGCGGCGGAGGCCGGGCAGGCTCGGGTGACCAAGTCGATCGATCGCGGGGTGAAGGCGGGCAAGCTCGCCGAGGCCGATCGGGACGCGGCGCTGGCCCGGATCACCTACACCACCGACCTGGGCGACTTCGCCGACCGGGACATGGTGATCGAGGCCGTGGCCGAGCTCGAAGAGGTCAAGACGCAGATCTTCGCCACGTTGGACAAGGTCGTGGTGCGCGAGGACGCGATCCTGGCGTCGAACACGTCCTCGATCCCGATCATGAAACTCGGCATGGCCACGGCCCGGCCGCAGCAGGTCGTCGGGATCCACTTCTTCAACCCGGTGCCGGTGCAGAAGCTGGTCGAGCTGGTGCCCTCGCTGCTCACCGACGAGCGCACCGCCGCCCGCGCGGAGGCGTTCGCGAGCGAGGTGCTGGGCAAGACGGTGATCCGCTCGCAGGACCGCGCCGGCTTCGTGGTCAACTCGCTGCTCGTGCCCTATCTGCTCTCCGCGATCCGGATGTTCGAGTCCGGTTTCGCGTCGGCGGAGGACATCGACAACGGCATGGTGCTCGGCTGCGCGCACCCGATGGGTCCGCTGCGGCTGACCGACCTGATCGGTCTGGACACGATCAAGGCGGTCGCGGACAGTCTCTACGACGAGTTCAAGGAGCAGCTCTACAGCTCGCCGCCGCTCCTGCTGCGCATGGTCGACGCGGGGCTGCTCGGCAAGAAGAGCGGGCGCGGCTTCTACCAGTACTGAGCCGGCACCCGGAACGCGCCTCGGGGCGGCCCCGCGTGGGCCGCCCCGAGGCGCGTCGGCAGGTTACGGCGTGCGCGCCTCGACCTTGTCGATCCGTACCGGAGCGGAGACCGAACCCGGCTCCGCACCCGCCGCGGGCGTCTGCGGGTCGGCCTTGGCCACCACCACCGCCTGCGAGGTCTGCAGCGGGACCTCCTTGATCAGCAGTACCGCGATCAGCGCGAGCAGGCCGAACGGGGCCGCGAACAGGAAGATGTCGCCCACCGCGTGGCCGTACGAGGTCTCCACGATGCCGCGCGCCGGCTCCGGCAGGTGGTGCACGTTCGGGATGCCGGACCCGCCACCCGCACCGGACCGGAGCCCGGCGTCGGACAGGTAGCCGGTGACCTTGGTCGCCATCACCGCGCCCAGCGCCGAGACGCCGACCGCGCCGCCCAGGCTGCGGAAGAACGCGACGACCGAACTGGCCGCGCCCAACTGGTGGACCGGCACCGCGTTCTGCACCGCGAGCACCAGGTTCTGCTGGAGCGCGCCGACGCCCATACCCAGCAGGAACATGTACACGCCGAGCACCCACAGGTTGGTGTCCGCGCGGGCCGTGCTCATCAGGGCCAGGCCGATGGTCAGCGAGACGCCGCCCGCGACCAGGTAGCGCTTCCAGAAGCCGGTCGCGGTGATCAGCTTGCCGACCACGGTCGAGGCGATCACCAGGCCGCCGATCATCGGCAGCGTCATCAGGCCCGAGACGGTCGGCGACTTGCCGCGCGCGATCTGGAAGTACTGGCTGAGGAAGACCGACGAGCCCATCATCGCCAGGCCCACCGCGAGGCTGCCGAGCACCGCGAGCACGATGGTCCGCTCCTTGAACAACCACAGCGGGATGATCGGCTCGGCCGCCCGGCCCTCGACCCGAATCGCCAGGGCGATCAGCAGCAACGATCCGAGCACCATCGCCGCACTCTGCCAGGAGATCCAGTCGTAGTTCTTGCCCGCCAGCGAGACCCACACCAGGAGCACCGAGACGCCCGCGCTGATCAGTGTCGCGCCCAGGTAGTCGATGGTGACCTCACGCTTGACCACCGGGAGCTTGAGCGTCTTCTGCAGGATCACGATCGCGACCACCGCGAACGGCACGCCGACGTAGAAGCACCAGCGCCAGCCCAGCCACGGGGTGTCCACGATCACGCCGCCGATCAGCGGGCCGCCGACGGTGGCCAGCGCGAAGGTGGCGCCGAGGTAGCCGCTGTACCGGCCGCGCTCCCGCGGCGAGATCATCGCGGCCATGATCACCTGCGCGAGCGCGGTCAGGCCACCCACGCCGATGCCCTGGATCACCCGGCAGCCGATCAGCATGCTCGTGTTCTGCGAGAGGCCGGCCAGCGCCGAACCCGCGACGTAGATCACCAGCGCGAGCTGTACCAGCAGCTTCTTGCTGGTCAGGTCCGCGAGCTTGCCCCAGATCGGGGTGGTCGCGGTCATCGCGAGCAGCGTCGCGGTGACCACCCACGTGTAGGAGGTCTGGCTGCCGTGCAGATCGGAGATGATCCGCGGCAGCGCGTTGGACACGATCGTGGACGACAGGATCGCCACGAACATGCCCAGCAGCAGCCCGGACAGCGCCTCCATGATCTGCCGGTGCGACATCGGTTCCGCCGACACCTCCGCGGCCGGTGCGTTGCTCATGCCTTCCCCTTTTACCTCTCGGATCCTCTGCGCCCGGACGCGGCTTCCCCACCCCCGACACTCGTTGCTTGTTACAACCATAGCGTGCTTTGTTGCTGCAAGCAACTTTCAAGAGATGGTCAAGTCGGCGCGCCTGTCCGTGATCACTCCGTCACGCAAATAGCATCGAGGTATGGCGAAAACCCCTCGGCCCGGCGGCGCGGGCGGCAACATCGGCGGCGTGTCCTACCGCACGATCGGCATCGCCGCGGTCGTCGTCCTGGCCGTCTGGTTCGTGCTGGCCAACACCGCCTCGGCGACGATCCGGTTCTGGATCCCCACGCTGGCCGCACCGATGTGGATCGTCCTGGGCGGCACGTTCGGGGCGGGCGTGCTGACCGGGTGGTGGGTGAGGGGAAACCGCGGCTGAACGGCCGGATATCCTGGCCGCATGCTTCGCTCCAGGCCGCGCCCCGCCGTGTCCGTGGCGAGCCTGGTGACCGCCGGTCTGCTCCTGGCCGGCTGCGCGAGTCCCGGTTCGCCGACCGCCGAGCCCTCCGCGGGCACTCCCACCGGATCGGAGACCCAGCCCGTCGGCGACACCGTGTGCGCCGGCCTCCTGCCGACCTCGTCGGTGACCACGCTGCTGCCCGCGGAACCCGCCTTCACGAGCGAGGACCAGCCGCCGCTGGAGCACTATCCGGTACTGCGCTGCCGAGTCTCGGCCGGCGACCGGGCCTTCGTCGGCTCGGCGTACCTGTTCAACATGGCGGGCGCCGAACGTGTGCAGTTGCCGGGGCTGACCACGACCGGGTCGGCGCCGCTGGGCGACAAGGACCACGATCTGTACGGCATGGCCGGTGCGGACGACGCGTGGCTGGTACAGAACTGCAAGGTGCAGAACGTCGAGGGCCCGGTACCGATGCTGGTGCGCGCCCGCACCATCGGACCCGCCGGCGCGCCGAACACGCCCGACCAGCGGCAGCAGTTGGCCGACCTGGCCGTCGAACTCGCCAACGGCGTGGCCAAGGTGGCCGGGTGCGGCTCCGAGCCGACCCCGCGACCCGGCGAGATCAAGCCTGCGAACGATCCGAAGCCGATCACCGACGCGCGCGTGTGCGGCATGCTCGACCCCGCCGCACTCGGCCCGCAGGCGGCCGGTGAGCAGCGTGCGCGCTGGACCGCGGCCGCGACCCCCGAAGGCCCCGGCGCGATCCAGGGCTGCGACCTGTTCCTGGAAGGCACGCGCGTGTTGTCCTTCGCCATCGTGCACGGCTACCTCGCCCCCGGCGCCGAGGTCCCGGGCGAACGCGCCATCCTGTCCGAGCGGTTGCCCACCGGTGGCGTCCCCAACGACGCCCAGCTCGCGGGCACCGTCGAGGGCAAGGTGCTCGGCAGGTGCGACGGCCACACCGTCGCCTACCAACTCAGTCGGCACAACGGCGAGGACCCTCCCGGCCTGACCCTGGGTCAGCCCACCGAGACCTTCTTCAAGTCCTTCGCCAACGGGGCCTCCCAGTGGGGCTTCAAGTGCGAACCGATCGCCCCCGACGCCGATTGGCAGATCCGCCGCTGACCCCTGGCACTCCACTGTGCCCGGGAGCCCGGCGAGACGCCCACGACATGCCCCGACCCGATCCGGGCGGATCCCACCACCGGCCCACCACCGGCCCACCGCCGGTTCTCCCGCCGCGCCCATCCGGGCACGCCGCGCGGCCGACACGACGCGAAAGACGAAGAGGGTGCCGCACGATATTCGCGCGGCACCCTCTTCGCGGGTCACCCGATCGCGTCGGCCGATCACCTCGACCGATCACTCGGCTGATCGATCGCCTCTGCTGATCGCGTCACCCACGTGAGCGACGAACCGTCAGCTCACACCCCCCGGTTCCCGAGTGGCGGCCGGCAGCGACTGGGGCTGCGCGCCCTTGTCCTGCCCACCGTCCTTGTCCTGCTTCGGCTGCTCCCCGCCCGCGGCCGGAAGCCCGCCGAGGAACTTCTGCTCGACGTCCGGGTTCTCCTTCAGGTAGGCCTTGACCCCCTCGGCGGCGGCGTTCGGCTTGCCCTCGAAGTCGACGAAGACCTTCTTCTCCAGCGGCCCGAGTACCGAGTCGTCCAGTTTGAGGTTCTTCACCCAGGTGTTCAGCTCCGGGAAGTCCTTCGCGAAGCCCTTGCGACCGATCGAGCTGATCCAACCCGGCGCGCCGTAGGACTGCTTCGGGTCGGCCAGCGGCTTGATGTCGTACTTCGTGTACGCCCAGTGCGGACGCCACATCGTCACCACGATCGGCTTGCCCGCCGCCATCTCCCGGTCCAGTTCGGCGATCATCGCGGGCGTGCTGCTCTTGACCAGGTCGAAGTCGAGCCCGTACTCCGGGATCAGCTTCTTCTCGGTCAGGTCCATGATGTTCGCGCCCGGCTCGATGCCGACGATCCGACCGCCGAACTCCTTCTCGTGTCCCTTGAGTTCCTCGACCGAGTTGTACGGAAGGTTCTTCGGGATCGCGAGCTGCACATCGACGTTGTTGTACCACTGCCCGATCTCCTCGAGCTTGGACCCGTATTCGTCCATGTACTTCTTGTGCAGCGTGGGCAGCCACGCGTCCAGGAACAGGTCGATGTCGCCGCGCGCGATGCCCTGGAACATCGGGCCGACGTCGAGCTGCTTGAGCGTGACGTCGTAGCCGCGCTTCTCCAACAACTGCTTGTACATGTTGGTGACCACGACGTCCTCCTCCCACGGGATCCAGCCGATCGTGATCTTCTTCCGACCGCTGTCCGAGGTGCCCAGCCCGAAGCCGCCCAGCAGCCCCGCCACCAGCGCGACCGCGACCACGCCGCCGACCGCGGCAACCGGGCGCGGACGCCAGTCCAGCAGCCACTTGGGCGTGAAGCCCCCGGTGCTGCGCACGGTCGCGGCGCGCTTGGCCCGGGCCTCGACCCGCTGCCCTGCGGCGTTGACCGTACGGTCGAGGTAGATCGCGAGCACGACCACCGCGACGCCGGCCTCGACCCCCAGGCCCACGTTGTTGTTCGACAGCGCGCCGAACACCTCGCTGCCCAGGCCGCCGGCGCCGACGATGCCGGCGGTGACCACCATCGACAGCGACAACATGATGACCTGGTTGACGCCGGCCATGATGGTCGGCAGCGCGAGCGGGAACTGGATGTCCTTGAGGATCTTCCACTCGCTGGTGCCGAACGCCTCACCGGCCTCGACCATCTCCGCGTCCACGCTGCGGATGCCGAGCTCGGTCATCCGTACACCCGGCGGCAGCGCGAAGACCACGGTGGCCACGGCGCCCGGTACCTCACCGATACCGAAGAACGTGATCGCCGGGATCAGGTACACGAAGGCCGGCATCGTCTGCATGAAGTCCAGCACCGGCTTGACCACGGTGCCCACGGCCCGGCTGCGCGCGGTCAGGATGCCCAGCGGGATCGCGATCAGCAGCGCGACCGCCGCCGAGACCAGCACCAGGGCGAGCGTGGACATCGCCGGCTGCCACATGTCCAGGCTGTCGATCAGCAGGAATCCGACCGCCGCCGGCAGCCCCAACACCGGACCGCGCACGGCCCAGCCGATCGCCGCGAACAACACGACCACGGCCGGCAGCGGCGAGTCCGTCAGCCAGTCGGCGAGATGGGTGATCGCGCCGCCCACCACGCTCTGGATGAAGTCGAACAACCACGAGAAGTGGTCGCGCATGAAGTCGACCAGGCTCTCCGCCCAGTCGCCCACGTGAATCCTAGGCATTGTCACGCACCTCGCCCTCGCCCACGACCGGCTCGCCGGCCGGCGCCGGAACGAGCGAAGCGGTCGGGGCGGACCGCTCCGGCACACCCGCCGTGCCCGTCGGCAGCAACTTCTCCGCCGGGCCCGCGGGCACCAGCATCTTGACGCTGCCGGTGTCGGTCACACCGAGCGTGCCCCCCTCGGCACCGCCCGATCCGCTCGGCGCGGCGTTGCCGAGCGCGGCCAACAGGCTCACCCGGGGGATCACCCCGACCAGCCGCATCGCCTCGTCCACCACCGCGAGCGGCAACCTGCTCTCCGCACACGGCGTGAACAGCTCGGCGACCGGCGTCTGCGGGGTCACCGTCACCACGTCCAGCGAGGGATCGGGCTGGATGCTGCGATCGCCGGTACGCGCGGCCTCGGTAACCGCCGCGTCGGTGACCGCACCGAGCAGCCAGCGGCCGTTCTCCCGGGTGTCCACCACGAACGCGGCCGTGGTCTGCGCCTCGCGCATCGTGCGCATCGCGACCCGGGGCCCCTCGCCACAGGTCACCGTGGCGCGCGAGTCCTCCATGATCGAGCCGGCGGTCAGCACTCGGGTGCGGTCCACGTCGGCGACGAAGGACGCCACGTAGTCGTTGGCCGGGTCGGTCAGGATGTCCTCGGCGGTGCCGATCTGGACCACCCGGCCGTCGCGCATCACCGCGATCCGGTCGCCCAGGCGCATCGCCTCGTTGAGGTCGTGCGTGATGAACACGATGGTCTTGTGCAGCTTCTCCTGGAGTTCCAGGAGCTGGTCCTGCATCTCCCGGCGGATCAGCGGGTCGAGCGCGCTGAACGACTCGTCCATCAGCAGGATGTCGGCGTCCGTGGCAAGTGCCCGGGCCAAACCGACCCGCTGCTGCATGCCGCCGGACAACTCGCCCGGCGCGGACTCCTCCCAACCGGCGAGGCCGACCAGGGCCAATGCCTCACGGGCACGCCGATCCCGCTCGGCCGCCGGCACACCCTGCACGGACAAGCCGTAGCCGGCGTTCTCCAGCACCGTGCGGTGCGGGAACAGCGCGAAGTGCTGGAAGACCATGCTGACGCGCCGGGCGCGCACGTCGCGCAACTCCTTGGCGGGTAGCGAGGTCAAATCCCGGTCGTCGATGTAGACGGCGCCGGCGGTGGCGTCCAGGAGACCGTTGAGCATCCGCAGCAGGGTCGACTTGCCCGAACCGGACAGGCCCATCACCACGAATATCTCGCCCTCGGCGACCTCGAACGAAACGTCGATCACGGCCGGGGTGGCATTGCTCTTGCGTACATCGTCACGGCTTTCGCCGGCACGGAGCCGTTTGACCGCGTCGTCGGCACGTCGGCCGAAAATCTTGTACAGGCCTTCGGCCTTGAGTCTGGACACGCATACCTCGTCATTAGGGCCGCGGAAAACGGAACCGTTGACTTCGGTTCCGGGCCGGAGCACCGCCGTGATGAGGGCGCCGGCGCCGCGGGCTGTGGATGCGGGAGTACGGCCGCCGCAAAAACGTCACGGCAGCGGCGCACGTCCGGGGTCGAACGCCTTTTTCGAGGGCAGGCCCGAAAAAGTTGCATCCCGCATTTGTTACCGGGCGTGACTTGCCCGACTGATTCGGATGAGAAACATATGGAGATTCTCATCTCATGAAAGCGTTCGCATATGTCCGAATTGATTCACTGATCACCCGATCCGAACACGGCCTTTCGACCGCGATCGCCCGGTGATCATGACGTGATCACATCGACATACTCGTACCTCTCGGTCATCGAACGCGTACCCGACGCCGAAACGTCGACGTCCACCGTCGCACACGGGCGTGCACTCCGGCGCCGTCCCCCGAATGGCCGTGGCGTGGCCGGGGCGCACATGCCCCATAGGGGTGACGTTACCGCGTTCTCCAGGTGACACAACGTCACCAGGCGGTAACGTCCCGGCGCGAGAACGCAGACGGCGATCCCCCACTGTCGCACGCACCCCTACCGATGGAGCCTTCCGTGTCACGCTTGCTCGACGTCAGCCCCGAGGTCCGCGCCGAGATCGGCGACGACGAGGCCGCCCGCTTGGTGGCCGGGGAGACCGGTCCCCAGACCTACGCCTGTGCCTCCTGCCGCGGCGAGGGCGACACCACTTCCGTGGAGACCAGCGCGCTGTTGTACCTGGCCGAGGAGACGGCCGTGCTCGCGTTCGCGCACACGCGCTGCATCCCCTCGCAGGTGATCCCGGTCTCCGAGGCGGCGGTCGAGCCACTGCTCGCGGCGCAGGCCAACCCCGGCCTTGCCGTACAGACGGTGGTGCCGGGTGGTCCGGTGCCGATCTCGATCACCGGCAGCATGGTGGTGTGCGCGGGCGTGACGTACGCGGCGTTGGTGGTCGAGCCGGGTGCGGCCGTGGCCCGTCCCGGCACTCCCGGTGCGCAGGACGAGTTCCTGTCGCTGCTCGGCGAACGCGGGTTCGCGCCGATCGCCACCCCGGACGAGACGCTGCCGCCGCTGCTCGGCGGGTGGTCCGTGCAGATGACCGATGGCTACCTGACCGCGGTGCTGTTCCCGGGCGCGGGCGGACGGACCGAGGCGTGGTGGCAGGCGCAGACCCCGGCGGAGGTGCCCGAGGCGTGGCTGAACGCGGCCAAGACGCACGGCGTGGTACTGCTGTTCGCCGCCCCGGTCGGCACGATCGGCATCCACACCGGCAACGACGAACTGGCCGCCGCACTCAGCGAAGCGGGCCGGCGCAACCTGCTGGCCGCCGGATCGGTACCGGTCAGCGGCATCTGAACGAGCGTCGCCGCCTCGACCCGGCGGCGCGGTCGGGCGGGCATCACGGGTACGCGCGGGAGGCGGCCGATTCCGGGTCGCCTCCCATGCTCCGATAGCGTGCTGCGCCTATGGAGCACTACGACGCGGCCTACGGCGACGAACTGGTTTCCCACGACCGGCGGCACATCTGGCACCCGTACGCGAGCACCGACGGCAGCGCGCCGCTGTTCCCCGTGGTCGGCGCCGAGGGGGTCCGGCTCCGGCTCGCCGACGGGCGCGAGCTGATCGACGGGATGTCCTCGTGGTGGGCCGCGATCCACGGCTACAACCACCCGGTGCTCAACGCCGCCGCGCACGCGCAGGTGGACACGATGGCGCACGTCATGTTCGGCGGACTGACCCATCCCCCGGCGGTGCGACTCGCCCGCCGGCTGGTGGAGATCACTCCCGAACCGCTGAGCAGGGTCTTCTTCGCCGACTCCGGCTCGGTCGCGGTCGAGGTGGCGCTCAAGATGGCGCTGCAGTACCAGCGCGGACGCGGACGCCCCGAGCGCACCCGACTGCTCACCGTGCGCGGCGGCTACCACGGCGACACGTTCGGCGCGATGTCGGTGTGCGACCCGGTCGGCGGAATGCATCACCTGTTCTCCGAGGTGTTGCCGGCCCATCTGTTCGCACCGATCCCTCCCCCGGGCTTCGACACCGAGCCTTCCGCCGCGGACACCGCGGCGATCGAGGACCTGCTGGAGCAACACGGCTCGACGATCGCCGCGGTGATCCTGGAGCCGATCGTGCAGGGAGCGGGCGGGATGCGCTTCCACTCTCCCGCGTACCTGCGCCGGATCCGCGAACTGTGCAGCCGGCACGGGGTGTTGCTGATCGCGGACGAGATCGCCACCGGATTCGGTCGGACCGGTGAGCTGTTCGCCTGCGAACACGCGGGAATCGCACCGGACATCATGTGCCTGGGCAAGGCTCTCACCGGCGGCTATCTGACCATGGCCGCGACCCTGTGCACCGACGAGGTGGCCGACACCATCTCCCGCGGCGAGGGCGGCGCCTTCATGCACGGCCCCACCTTCATGGCCAACCCGCTCGCCGCGGCGATCGCGGGCGCGAGCGTGGACCTGCTCCTCTCCGGCCCCTGGCGCGAACGTGTCACCACCCTGTCCGAGGGCCTGCGCACCGGCCTGGCCCCGGCCCGCGACATCCCCGGCGTAGTCGACGTCCGCGTCCTGGGCGCCATCGGCGTCATCGAACTCGCCACCCCCGTGGACATGTCCACCATCCAGCCGGCCTTCGTCGAACAAGGCGTCTGGATCCGCCCCTTCGGCAAACTCGTCTACACGATGCCCCCCTACGTGATGTCCCCCGAAGACCTCACCACAGTCACCACCACCATGGTCGAGGTAGTCCGCACCCACACATAACCCCGCCCCATCCCCAGCACACCGGCACCCCCGCCCCTGTCCGCGTCGATCACCCGTCGCCCAAGTGCGATTCCCCCGGCGCGTCAACGCCCCCGACCCACCCCCACCCCACCCGCGCCGATCACCCGCCCCGACCGCGCGCCCCGGCGCGTCAGCGCCCCCGACCCACCCCCACCCCAGTGATCGACGCGCGAAGCGCGGAGAGCGGCGGAGCCGCAGAATTCGGGCTTCGTGACCCGGAGCGAAGCGGAGGGACACGAAGCCCCGAGCGAGGCGCCGCCTTTTTTCTCGGAGGAGCGAAGCGGGGGAGAGAAAAAAGGCGGTGCCTCGCGAGCCGGCGACGAAGTCGCCCAAATAAACAGCAACCCCCAGCCCCTCGTCTCGTTGGACCCGGTGTGTTCAGCTTCGACGACTCCATCAGCAGCCGGTCCCTCGGCCACCCCGTAGTCGCCGTGGGCGCCCCCACGGCCCCCAGCCACGACGTCCTGACGCCGATCTACAACGCGCTGGAGACCGAGTGGCGGCGCATGTTCCGCGCCGTCCCGCACGAGCGCTCGAACGAGGACTACGCGGCGAGCCGCCCGTCCTACGGCGCGCCCGCCGCGCCCGCCGCGCCCGCCGCGATCAGCCACTCGTACGCGCAGGACCCGCCGTTCCCGAACTTCTCGCTGCCCGCCGAGGGCAACTTCGCCCTGCCCACCCAGGGCGGCTACACCACGTACGGCCGACACCGCGGCGCTTCCCTGGTACCCGCCCAACCTCCGCGCGTCCCCGCCCCGCACGGCCATCTGCCGCTCTGATGTGCCCGACCGGGCAGAGCCGGTGGGAAACGACGACGAGGGCCCGGACGCGATATCGCGTCCGGGCCCTCGTGATGTCCGCCGTGCCGTCCGAGATCAGCGGCCGGTCTTGTTCCGACCGCGCTTCTCCCTGACCTTCATCCGAATCTCGATCGGCGTGCCCGGGAAGCCGAACTCCTCGCGCAGCCGGCGTTCGATGAACCTGCGGTAGCCCGCCTCCAGGAAGCCGCTGGTGAACAGCACGAAGCGCGGCGGCTTGGTGCCCGCCTGGGTGCCGAACAGGATGCGCGGCTGCTTGCCGCCCCGGATCGGGTGCGGGTGGGAGGCCACCAGGGTGCCCAGGAACGCGTTGAGCTGGCCCGTGGGAATGCGCTTCTCCCAGCTCGCCAACGCGGTCTCGATGGCCGGGACCAGCTTCTCCATGTGCCGGCCGGTCAGCGCCGACACGTTCACCCGAGGCGCCCAGGTGACCTGGACCAGGTCCTGCTCGATCTCGCGTTCGAGGTAGTAGCGGCGCTCCTCGTCCATGAGGTCCCACTTGTTGTACGCGATCACGATCGCCCGACCGGCCTCGACCGCGAGCGAGATGATCCGGGTGTCCTGCTCGGTCAGCCGCTCGCTGGCGTCGATCAGGATCACCCCGACCTCGGCCTTCTCCAGCGCGGCCGTGGTGCGCAGCGACGCGTAGAAGTCGGCGCCCTGGGTCAGGTGCACACGGCGACGGATGCCCGCGGTGTCGATGAACTTCCAGGTCTTGCCGCCGAGCTGGATCAGTTCGTCGACCGGGTCGCGGGTGGTGCCCGCGACCTTGTCCACGACCACCCGGTTCTCGCCGGCGACCTTGTTCAGCATGCTCGACTTGCCCACGTTCGGGCGGCCGAGCAGCGCGACCCGGCGCGGGCCGCCCTCCATCACGCCGAAGCGCTGCGCGGGGGCCTCCGGCAGGATCGCCAGCGCGGCGTCGAGCAGGTCGCCGCTGCCTCGGCCGTGCACGGCCGAGACCGGCCAGGGCTGGCCCAGGCCGAGCGACCACAGCGCGGCGGCGTCCGCCTCCTGCGCCATGTTGTCGACCTTGTTGGCGGCCAGTACGACCGGCTTGCCGGACTTGCGCAGCACCCTGACGACGGCCTCGTCGCTGTCGGTGGGGCCGACGATCGCGTCGACCACGAACATCACCGCGTCCGCCGAGTCGATCGCGTACTCGGCCTGGACCGCGACCGACAGGTCGATCCCGACCACGTCGCGCTCCCAGCCTCCGGTGTCGACCACGGTGAAGCGTCGGCCGTTCCAGGTGGCCTCGTAGTACACGCGGTCGCGGGTCACCCCGGGGGTGTCCTCCACGACCGCCTCGCGGCGCCCGATGATCCGGTTGACCAGCGTGGACTTGCCCACGTTGGGTCGGCCGACGACCGCGAGCACCGGCAGGGGGCCGCCGGAGTCCTCGGCGTGCTCGCCTCGGTCGGGGCCGTCCCCTTCCAGGTCGACCCACTCGTCGGGGTCGTAGCCCGCCTCCCACGCCTCCGGGTCGAAGGCGCCCTCGGTCGTGGCGTCGGCGTGCTGCTCCATGGGGGTGTTCCTCGTTCGGGTAGCGGTACGGGTGAAGATCGTGGTCAGCCGGCGCGGCCGGTCATCCGCTCGGCCTCGCGCAGGTGCGCGGTGAGCCGTTCGACGATGCGGTCGGACGCGGCCTGGACGGCCTTGCGGGTGGCCCGGCGGTCGGCGTTCTCGACCGCCTCGAAGGGCTTGCCGTAGACCACGTCGATCCGGGAGCGCAGACCCGGCAATGCACCGATCGAGGATCCCCGCGCACCGGTGCCGAGGCAGGCCACCGGGACGATGGGTGCCCCGGAGCGCAATGCCAGATATGCAAGTCCATTGTGCACTGCCGAGAAGTCGGCCTGTCCCCGCGTGCCCTCCGGGAACACGCCGAGCGCGCCGCCACCGGCCAGTACGTCGAGCGAATCGGTGATCATCCGGCGGTCCGCGACGCCGCGCTGGACCGGGATGTGGCCGATCCCGCGCAGTATCGGGCCGAGCGCGCCGGTGAACATCTCGCGCTTGACCAGCACCTGGGTGGGCCGGGGCGCGAACGCGAAGAGCATCGGGCCGTCGACGAAGTTGGCGTGGTTGCCCGCCAGGATCACCGGTCCGGCCATCGGCACGTGCCACGCGCCGAGCGCGCGCACCCGCCAGAAACTGCGCAGCAGCGGCTCACCGATGAAGTGCGCGGCTCCGGCGAGCGGGGGTTTCGAGGTGGTCCCGAGAGCCGCGGTCACCGCACGTGTTCCGCGACCAGGGCGAGCAGGTGGTCGACCACCTCTTCGCGGCCGAGTTCGGTGGTGTCCACCAGGATCGCGCCCTCGGCCATCCCCGCGGGGGCGACCGCGCGACCCGAGTCCAGCGCGTCGCGACGGGCCAGATCGGCCCGGGTCGCCTCGACGCTGGTGGCCTGTGTGCCGGTCAGTTCGGCGTTGCGGCGAGCGGCGCGGGCCGCCTCGGACGCGGTCAGGTAGACCTTGACCGCCGCGTCGGGCGCCACCACGCTCGCGATGTCGCGGCCCTCGACCACGATGCCGCCCGCGCCGATCGTGGCCCGCTGGAGCTCGACCAGGCGGGTACGCACCTGCGGCACGGCGCTGACCGCGCTGACCGCCTTGGTCACCTCGTCGGTGCGGATCGGGCCGGCCGCGTCCTTGCCGTCCACCGTGATGGTCGGCGCGTCGGGGGCGGTCCCGGAGACGATCTGCGGCTTGTCCGCGGCGGCGGCCACCGCGTCGGGGTCGTGCACGTCGACGCCGTTGAGGAGCATCCACCACGTCATCGCCCGGTACATCGCACCCGTGTCCAGGTAGCGCAGGCCCAGCCGGGCGGCGACCGCGCGCGAGACGCTGGACTTGCCGGACCCTGACGGACCGTCGATGGCGACCACCGCGGTCGCGAGCGGTGTACGGGCTTCCACGGTCGCCGACCTTTCACTTGTTGCCGGCACGGGGGCCGTCACGGGTATTGCCGAACCGGGCGGCGCAGTCGATGCCGCGGGGCGATAGGACACCGCCCGAGGGTACCGTCACGGATAGCCTTGATCGGTTGCCCCATTATTCCGTCACCCGCCCCTTGGAGTTCCCGTCGTGCGTACCGCCGCCGTGGTCGGCACCGGACTGATCGGCACATCCGTCGCACTCGCGCTGGCCTCGCGGGGGGTCACCGTGTATCTCCGGGATCGGGACAGCACCGCGGTGCGCACGGCGGCGGCGATGGGCGCGGGCCAGGAGGCGACACCGCCGGAGCCGGTGGACCTGGCCGTGCTCGCGGTGCCGCCGGCGCGGATCGCCGAGACGCTGCGCCAGGTGCAGTCGGAAGGGCTCGCGCTCGGGTACACCGACGTGGCCAGCGTCAAGGAGCAGCCGCTGCGCGAAATAGCGGATCTGAGCTGCGACCTCACCCGGTACATCGGCGGGCATCCGCTGGCCGGGCGCGAGCGCTCGGGGCCGCTGGCCGCGCGGGCCGACCTGTTCGAGGGCCGGCCGTGGGTGCTCACCCCCTCGCGCGAGACCGACACCGAGACGCTGAATCGGGCGCTGGAACTGGTGTCGCTGTGCCGGGCGGTGCCGGTGGTGATGGCGCCGCGCGATCACGACCACGCGGTCGCGCTGGTCTCGCACGCGCCGCACCTGGTGTCCGCGCTGATGGCCGCGCGCCTGGAGGACGCCCGGGACACCGACACCCGGCTCGCGGGCCAGGGCGTCCGGGACGTGACCCGGATCGCGGGTTCGGACCCGAGCCTGTGGGTCGACATCCTGGGCGCCAACGCGAACGCGGTCGCGGATGTGCTCGCCGGGTTGGCGAGCGACCTGGACACCGTGGTCGGCTCGCTGCGCGCGCTCGCCGCGGACGACGAGGCCAAGCGCGAGCTGGGTTCGCGCGGCGTCGCGGCGCTGCTGCGGCGCGGCAACGCCGGGCACGCGCGAATCCCGGGCAAGCACGGTGAGCCGGCAGCGCGGTATGAGGCCGTCCCGGTGGTCGTCCCGGACCGGCCGGGCGAGCTGGCCCGGCTGTTCGCCGACGTGGGCCGGGCCGAGGTCAACATCGAGGACATCCGGATCGACCACGCGCAGGGCCGCCCGACCGGTCTGGTCGAGCTCCAGGTGGATCCGCAGCGGGTCGAGGCGCTCACGACGGCGCTGCGCGGCGGCGGCTGGACCGTACAGCGCTGAGCCGGTGGCACGCGCGACCGGGCCGCAGATCGGCCCGGTCGCGCGCACCCGTGCCGGTTCGCCCGACCGGTCGGCGCGACGACGAAACCGCGCGGTCACCGGCCGCGCGGTCACCCCATCGCGCGGCCGGCGGTCAGCGCGGCGGGTTCTGCTCCGCCCAGCGCCGGCCCAGTTCGGTGCGGAACTCCTCGCCCCACTGGGAGTTGAGCAGGATTTCCTCGATCAGCGGGTTCGGTGAGCGGTCCCGGCGGTCGGAGAGCACGCAGATCGCGATCTGGCGCAGCACGCCCTTGGTGTCGGTCTTGGGCGCGAGCACCACCACGAGCAGTTGCTCGAACAGCTTGCGGGTGCGTTTTTCGCCCGCGCCGGACGCGTCGAGGCGGTCGCCGAACTGCTCGGCGTCCAGCAGCGTCTCGCGCATCGCCAGCAGGTCGTCCGGGTTCCAGGCCTCCGGCGCGAGCTGCCGTCGGCGCTGTTCCAGCCGAGTGGTCAGCCGGTCCGCGAGCACCGGCAACACCCGTAGATCGGCGAGGCGCAGCGCGACCGCGAGCGTGACGATGTTGTCGATGCCGGCGACCTCGGTCTTGGCCGCGCCGCCGCCGAGCGCGCGCTCGCGCAGCGTGGGCTTGTCCGGAAGGCGCTTGACCGCGCGTCGTATCTTGTCCACCTCGGTGTCCGGGATGCCGTACCCGGCCCACATGCTCCACGGCGCGTTGCCGGCGCTCGCGGGCAGCGCGCCCGGTGCGGGCGGACTGCCCGCGCCGCCGGACTCGGGATCGGCCCCGGCCCCGGCATCCGCGTCGGTGTCCGGGTCGTCCTCGGCGAACGGCAGGGCGGGTATCGGCAGCTCGCCGCGCTCCTCCTCGAAACCCGGCCAGGGCCCGGTGAAGGCGTCCTCGATCTCCTCGAACACCGCGCCGTCGTCGGCGTACCAGGTCACGTCCGCGGCCTCGGCGGCCTCCGCCGGTTCCCCCGCACGCGCCGTCGCCGAAGACGGCGAGGACGGGGACGAGGCCGCGGACGAGGGAGCCGGCGCCTCGGCTCGCGCCGACACCGACGTCCGGACCGGCTCCGCCGCGTACGGGAAGGCCGGCTCCTCCTCGGCCGCCGACACGGTGACCACCCGCGGCTCGCGCTCGACCCGCTCGGCCGACGCGACCCGTTCGACCCGCTCGACCCGTGCCGGGACCACCGCGGCCACCAGGGCGGGCTCGGGAACCGGCTCCGACGCGGCCTCGGCGACCTCCTCGGCCTGCGCCACGACCTCCGCGACCGGCGTTCGAGGGGCCGCACTCCACCGGCCCAGCCGGGTGCAGATCTCCCGGGAGCGCTCCTCGGCCCGCTCGTGCGGGAACCGGCGCAGGTCGCGCATGCCCTCCAGGAGCCGGTGGATGCCCGGCCAGTCGGTGTCGGTGTACCGGCTCACCAGCAGCGCCGCCGCGTGCGCGTGCACATCCGAACCCGCCTTGGGCTCTTCCCGGACCACCAGTCGATAGCGACCCGCCCACGGCTGCGCGTCCCGGGGCCGGCGCGGCAACACCACGAACCTCGGCTTGGCCGAGTGGTCCAGCGTCTCGAACGTGGAGAACGTGAAGGACACCGGCACCAGCCACAGCAGCAGGTCGGAGAGCCCCCACAACATCGGCACCGGGTCGATCCCGACGTCCCGCTGTTGAAACGAGAAGAACCGGCCCGGGTGGCGCAGCACGGCGGCGACCGCGACCTCCAGCAGATAGGCCTGCTCGCGAGCCCGCCCGCGCAGCCGTTCGGCGTGCGCGTCCAGCGCGCGTGCCACGAAGTCCGGTGCGAGCGGGGCCAGTCCGTAACCGCGCGGGATATCCTCCAGGGCGGGTTCGCCCGCCCACACCGCGTCCTGGGTGAGCACCAGCGCGGCGTGCGGGCCCAGGTCGCGGCCCGGGTCGAGCAGAACCCGCGCGTTGTTCCCGTCGACCACGTACTCGCGCCGGATCACCGCGGCGCCCCGACCGGTGTGCACCAGCGCGACGCTGGTCACCGGCGCGCCGCGATCGTCCGCGTCGACCGCGACGTGCTCGCGCACCTCGTCGTGCCAGCCCGGGAGTTCGTCCCGGGACACGGAGGCCGCGATCGGCCCCAGGCCGCGCCCGCCGAGCAGGCTGTCCTCTTGGCGTCGGTAGACGATCTGCCGAAACCCGCCCGCGTCGGCGGCGGTCGGTGTGTCCTTCCCGCGCGGCTGCGCCGTCCGTACCGTCATGGCTGCGCTTCCGTCCTGTCCGGCGTGCTGTCGAGGTCCTCCAGGGCGAGCCGACCGTATTCGAGCAGGAACGACTCGCGATAGCGGGTGGATCGCAGCGCGCTCCACAGGGCCCGCCGATAGTCCTCCCACACCCGAAACGACGTACGAAGCCGCCAGACCGTGCCCGCGACGTCGGTACCGAAAGTGCCGAGTCTGCCGTGTGCGACGACGCGCTCGGTCATCTCCCACAACAACAGGCTCAGCGACTCGCGCGGCACGCCGCAGCCGTCGAGGGTCTTGATGTCCTCGTGCAGCCGAGCGAGCACCGTCGCGAAGGCGGCCTGGGTGTGCTTGTCCAGCCGGCGCCGCTCCTCGTGCGTGCGGTGCACGAGTTGGGCCAGGCGGTAGACCACCGGGGTCAGCAGCGGCGGCCCGGCGAGCAGCAGCGCGACCGCGAGCGTGTCCGGGTCGACCCGCTCCAGCGCCTCGCGGAACTCCCGCGTCTCGTGGCCGTTGGACCGAAAGATCTCGCCGGCGGCCAGTCCCAGCGCCTCGAAGCCGGACCGGGTCGCGTGCAACGCCTCCCAGGTCGGCCAGTCCATCGTGCCGCGCCCGGTCCGCCCGGAGTCGGCCGTCGGCAGCGCCGGGCGACTCTCGGATCCGCCCGACTCGGGCCGGGCGGGCACGAGTCGGTCCGGGCGGGGCGGTACGGGTACGGGCGGGCCGCCCGGCGGCGGGATCGACCGATCCGACTCGCGCCCGTCCCGCCGGTCCCGCTCACCGACCCTGGGTATGTGCCCCCCGTCGCCCCGGAACGTGTCCCACCCATTACGCCGAGCGCCCCACGCGTCGGGTTCGTCGAGCGGGACGTACCCGCTGTCCGGGTGCCGCCCGTTGCGCGCGTCCCGCTCGTCCCGCCCGTCCGGTTCATCGCTCTCGTACGACCGGTCCGACTCGTCCGACTCGTACGCGTCGTCGAACCCGTCCGACTCGTCGTCGGTGGCCCAGGTGTCCGTGTAGCCGGTCACCCCCGGATCGTCGGAGTACCCGGCCGCCGACCACCCCCGGCCCGGGTCGTCGGACCCGCTCGTCCCGGCCGCCGGATCCTCGCGGGGCGCCGGGTCGACCGCGCGCACCAGGCGCGTCGCGTCCGGTTCGAGGTCGCGCACCAGGTTGGCGCGGTCCAGGAACGACGCGCCGGGCCGGGCCGCCGCGTCGATCTTGACCAGCGTGCGCTGCACCTCCTCCCACGGACGGGTGCAGTACTGCTGGACCAGGATCCCGGCGGCGTCGCGGAACACGTCCCGCCCCGGCTGCGGTTCGGCGCGCGGGTCGATCCGCAGCCGGTTGGCCGGCTCGGGGGTGTTGGGCCAGCGCGGGACCAGCACGAAGCGCGGCTTGACCATCGCGTCGCTGGTCTCGTAGGTGGAGAAGGTCCATCGCCCGGGCGCCACCCACTGCGCCAGGTCGAACACGCCCCACAGCAGCGGCACGATGTCCGGGCCGACGTCGTCCAGGTGCAGGGTGAAGTGCCGCCGGTGGTCGCGCAGTACCGCCGCGAGCACGATCTCGACCAGTTCCGCGTGGTCGCGCGCGTGCCGGCGGATGTCCTCGTGCACGTCGGGGTCGAACGCGTCCGGGCGGATCGAGGCGCCGCGCATCGGCACGGTGTCCGGCACGTCGGCGAGCCGGACGTGCGATCCGGTCAGTCCACCGCCGTGCCGGCCGTGCAGCCACGCGATCGCCAGCATCGTGTGCGCCTGCACCCGCAGACCGGGGTCGAGCAGCACGTGGGCGTTGTTGCCGGGCCGGTTGGTGCCGTGGATCGCGGCCTCGCGCAGGATCAGCGCGTGCCGCTCCTCCAGCCGCACCCGGCACACGCTCCACTCGGGCGTCTCCGGCAGCGAACGGTCCATCGAGACATGGCTGTCCAGACCCCCGTGCCAGTCCCGCAGGCGGTCGAAGGTCAGCGAGGTGGCGACCGGACCCATGCCCTTGTGGCCGAGCAGGTTCCCGTAGCTCCAGCGATAGACGATCTGATCCAGCCGATCCGCCTCGTCCGCTCCGGTGTCCGATGCCATCTCACACCCCCACCCGCTCGCTGCCGGCCTGATCGAGCATGTCGCACATCGCGAGGATCGACACGACGGGTTCGAGAACCCGGCGCGGCCGGATGCCGCCGGGGAACCGGCCGTCCCGGTCGCGCGCGCCGGTGGCCGACACGAAGTGCATCGTGCAGCGCCGGAATTCCTCGAACGGGCTGAGCCAGGCCGCCGCGTCGTGGGCGTACAGGAACGAGTACACGTCCCGGCTCTCGGCGGCCACCCTGGCCGGGTCCACCACACCTGCGCGCGGCGCGTGCGAGCCCAGCCACGCGTCCACGGGCGGCTCGAAGCGGATCAGGTCGGACTTGGTCACCGCGACCGTGACCGGCTGGTCGAGCAGTTCCGCCCGACGCGGCAACCGGTCCATCACCGCCGCGAAGGTCCGGTCGCCGCGCCGGGTCCCCGGCATGTCCTCGGTCTCGCCGGTCAGTCGGCGCAGCTCCGGCAGGTCGACCGCGACCACCGGGTCCACCACGAACACGAACGCGTCGGCGGCGGCCAGGAATTGCATCTCCCGGCCGCCCCTGGCCAGGTCCTCGCCGCTGACGTCGAAGAACGCGATCGGTCGGCTCCGACCGCCCGAGCGCAGCAGCAGCGCGTCGGCGAACTGGACCAGGTTGCCCTGGTGGTTGACCGTGGTCGCGAGCATGTGGCCGCGCTGGAGCGGGTCGACCCGGTTGTGCAGGTAGTCCTGATGCTGGGCGGGGTCCACCGGCTGATGGGTGACCCCGTACGGGCGCAGCCCGCCCGCGTCGATCTCGGCGATCATCGCGGCGAGCAGGTGGGTCTTGCCGGAGAGGCCGTCCCCGATCAGGCCGACCACCAACGGCGGCTCGTGGATCAGGTAGTTGGTCGGCAGGAAGTGTTCACGCTCCTCGTCCCCGGTGGGGTTGGGGCAGCGCATGAAGGTCGCGCGCATCCGGTCGTGCCGCTTGACCGGGTCGGTGACCGTGCTCAGGTCCACCCGTTCGTAGCGCAGTCGGTCGTCGCGTTCGTAGAGGTCGTTCTCGTCCCAGCGGACCAGGTCCAGGCAGTAGGGGCAGCGCACCACGGCTCGATTCGAGTCGACGGGGCCGGCGGTCGGAGCGGCCGTGGAGGAGGTCGCGGACGCGGTCGGCGTGGGCGGTGTACGGGGCATCTCGCGGGTGCCCTCGTGCGGCGGCTCGACCGGTTCCCCGGGTGAGCCGGGCGAATTCGGCGAGGTTCGGCGCGGTCGGGCGCGCGGTTCCGGGCGGGGGGCGAGCCCGTCGAGGCGGCTGCGGATCGCCTCCACGCGGGTCGCCTCGGGCAGCGTGTGCACCTCGGTGGGCGTGTTCAGGAGTCGGTGGAAGCCCGCCCACCCCTCTCCCACGTAGTGCTTCACCATCCGCCGGGCGAGTTCGCGGTGCGCGTCGAACGGCTCGCCGTTCCCGGTCAGGTCGACCCGTACCCGGGTCCCCGGCGCGGTCCCGGGCACGCGGGGCAGCGTGACGAAGCGCGGCGCGCCCTTGGGATCGGGGGCGGTGTCGTCGACCTCGAACGTGGAGAACGTCCACGGCCCCGGGAGCAGCGCGGTGAGCAGGTGTTGCAGTCCCCACAGCAGCACGGTGGCGTCTTCGGCGGTGGCCGGCAGCAGGGCCATCCGGGCCCGGGGCCGGCGCAGCACCGCCGCGGTGAGCACCTCCAGTGGGTCGCCTAGCCGGCGGGCCCGCTCGTGCAGGTCCCCGGCGGCGATCTCGAAGGCCTCGGCCAGCCGCTCGTCGGCGAGCGGCTTGAGGCCGTAGCCGGGCGGGATCCGGTCCAGGTCGAGCGCGCCGGGTGCGCGGGTCGCCAGCGAGCCCCACGCGATGGCGTCGAACGGCGCGATGCTGTCCCGGGGGCCGACCAGGACGTGTGCGGAGTTGTTCAGCCGCTGGTGCGCGTCCGGGGCGAACTCGCGCCGGATCAGCGCTACGCCCAGCGGGGTGTCGAGCAGACACACGCTGGAGGCCGGGCAGGCGGGATCGCCGTAGTCCACCGTGACCGCCTCGGCCAGCCGGGTCCGGGTATGCCAGCCGAAGACCTCGTCGCGCCCCAGCGACGTGGCGACCGGGACCACGCCGCGACGCCCGAGCAGTCCGTCGGGGTCCCAGCGGTACACGATCTGATGCAACATCAGCCGACCTCACCTGCCGTCGCGTTCAACCGGGTTGGTTCTTTCCGAAGAGCCGGAACCGGCTCGGCCTGGGCTCGGCGGCCGGCGGGTTCGCGGGCTTGGGCGGGACCGACGGCGACCTGGGTCCGCCGGCGTCGGGCGGGTCGTGTCGCGGCGGCGGTTGGCCGGCCAACGGCATCCGTGTGCGCTTGCGTTCCAGGGCCGCCTCGTAGCCGCGTCGGCCCTCGGCGAGCGGGTCGTACTGGGCGTAGCCGCGCACGTAAGGGTCCGGCTCGGCCAGCCGGCGCAGCAGTTCCGCCGCGCCCGGCCGGCGCAGCGGGTCCTGCTCGAACACGCCTTGGAGCAGGTCGTACAACACGCCTTGGCTCTCCACGCCGACCGGGATCAGACCTTGGCGGACCGGGCGGCCGGTGGTGACGTGGTAGGCGACCTGGGCGGCCGACCACAGGTCGTCGCGCGGGTCGGCGGGTCCGGGACCGCGCAGCGGGCCCGGCGCGGCCCACAGAGCGGTGCCCAGGCTGCTGCGCGGTTCCCCGGCGAGCGCGGCGTGGCCGAAGTCGGCGACGTACAAACGGCGTTGCTCGCGCTGCCAGCGCACACTGGCGGGGGTCAGATCGCCGTGCACGACGCCGGCCGTCTCCAGGTGGCGCACGGTGCGAAAGAGCGCGCGGCGAAACGCCTCCTGTTCCTCGGTCAGCAGTTTGCCGACCACGTCCTCGGCGGGTGGGCAGGGCGCCGCCTCCAGCAGCACGAACGGCTCGACGCCGTCGAAGTCGTGCCCGGCCACCAGGGCGAGTTCGCGCGGGTAGCCGGCCGGTCCGAAGGTGCGCACGAGCCGGAGCAGCACCCGGATCTCGGTCTCCAGGGCGGCCTCGGCGCCGACCCGGCGGCGCGCGTCCAGCGGGCCCAGGCGCTTTTGTACGAACGTGCTGCCGTCCTCCACGTCGCGCACGTCGCGGACCCGGAAGGGCTCGCCGGGCCGGGTCGGCCGGTCCGGGCCGAACTCGACGCGGCGTTCCACCGAGCGGCCCTCCGGGTCGGTGTACCCGAGCTTCTCCTCCCGGGCCTCGCCCGCGCGCCCGGGCGCGCCCGGCCCGCTCACGACGCCCACCCGTCGTCGCGGCGTGCGCCCGGCTCGCCGAGGTCTTGGGTCGGCGCGCCGTCCGCGCTCTCCTCCCACATCCGCGCGTCGTCCACCGAGCCCGGCAGCAGCGGCATCAGGCGCAGGACACCGGCCATCCGGCCACCGCCGGTCCACACCAGTTCGTGCTCGATCAGGTGCCCGGAGCCGCGGTCGCGCAGTGCCTCGCGGACGGCCGGACGCACCCCGCGCGGTGCGAAACGCACGCTGCGGGTGTGCGATGGGGCGTGGTCGAGCAGCACCAGCTGGTCGGCCGCGCACAGTTGCAGCATGGATCGGTCCGCGGGTTGGCCGAGCAGTTCGGCGATGCGTTCGGCGTCGCCGCCGGCCGTGTCGCCCACGTGCGGGCGGTCCTGGGCCCGGCGCGCGAACGGCGGCGCGGCTTGGACGCCGTTGTGCGCGAGGTGGTCGGCGTAGGCACGCAGCACCGGTCGCAGTTCGGGTCGCGCGCCGCGCCGCGAGGCCTCCGCCGGGTCGCGTTCGAGCAGCGGCCACAGCGGTTCGAACGCGGCGTGCAGCCCGTCCACCAGGTCGGCGAGCACGGTGTCGTACAGGCTCGCGCCCGCGCTCGGCGGCGGGGCCGAGGGCGGCGCGGGGCGGCCGGGGGTCGGGTAGCCGGCGGTGCCGAACGCGGGCGCGCCCGGGTCGGGCCCCACCGGTTCGCCCGTCAGTTGCCGCTCGATCACCGCCGCGTCCTCGGCGAGCGTCTTGGCGCTCTCCTCCAGCAGCGCGGCCAGCACGGTCGCCCGGTCCACCGCCTCGCGCCGGGGACCGGCCAGCGCCCAGTCGTTCCACACCGTGCGCACCAGCAGCGCGTGCAGCGCGTGCAACGCCCGGGTGGCCGCGCCGAGCGCCAACGCGCGCTCCCAGCGCCGGACCCGCACCGTCCAGTCCACGCCGGGCAGCACCACGAGTACGGCCAGGCCGAGCACCAGCGCGAGCGGACCCACGCCGGTCGGTGGATCCCACGCCCGTCCGGCGAGCAGTCCGCAGACCGCGCCGACCAGGGCGACCAGGCCGGCCACGACGATCATCGGCAGCGCCTCGCCGGGCAGCGTCGGGCGGCCCGCGCGGTCGGGGCGGCGCACGGTGATCAGGGTCGACCCGAGCACCGCGAGCAGCACCGCCAGGCCCGCGCCGACCACCCCGAAGGCGGGCCACAGCGCGGTCAGGAACGAGCCGACCAGCGCGGCGCCGACCACCCCGACGTGCCCGGGGCCGAGCGGGAACGCGGCCGGGCGCAGGTAGTGCCCGAGGAAGGCGTCCGAGCAGGTCCGGTCCACCTCGTGGGCTCGCGAGGCACCCGCGCCCGGGGCGATCCGGTCGGCCAGCTCGCGCAGCCGCTCGGCCAGTCCGCGCAGGCCCTCGGGCCGGTCGAAGGCGGCGGCGGTGCGCTCGTACAGCGCGCCGGCCACCGAGGTCGCGCCCACGCCGGGCGGCTCCGGGATCAGCACGCCGACCTGGTCCAACCAGGCCCGCCCGTCCGCGTCCAGGCCGGCCGCGCCGCGGCCCACGGTCTGCCGGACCAGGTCGCGGTACTCGAGCAGCGCGGTCGCGGCGTCGGCGACCTGTTCGTGGATCGGGCGCCCGTCGTGACCCGCCGAGCCGTACAGCGCGAGCGGGCCGGCAAGCAGCGACAGGCGTCGTTGCGCGTGCCCCAAGCCCTGGTCGGCGTGTGCCCACCGGCCGCCGAGCGGGCTGTCCGCACGCACACATTCGCGGATGCCGCCGGCGGCGACCGGGCCCGGGCCCTGGTCGTCGGCGAGCGCGGCGAGCGGTTCGGGCCACGGCTCGTCCACGCCGCCCTCGGCGCCGGACAGTCGCTGTACCGCGCGGATCCGGGCCCGCTGTACCGCGTCGTCGCGGATGCGCTGGACGAACGCGGTCATCCCGGGCGCGGCGATCGAGCGGGGCATCTCGGTCACGCCGGCGAGCACGTGGTCGAACACCTCGGGCTGGGTGAGCACGTCCACCAGCGGCGCGAGGGCGTCCGCGTCGTCGGGGCTGAGCGTCACACCGGGCGCGCGGCCCGGTGCCCAGTCCGTGCCCCGGACGTCGCCGACCCACAGCGTGGCCGCGTCGCTGCCCGCGAGTTGGCCGGGGCGGCGCAGCACGATCGAGCCGTCCACGGGCGCGCCGACCGCGACGCACACGACCTTGCTGTACATGCCGGCGAAGATCCGCTCGTACGCCTGCCGGTGGGCGACCAGTTCCTCGACCGAGTCGAGCACGAGCACGCGGTCCGCGTCCACGTTGCGGGTGCCCGCGGGCACCCGGGTGCGGGCGTACGCGGTCTGCACGTCGGCGAACCGCCTGGCCGCCAGCACCGTGTCGTACTCGGTGCGCAGGTCGACGACGATCACCAACGGGCGCGGCACGCCCGGGTCGACGGAGTCGGTCACCAGCCACCCCCGGGCAGCTCGCGGTCGTCGTGCTCGTCGGGCAACCGCAGGGTCCCGTCCAGGCCGTCCAGGCGCACCGTGCGATCGTCGGGATCCGCGTCGTCGCGCCCGGTTCGCTCGCGCGGGTCGAACGGATCGCGCGGGTCACGGTCGCGATACGGGTCGTGCGCGTCGCCGGCGTGCCGGGGGTCCAGCGGCCCGCGGGCCTCGCGCGGCTCGCCCGGGTCGTACGGATCGTAGGGGTCGTACGGCTCGTGCCGGCCGCGCCGTTGCGGACCCGGCGGCCGCTCCGGGGCCTCGTGCCGGTCCCGGTCGCCCCGGTCCTGTCGACCCCGGTCGCGCGGCTCCGGCTTGTCCAGGCTCGGCCGCCCCAGGTCGCGGGTGTCGGGCAACTCGGGCGACTCGCTCGCGTCGTGCCACCGCTCGGGGCCCCTGGGCGCGCGCCCGTCGCGCCGATCCGGTTCGCCCCGGTCGAACGCCGGTTCGCCCGGGTCGCGCCCGTCCCGCCGTTCCCACTCCCGGCCGTCCCGACTCTGCGGCCGCTGCCCCTCACGCCACTCGCGCTCGGCGCGCTCGGCGCGCTCGTCCCGTTCGTCCCGCTCGTCGCGCTCGTCGCGCCTGCGGTCGCCCGCCCGCCGATCCCGCTCGAAGCCGCGCTCGTCCCGCGCGCGGCCCCACTCGTCCGGTGCCCGGTCGCGCTCGGCGCGGCCCCCGTCGTACCCGTACTCGTCGACCGGCCCCGAGTCGTCGTACTCCAACTCGCGCAGCGAGTTGCGGGTGGTGGCCTGGTGCGGGAAGGGCAGGTCGAGCGCGGCGGGCAGGGTGATCTCCCACAACCGCAGCAGCTCCTCCGCCCAGCCCCGGCTGCGCTCCGGCAGCCGATCGCGCAGCTCCTTGAGCACCTTGACCTGCCGCGGCGCCACCTCGTGCACGAAGTGCCGATACAGCGCCGAGGGTTCGCCCACGCGCGCGCCCAGCCCCTCCGGGTAGGTGAGCATCAACTGTTTGGCGAACTCCCGGCGTACCGAGGCGTCGTCGGTCAGCGTCCACTCCTCGTAGGCGCGCAGCAGGCTGCCCCACGAGGAGGCCCGATCGAACGGGCGCAGCGGCAGCCGCATCACGGTCGGCCCGTGCGGCAGCCGAATGTCGATCACCTCGGGCGAGGACCGGTCCCCGCGCCCCACCTCGACCTGCCCATTCCACATCGCGCACAGCAGCCGGTGCAGGATGTACACCCGGTGTCCCTCGGTGGTGGCCAGCCAGTCGTAGGTGAAGCCCAGCCGCTGGCGCCACTTGAGGAAGTCGACCGGGTCCTGCCGGTCCAGCGAGCGCGACCACTGGGCGAGCACCTGGCGCACCTCGGGCACCTCGGTCAGGCTCATCGCGCTGCGGAAGAGCACCACCACGATCGATTCCTGCTCGACCGCGCGGAACTCGATCTTGCGGGACGGCTCGTTGGGGATGTTCAACATGCGTTCCAGGTACTGCCGCACGTCCGAGTCGTGCGAGGTGCCCGGATGGGCGATCAGCACCTTGAGTTCGCCGCTGCCCTCGGGCGAGAAGCCGTTGGGCAACATGCCCGCGAGCTTTTGCACGAACTGTTCGAGGTCCTCCTCGCCCACCGCGACCCCGCGCCGGGTCGCCGCGCGCGTGAGCAGGTCGCGCACCGGCGGCAGCAGCGGCTGCGCGTTGAGCTCGCCCGCCTGCACGAACAGGGTCTTGACGTGCTGCTTGATCTGGTCGCGCACATAGGTGACGGCGGCCGGGCCGCCCTCGCGCTCCTCGCCCATCTCGTAGGCGCGCTGCCAGATGCTCGTGCCGAGCAGCTTGCCGACGATCTGCGCGGCGCCGGCCGTCTCGGGCAGCCGCTCGCGGTCCACGAAGCGGCGCAGCACCTGGCGGTAGAACGACTCCAGATTGCCCTGCGGCGGCAACAGGTAGGAGACCCCGGAGCGCTGGCGGTACAACTCCCGGGTGGCCCGGCCGAAGTTCGCCTCCTCCTGGTCGCGGTGGTCGTTGAAGGACTGCGCCAGGCCGTCCACGACGTGCCGCAGATAGACCATCTTGCGATCCCACACCTCGGCCTGACCGCCCCACTGGGCGTGCCAGTTGCGGCGTGAGCGCCATTCGAACCACTGCTGCTGCGCGTTCAGCGCGCGCTGCACCTCGGGGTCGCCCCACTTGGCCTTGACCACCCCGCCCGCGCGGTCCTTGATCGCCGGGATGTGCGGCGCGTTCACGGTGATCCCGGGCGGCGGCGTGGGTTCGGTGCTGCAGTGCGCGAGCAGGCCGGCCACTCCCGGCCGGTCCGCGTCGCTGTACAGCCTGCGGTCGCCGAAGAGCACCCGACGGGCCCGGAACAGGTCTCCGTCGGCGAGCAGTTGGCGGATGCCGCGGGCGTGGTTGAAGTCCTCGGCCAATTGCGCGGTGTGCGCCCGCAACTGGGCCTCCTGCTGGCGCAGCGCCTGTTCCATCGCCCGGGTACGCGCGTTGAGCGCCTGCATGATGCCCGCCGCGCCCTTGGCCGGCGACGGGTCGGCCACGTGCGGCGGCGCGCACAACCACAGTTCGCTCAGACCGGCCACCGACATGAACGACTTGATCTGCTCCAGGTTGGCCTCGGAGGACACCCGCACGTCCGAGGTCAGATCGCGCACCGCCTGGGCCAGCAGCCGGCCGGCGACGATGTCGGCGAGTTCGTCCACCGGCACGGTCATCGACGCGACCAGGCTCGTGGACACCCCGCAGGCGCCGATCCCGCTGGGCGCGGGCACCTCGCGGCGCACGCCCTCGTTGATGAAGCTGTCCGCGAAGGACTGGTACAGGTCGCCCTGGATGACCGCGTTCTCCAACTCGGCCCCGCCCGGGTTGAGGCCGGTGCCGATCAGCGACATCACCAGGGAGACCACCGAGCGGTGCAGGTCCTCGCGCTCGATCCCGCTGGTGCGGCTGAACAGGAAGCCGGTCTGGACGGTGCCCGCCTTGAGCCGGGTGGACTCCAGACCGGGGTAGCGCACGGCCAGATTGCCCGCCGGCGCGCCGAGTCCGGTGTCGAGTTCCTCCTGCGCGTACTGCCCGTTCTGGTCGTCGACCAATTGGAACAGGTCCAGCAGCGCCCGACCGGCGTTGAGCACCGCGGGCCGGCCGCCGCCGCGTTCCTCGTCGAACGCGGACGGCATCAGCACCAGAGGATAGATCTTGATCCCGTCGTAACCCTGCGAGAACGCCTCGCCGATCAGGTGCAGGTAATCGTAGAAGATCCCGCAACCGGTGCCGCCGGCGATCGAGAACGCGACGAACACGTCGCACGTGTTGCGGTTGTTCTGGCTGCCGCTGAGCGCCATCAGGTGGTCGTTGCCGTTGCTGATCAGGCCGACCGCGCGACGCAACGGGTCCATCGCGGGCGCGAGTCCGTGCCGGAAGGTCTCGAACAGCGCGGCGCGCCCGACGGTGGGCAACTGCCCCGCACCGCGCCGCAGCGGCGTCACGCGTGGCTCGCCCTCGCGGGCGGGCAGCCACGGGATGGTCTCCTCCGCCGCGTTGATCCGCAGCGAACGGGCCACCTCCGGATAGGTGTTCAGCGGCGGCACGAGTTGGGTGGTCAGATGCGCGTTGCGATCCGCGGCGGCCCGATGCGCGGGCGGTGCGGCCCGCAAGCGCTGGCGCTGCAACTCGTTCTCGTTGAGGTCGGCATAGACGAACTGGATGCAGTTGGGCAGTTGGTAGGGGGCCAGTTGGCCCCCGAGCCGCTGCATCAGGCCGGTGCCGTCGGCGCCGCACAGTTCCTCGCGCAGCCGTCGCTCGAGTTCGGCTCCGATCAGACATCCGGTGCCGCCCAGGCCCACGAACAGCATGGACTGGTGGATGGACATGCCCCTGCGGCCTTGCGCTGCCACGGGCCCTCCTCGAAAAGTGCGTGACGTGCGAGCTCGGGTGACTCGGATCCCGCGTCGGGGACCGGTGCCGCGGCCGGGAAGCGGTGAGCGTTCCCGGCCCGGGCACTAGCGCGGTGGTCCGTAGCCGAACGTGGTGTCGTCGGGGCCCGCACCGGGCCCGGGATCCGAGGCGGGTCCCGAACCGTACGGGCCGTACGGGTTGTACGGCTGGTCGGATCCGTAGGCGCCCTCGCCGTAGGGGCGCGGGGGCGCGGCCGTGGGCGCGGCGGAGCCGTAGGGGTTGTAGGGATCACCGGAGGCGGAGCCCTCGGTCGGCGACCCGCCCTGGACGCGGTCGTCCGTGCAGCCCAGCGCCAGCCCGGGTTCGATCTCGGTGGACCGGCCCATGTCCAGGTGCAGATGCGCGCCCAACGGGGTCTCCACGTCCAGGGTGCCCGTCGCCGCGGTCCGCCGCACGATCCACGAGGTTCCGGGTTCGTGCTGATACAGCGGGATCAGTTGGGGCGGGAAGCCGGTGGTGTCCAGCCGGAACCACATCGCCTCGGCCCGCTCGTCCAGCGGCCGGGTCTCCACGCCGATCGGCTGCCCGTCGCGGTACAGGCGCAGCGCGATCGGTCCGATCCGCCGCGCGCGTCCACGTCGCCTGGCGAGGTAGCCGAGCAGGCCGAGCAGCAGTGCGATCAGCACGACGGCCCCGATCACCATCCACAGGTATCGATCCCAGAAGCCGGGCGGCGGTTCGACGGTGACGGTGCGGGTGGTCTCGAAGAGCACCTTGTCGCCGTCGGTGGTGTCCAGCACCCGGACCCGGCCGGTGTGGTCGCCCTTGGCGATGTTCTTGCCGAAGGCGAGCTTGAAGCCGAACTCGTCGGAGCCGGCCGTCACCTTCTGCTCGGCCCCGGTGATCCGCACTCCGGTGTCGGCCGGGAAGTCGGCGACCACGCGCAGCGTGTGCGGCCTGGTGTCGTTCACCTTCCAGGACACCGTGCCCGCGACGCTGCCGCCGGGTTCGATCGTGGTGTCGCCCCAGCGGATCTCGGCCAGGGCCGAGGCCGGCCCGCCGCCGAGGGTGACCGCCTTGACCTCGCGGGTGCCGGAGACGCCCGGCGCGGTGATGGTGCCGGTGAAGCTGACCTGACCGGTGGTCCCGGCCGGAATCCGGTAGTCGCTGAAGAACTCGCCCTTGTCGCCGGCCCGGAGCGGGATGTCGGCCTTGAGCCCGGGACCCTCGATGTGCCCGGACACCACGACGCCCTTGAGCGCGGCCGGATCGGTCAGGTTCTTCTCCCGGGTCTGCAGGAAGACGCTGAACTTCACCGGCTCGCCCGCGGTCGGCTGGGGCGGGTTGAGTTGCACGTAGGACTTGACCACGCCCTGCCACAGCGCGGCCGCGCTGACCGGCCCGGACGCCCCGGCGGGCGCCTTGAGGTGGATCCGCCACTTGCCCGCGACGGGGTCGGTGACCCGCAGCGTCTCGGTCCGCGAGCCCTGCCCGCGGTGTTCGGTGCCGGGCGCGTTGTCGACCTGCTTGCCGTCCGGGTCGAAGAACGTGGTCTCGATGTGCTCGTTGGCCTTCTGCACCTGGATGACCACGTCGGTGGCGATAGCCGGGATCGTCACGTTCAGGTCGGCCTCGCCGTTGACGTCGGTCGAGTCGGTCTGGGTGACCCCGGCGCAGCGCGCGGTCCCGAAGGCCTTGCGCAGGGTTTGCACGACCTCGCCGGAGTCCTTGACCGTGATCGCCTTGGGCTTGTCCTCGGGGCGATTCGAGCAGATCGAGGGTGCGCCGCCGTCCGCGATCCGGTTCAGTTGGGCGGCGTCGATCCCGCTGCCGAAGCCCAGTGGCCAGATCTGTATGCCCGCGGCCTTCGCCTCGGTCAGCGCGGTGGTCAGGGCCTTGTCGAGTTCGCCCGGGATCCGCGCGGCGTCGGTGCCGTAGCCCTCGCCGGGCGCGACCGCCATCGCGCCGTCGGTCAGCACGAACAGGACCTTGGGTTGGCCGGCGGGGGCCGAGCGCAGCATGCTCACGCCCTGCCTGATCGCGGCCGGGATGTCGGTGTTGTTGCCCTCCTGATCGGTGCGCGCGTGCAGCTTGTCCGCGCACGTGGCCACCGCCGGATCGGAAACCGCGGTCATCGGACAGACCACGTCCACCGGCGGCTTGACGCCGCTGCCGCTGCCGAAGCCGACCACCCCCACGCGCGATTCGGGCGAGAGCTCGCCGAGCGCGGCGAGCGCGGCGGCGTCCTTCTCCCGGTCCAGGTCGGGGCCCTTGAGGCTGCCGGACTCGTCGGCCAGGACCACGTACGAGATGGGCGCGACCTTGAGGCCGGGGTCACCCACCGCGGGGTCGGCCGCCCGGGCGGCCGGGCCGGGTATCAGGGCCAGGGCGAGCGCGCCGAGCAGAACCGCGCAGGCCAACCGTCGTGGACGCCGTGTGGAGGGCGCCGGCCGTGGCGCTCCCCGGCGGACAGGCAGCACCAATGTGGCGTCCCCCCTGCTGTCGGCCCCGCGGGCGCGAGGCACACCTCGGGTGTTCGGCAACGTTCTAGCAGCAACGCGAGGGGTAACGGGCACCGATCGCGATCACTGGGACACGCTCGGTTCCGAACCGTTATTCGGCCAACACCCGTACACCCCCGTGCGGGCTTCCACGATGCACCATCGAGCAGGCCGGCGGAACCGAATCGAGCAGATACGAACAACGGCCGCGGGGGGTTGCCACCCAAAAGTTAAAAACCCCCCCCGCAAAGCCCGTGTGCCCCCCCAAACGGAAACCGCGGGGCCCCCCCAACAACAGGAACACGCGGGAAAGAACGCCCAAAGAG